>CANFRV010000004.1 GCA_947449575.1 Flavobacteriales bacterium
ACAGAATACGATCCGCAACTTCAACTGAAATTTAGTAGTTCATAAAATGTAGGGGGCTTACTTTTCAATTTCATCAATAAGTTCCAATAAAATAAAGTATTTCTGTGAGTAAAAGGATTAATTCATATTTTTATCGGACACTAGTGATATTAAATATAATAGTTTAGTTTTCTCCTTAGATAACTCAATTGATAAATAGTTAAAAAAATGAATGATTTAGAAAAACATTTTCGTGAAAATGATGACAGGTTAATCCATAAATGGATACATTATTTTGACGTATATGATCGACATTTCTCGAGATTTAGAGGGAAAGAGATTTCTATTTTAGAAATAGGTGTTTCTCAAGGTGGGAGTTTACAAATGTGGAAAAAATATTTTGGTGCCAAAGCAACAATTTATGGTATTGATCTAGATCCTGATTGCAGAAATCTAGAAGAAGAAAACATTAAGATATTTATAGGTTCTCAATCTGACCGGAATTTCTTAAGTGAGGTTAAAAAGCAAATACCAAAAGTTGATATATTTATCGATGATGGAGGACATACTATGAGACAGCAAATTGTTTCCTACGAAGAATTATTCGATCATGTTAAAGATGATGGGGTCTATTTATGTGAAGACATGCATACTTCGTATTGGTTGAAGTTTGGCGGTGGACATAGAAGGAAAGGTACTTTTGTTGAATACAGCAAGAAATTTATTGATCTATTAAATGCTCATCATTCAGAAGAAAGAAGTTTAAAAGTGAACTCTTTCACAGAATCAGTTGATTCTATTCATTATTATGATAGTATCGTAGTTCTTGAAAAGAAAAAGAGAGAAAAGCCATATGATGAAAAAACAGGAATTCCAAGTTTTGAGAAAAAACCTGTTTATACTAACCTTTCTTCTAGATTTGAGGACACAAAATTCGGGAGAATTATTTTGACGATTATAAATAAAATATTACGATTTTTTAAAATACGGGGATTTATTTGGAAATAATATTATTCTTTTGAATCAGGATCTAGTGATGTTTCAATTAATTTGAAAACATCACTACATTTAAAATATTTTATTTCAAGGGAAAATTCCGAATAATAATTTGCACGGTAAGAAATTTAGTCTTATTTCACTATTATTTGAGTCTTGAAGGAAGATATAGTAAACAAATTATAACTATTTTATTTGACAAAAGCTTTAATTTTAAGGACTGTCAATCTTGGATCGGTGTTAGCAGTAACCGTTACCTTTTTGTTTTGGTCGCCAATTTGACCTGGTTTAGGATGAAAAACTACTTTTATTTTATCTGATTTCCCTGGTAAAATTGGTTTTTCTGGTTTCATCGGAGTTGTACAACCACAGCTTGCATCAACAGATTCTATAATTAATGGTTTTTTCCCTGTATTAGTGACGATAAAAAAGGCTGTATTATCAGAGTCCGGCTTTACATTTCCATAATCATGCAACATTTCATTAAAAGAAAGGGTTGTGTGACTTGCAAGCTCTTCTTTTTCTCTCTTTTTTTCTGCTTTAGCGATATCACTAAGTGAATTTGATAATACTTCCTCATTTTCACTCCCCGCAACAATAGCTGATTTTTTTTCTCCTTTACCTTCGGAAATACTTATTGAATCATTGCAAGAACACAAAATCAAAATTACACTTATTGCTGGAATTATTTTTTTCATACTTCTAATAGCTCTATTTTTTATCAAAATTAGTGAAAAGTTCTTTTTACTAAAAAATTACTTTTTGTGTTTTTCTAAATTCATGTTATCATATTGATTTGTTTCAATGACTTTTATTGCTTTTTTGAGTGCCTCATTAGAATCATTATAAATCTCATAAAACTCATTGTAACCCCATAAATCTTGCGCTAAAAGCGATTTTAATCGAAGTTTTATTAATTTTTCACTGATGGCATATTCTTCCTTATTAAACGCTAACGAAGGTAAATCTTTCTTAACATAAGCAAAGAATTCATCCATAAACTCTTTATCACAATTAAATTCATTCTTATAATTCGTAAAAGTCGGATACTTTTTAAAAAGTTGGTCTCTTTTCTCATTCGCATAGGTCAGTGAAAAAGAATTCACAACACCACCGCTTACAATACTTCTAAAATATTCGGTCACTTCCGAAGTATCCATTGGAACAAAAATATCTGGCATAATACCTCCACCATTGTATACAGTTCGTTTTGTTATCAGCGTTTGAGCCTTCAGTGAATCTGGCAAGTGAATTGAGTCAGCATGTTGAAATTCACCATTTTTATATCTTTTACTTAAATCTTTACTATACTCATCTTTATCTTTGTATGACTTTTGTATAAATCTTCCAGCAGGAGTGTAGTACCTTGCAATTGTTAGTCTAATTTGAGAACCATCCGTTAAATCAATTGGTCTTTGCACCAGCCCTTTCCCAAAAGTTCTTCGTCCTACAATTAAACCACGGTCCCAATCTTGAATTGCACCTGATACAATTTCACTCGCAGATGCTGAGTATTCATCTGTTAATAGTATTAAATTCCCATCTTCCCATACACCTAAATTTTCAGCTTTCAAGTCTGCTCTAGGTTGAGAACGTCCTTCTGAATAAACAATTAGTTTACTTTTAGATAAAAATTCATCTGCTACCAGTTGTGCCGCATATAGTAACCCCCCTCCATTACCTTGAAGATCAAAAATAAGGTGTTTCATTCCTTTTGTTTTTAAATCTATAATTCCTTTCCGCATTTCTTCGGAAGTAGATCTTGAAAAGCTATTTAACTTTATGTATCCAATTTCAGGGGTCACCATGTAATAACAATCAACTGAATTGACAGGAATACGATCCCTAGTTATTACGTAGGATATTTTTTTCTTAGCGTGCTTTCTTAAAATTTCGATTTTAACTTTCGAACCTAATTCTCCCATTAATTTTTCACGCACTTGACCCGTTTTCAAACCAATGCCCGCAACATTTTTACCTTCAACGCTGACAATTTTATCACCAGCTAAAATACCAAGTTTTTCAGAAGGACCTCCTGGAATTGTGGCCACTACGAGCAAAGTGTCTTTTAATATTTGAAAACGAATTCCGATTCCTACAAAACTACCATCTATTTGCTGGTTAGCTCCATCAACTTCTTCCTTGGAAATATAAACGGAATGCGGATCCAATTTTTCAAGCATCGCAACAATTGCTGCCTCTGTAAGTTGTTGCTTATTGATAGTATCTACATACATTTTATCAATGTACATCATCACTTCTTCAAATTTGAGCGTAGTATTAACTTTATTCGAAGATACTTGTGCAAAGGGACTATTAACAAAAAATAGAATGAAGGCACATAAAAAGAAACGAATCATATATATATTATTGAAAAGATAAATTATAGTATAAATATAACTAAAAACAGAACAATGACAATTAGGTTAAAAGTAAACAGTTAAAAATATTGTTAAATTGAAGTACAAACTCCCAAACGATTCTCACTAACTTGTTTTTTCTACTCAACTTTCACCTATTTTAATCATAAACATTTTGTTGTTAAAGCTTTTGTGAGATTAAAAAAAATGAAAACGTTTTTTTTTCGAACTTAGCCTATATTCAATTTTTATGCAAAAACTAAATTTCAGCAAGGTTTGTTTGTTTGTTTTCATGATGGTTTCTCCTTCGCTGTTCAGTCAGATACGAAGTTTTGATAAATTAGAAATGCTATATTCTCAGGGGCACTATAAGATGGTGTATAGAAAGGCGAACTTATTATTAGATAAACCTGATTTAGACTTTTCTATGATGCCAAAATTTTACAAAAGTTTAAGTCTTTTTCAGTTATCTCAAAATGAATATTGGCTAAAACATCATTCTGAAGCTCTTAATGAGGCTAGAGAATTGTTTTTAGAAGTCAAGAATTCTAATGATGGTTCGAAAATATTTAACGCCCACATCAATGAACTTATTTTCTTGAAAAGTGATATGATGTCGTGGATAGATGATCTGATGCTCCAAGAAAACACAACCAAAGCAACCCAAGTTCAAACGAGCATTCTCGGTTTATTTGACAAAATACCAAGCCTAGAGCGAGGAAACGAAAGTAAGGATAATGAAGCAGTAAAAGATTCACCACTGACAAATAAGAAAAGAAATGAAGTTGTAGCATATGCTAAAAAACAGATTGGGGTTCCTTATGTATGGGCCGGAGTAGACCCCAGCGGTTTTGATTGCAGTGGTTTTACAGGGTATGTGATGAAAAAAATTAACAAGTCTATCCCTAGACGAGCCGTGGATCAAGAACATGCGTCAGTAAAAGTGAAGCGTAAGAATGCACAAATGGGAGATCTCATTTTTTTTGACAATGGTTCAGGCGTCTCTCACGTAGGGATTATTCTCTCTGAAAAAGGGGCTCCATTAAAAATGATACATGCCAGTTCTTCAAAAGGTGTGATAATTACAGATCTTGAAACGTCAGAATATTGGTTGCAAAGAATCTATTCGTTTGGAACTTTTATTGAATAGTATTTTCTTGAAAAAAAATCACTAATTTTCTTTAGTCTTAGGGCTGAATAAAGTGGACAGAAAAATTATTCCAGAAGTGATACTTAGGATTATAAGTGCAATTTTGTAATAAAATGGGTCGGTTACCTGAAAAATTAAAATGGCTATTAGAGATATTCCAGTGCTAATTAGACTAAGAAGAGATAAAAAAGAAAGTATTTTATTTGATCTTTTTACGGAGTAATAAATCGCAGAAACTAATAGAAAGCTAATCCCAGAAATTAGGTAAGGCCATAAAAGGTGTAAAAAATCGTTTCTATATATCCCCAAACAAAATAACGAAAACAATAATAACCCTACCCCAAGGAAAATTTTAAAGTATTTAGAGTCTCCTCTTCGTATAATATAGAGCGAAAAAAAAGTGCAAAAACCTACAATTGAGCACATAATTAACTGGATGCCTAGTAAATCAGTACTTGCTCCTAAAAGTACGACTGCAAAGGAAATAAGTAATCCAACGCTAGCAATGATCGATAAAAAAAACAACACCTTTTTCACAACAAAATAAATAATTGGCTGAAATAAAAGTAGTCATAAAAAAGACAACTTTATTTTATTTAAGAATTCTCCTATTTTTCTCGACTGCACAAACAACATTCCAAAGTACTCTAGAGCCTACATTCGCATCCCAATCTCCGTCTTTACCGGGTGAAACTTCGTTTAAGTCAAACCCAACGATTCTTTTTCCTGATTCTGCTACTTTGAAAAGCAAATAATTAATTTCTTCTAATTTAAATCCACCAACAACTGGAGTTCCTGTATTTGGACATAGTTCTGGAGATAAACCATCAATATCAAAAGATATATACACTAAGTCGGGAAGTTCACTTACGATTTTATCAACTTGAGAATTCCAAGTTACACCGTTAAATTGACCTTCTTTCAAATCCCAATCAAAGTAGGTAGAAATTCTACCATTACTTGAACTAATTAGGTCTACCTCAGATTGTGCAACATCACGTATACCAACTTGAACTAATTTTGTTAAGTTTTTACAGTTTTCTAAAGCATTATACATTATACTGGCATGAGATTGAACAAAACCTTCATACGCATTACGCAAATCAGCATGTGCATCAATTTGAAGAATTCCAAACGGTTTTCCTGTCGAATCAATCGCTTCGAACAGCCCTAAAGGAACACTATGTTCACCTCCTAAAACACCTACTATTTTACCTTGATTCATTAATTCCAAAGATCTTTCTTTGAGATTATTTTTTAAGGCTATTTGTGCTTCATTAATTGTATTGACAGTATTTTGAAAATCAATACTGTCATTGATGTCTCCACCTTCTTCTAAAAAAGAAATATATTCGATTGCTTCAATACACAATTTTGAATTTATTTTTGACCATTCTTGAGAAATAGGAGCGAGGTATACCTTTGTATTCCAAGCATCTTTCAATTTTGGGTGATAAAAATCCAATTGAGTAGAAGCTTCTAAAATTACTTTCGGACCTTCACTTGTTCCTTTTCCGTAAGACGCCGTAGCATCCCAAGGAATTGGAATAATGACAATATCTGCTTCTGCTTCGCTTACAGGGAAACCAAATAAATTACCATTTGCTATACCTACACCATTCGGATCGAAGTTTGACATATTTATTTCTTGAGTAATGTTTTTACAAAATTAGGAGTAGCAAAACTTCCCTTATGAACATCAGCATTGTAATAACGAAGTCCATTCGCTTCAGAAAAAGCATCTATTTCTGCTTCATTTGTGACATATTTCGGGTGTTTATCTCCTTTTATCCCATATTGAAAACACCACATTCCTGTTGGATAAGTTGGGACAAAGAACAAAGAAATAGGCGCTTTATTTTCTCCAAAAATATCTTGTAATGTATGATTCAATTCTGTAAAAGCTTTCTCATTAAATTTTGGTGATTCACCCTGAGCTAACATAATACCATCTTTCTTCAACGCATTGTAACAATTGGTGTAAAATTCAACTGAAAACAAACCCTCCGCTGGACCAACTGGATCGGAACCATCTACAATAATAATATCATACGACTCTGGTTTTACATTTTTAATAAATTCAATTCCGTCATCTACTAATAATTCTAATTTTGGGTGATCGAATGAATTAGCAATTTCGGGTAAAAATTCTTTACAAGCTTTAATAACTTCGCCATCAATTTCAACCATTGTTACTTTTTCAACACCTTCATGACGCAGAATTTCTCGAATAGACCCACCATCACCGCCACCAATCACTAGAATGTTTTTAGCATTTCCATGGGTAAACATTGCTGGATGAGATATCATCTCATGATAATGAAACTCATCTTGAATTGTCGTCATAACCATGTCGTCAAGGGCTAACATTTTTCCATATTTGTATGATTCAAGAATTCTAACACGTTGAAAAGGAGATTGCACATCATAAAACACTTCTCCTGTAAAACGCAAAGACAAGGCTTGCATATCATCTTTATCTGTAAACCAAACGTTTCGTGTGTAGAAATCAGGATTTGCCCATTCACTAGCTTTTTGACGCATGCTAGTCATATCGAAATCATTTCTTTGTAATAACTTTACAGAACCACGCTTCATCTCAAGTGCAGAATATGATTTTGCGCCAAAAGCTTCTTTCAACCAATCAAATGAAATCCATGCATCCATTTCTCCACAGGTGAATAAATCAACTGCTGCGTAACCATATTCTGGCCACGTATGAATAGCTAAATGACTTTCTTGAATCACTACAACACCTGAAACACCATAGGGTGAAAAATGGTGAAATGTTGAGTTAATAACCGTCGCTCCAGCTTTTTGCGCTGCTGCAACCATATCTTTCTCAATCGCCGCTACATCGTTCATAATGTGCGGATCGCAATTCATAAATTCAACTAGAATATGATTCCCTAATGCTGTACTCATTGTTTCGGTTTACTTAATTTTTAACTAATTATTTGCAAAAGTAAGGTTTTCAGCTAATCGAAAGGGCATTTTACGAAAAAAAAGATAACTGAAAAGGATTATTAATTGTAACCTAGGACTATAAAATTCAATTCATAAAATTTTGACTTTGGTATTATTAGAAAAGAATCATTAAAAAGAAAAATGACCACGCTATTAAAAAATGCATTGATTTCCATAAAATAATGTATATTTAACATATAAAAGATGTAATATATGCTAAAACTACTATCCTCCATTTTAATTCTTCTTCCTTTTTGCTCATATAACCAAGGTTTTCAAGTTGCTCTTCAAGGACAAGCGCAGCAAGGTATGGCAAGTGCAGGGACAGCTTTATTGCAAGATGCTAGTTATATTTTTTACAATCCAGGAATTGGTGCTTTTTACAATAAGTCAGAAATAAATATTGGCGGAACTGCTGTTTTTTCTAAAATTTTATTTGAAGATCAAAATAGTCACACTTTTAATCGATCTAATTCTCCAATCGGCACTCCCTTTAGTGCCTATGGAGTTTATCAGCGACATGAACTAAGTAATTTAAAAGTAGGGTTTGGAATATATACTCCATTTGGCAGCACTGTCTCGTATGAGGATGGTTGGGTAGGTCGTTTCGCGCTAACTCGATTAGAATTAAAGGCAATATTCTTTCAACCAACAATTAGCTACAGAGTGAATGATTACATTGGAATAGGGGCGGGTTTTGTATATTCTATCGGAAGTGTAAATCTGCAAAAAGACATTCCTGTAGTGGATGAAAATAGCGTGTACGGTAAAGCGGAATTGCAGGGAAAAGCAAAAGGGTTTGGTTATAATATTGGCGTATTTATTCGAGCTTCAGAAAGATTAAAAATAGGATTAGATTATCGTTCACAAGTTGACATGTCGATTGAAAAAGGGGAAGCTATTTTTACTGTTCCATCCGGTTTAGCTTCTAGTTTCCCAAGCGGCACTTTCACATCTTCACTTCCTTTGCCAAAAATTATTTCCTGTGGCTTAGCTTACAACTTGACTGAAAAAACCGAGTTAAGTTCTGAAGTTAATTTTGGTGGCTGGAAATCATACGATACGCTTGCTTTTGATTATCAACAAAATACTTCATCCTTGGTAGATACAAAGTCTGCTCGAATGTATAAAAATTCATTCGTTATTCGACTAGGAGCTCAATACAAATTAAACCCTTCGATGTCATTACGTTTTGGATCATCTTATGGGGTAACACCGGTTCAAAATGGGTATGTCACACCAGAAACACCAGATGCTAATCGGATTTCGGTCACAACTGGATTTGGATATAAATTGAATTCAAAAATGGTGTTAAACATGTCTATTTTATATACGAGTCTGCAAAGAGAGGATACAAATATTGAAACGCAGTTGAGCGGAATTTATCGAACGAATGTAATTGCAACTGGATTTTCATTTGCTTATAATTTTTAATAGTAAAAGATGAGAAAAACGACAACAAACTATTTAAAAATGAAAAAAATACTGTTTTTAGTTATAGCTTCTAGTATTTTATTAGTTAGCTGTAAACCAAAAATTCAGAATATTGATCCTGAAAAAGGGTTAATCAATCCTGAGCGAATAGTTATGATTGGTGGTAACGCAATAGCTGGTTATACGGATGATGCGTTATCAGAAGACGGACAAAAATTTTCAGTTGCATCACTTCTAGCCCAACAATTACAAACAATTGGTTCGCTGGCTTTGGTAAGTCCCTTTATTGATTTTAGTTCAGTAGGAACTAACATCAGTGGGAAATCAAAAATGAAATTAGGCTATAAAACAGATTGCAATGGCATTTCATCACTTTCTCCAATTAGAATTGCTTCTTCAGGTGATCCAAGTATTTTTTCTAATCTTTATTCAGCAACCAACCCATATACAAATCTAGGGGTTCCAGACTTAAAAGCAATTGACATAAACAACTCATTTTTTGCAGATACTGATCCGTTTTTTGCACGTATAACATCAAGTAACACCTCTTCACTTCTAAATAATATTACCGCATTAAATCCTACCTTTTTTACGCTCATGATTGGTGAAAGTGATATTTTAGATTACGCTCTAAGCGGTGGTTCTGGAGTAAATTTACCTGCATCTGTGAATTTTGAATCGGATGTTAATCTGGCAGTAAATACAATTACATCGAATGGATCACGTGGTGTTTTGACAAACATTCCCGATGTGACTCAGTATCCTTATTTCACAACTATTCCATGGAATGGATTAACATTAAGCGCTGAAAAAGCAGCATCTTTAAATACAGCACTTGCGGCATTAAACTTTGGTACATATGTGGAAGGCGCTAATCCTTTTATAATTAATGATTCTAGCTCACCATCTGGTTTTAGATGGGCTAAAAAAGGTGAATTAGTACTGCTGAACGTCCCTCTTGATTCTATTAAATGTTTCGGGATGGGATCCACATCTGGTGGCATTCCTGAGAAATACATTTTAACATTAGAAGAAATTGCTACCATAAAATCGACCACTTTAGCATTTAATTCTAGTTTGGCTTCCATTGCAAATAACGCTGGATTAGCTTTTTCAAATATTAACGCTTTATTTGAAAAAATTACTGTGGGCTTCCCTCAAAATGGAGTTACACTTTCTTCTAAATTCGTGTCGGGAGGAGTCTTTTCAGTTGATGGATTAAATTTAACACCGCGCGGAAATGCTTTAATTACGAATGAAATAATTAAATCAATCAATAAAACATATAATTCTACGATACGAACATTGGATATAAGTGCTTATCGAGGGGTGATTTTTCCCTAATTTTTTTCAGTAACAAATAATTTTTAATTTCACTAATAACTAAATAACATGAAAATTTTTACTTTACTATCATTTATTTTTTTCATTTCTCTACATGGTTATTCACAATGTAGCGGAGGTCGTTATGAATCAGATGTATTCCCTGCGGTGACTGTAACTAGCAATATCGTTTACGGATCCAATATTTCATCTTCAGGAGCTACAACTTCTTTGAAGCTAGATTTTTACGAGCCAACTGGAGATACTGAAACAAAACGACCAATAGTAATATTCGCTCATGGAGGTAGCTTTATCGGAGGTTCAAAAACAGATACAGACGTTACAGAACTTTGTACTCGCTTTGCAAAAAAGGGGTTTGCGTGCGCTTCAATTGATTACAGAGTAGGTTTTTTTCCTTTTGATTCAGTTAATTCTGTAAAAGCAGTAGTAAGAGCGGTACAAGATATGAAAGGTGCTCTTCGTTTTTTTTACATGAATACCTCTACAAACCCAAGCTTATATAAAATTGATACGGCAAACATTTTTATCGGTGGCTCTTCAGCAGGGGCAATTACGGCCTTGCATACGGCCTATTTAGATAAAGAATGTGAGATGAATTCTCACTTGTCATCTGTTACATACAATTCGATGGGAGGTATAGATGGATCGAGTGGGAATGCTGGATATTCATCTGCTGTCAAAGGAGTAATTAACTTGTGTGGAGCACTTGCTGTATATAAATGGTTAGATGCAGGTTCTGTACCTTTCGTTTCTCTTCACGGGACGACCGATGCTGTGGTCGGTTACAATAGACAAATTGTAAATCCAGGAGTGCCATTAATATACTTAGATGGAAGTCGCATGCTTTTTGAGCAAGCGGCAGTAGTTTCGGTTCCTAATTCATTTTACACTTTTAAGGGAGCTGGACACGTCCCTTTTGCAGGAACATCTGCTACGCAAATTGCTTATATGGACACCGTTGTGAATTTTACAAGAGATTTTTTAGTTGATCAACTTGGTTGCACAGCAACTCCTTTACAGCTTGCAAATATCCCGGCACAAACGGCAATTCTTTACCCAACAATTGTATGTGGTGTAGGAGGTGTTGCTACTCTTGAAGAAGAAAAGACATGTGTCATTTTTCCAAATCCATCAGAGAATCGTATTTTTATTGAGTCTACAGAAACTATTAAAAACATTGATATTCTTGACTTAACAGGTAAGTTATTATATACTGCTCAACCTACTAAGACAACTTTTGAGTTGAAAAAAGAGGGAATTGGGGAAGGAATGTTTTTTGTGAAAATCAAAACCGAAAAAGGAGAAGTGACTAGAAAAATAATTTTTAAGTAAAAAAATAACGGTAAGCAAAGTGTTTACCGTTATTTTTATATTTTCTAAAAGGAAGAAATAATTATTTAGGGATAGATATTTCTTCCAGCTCTGTAATAGGTTTTCTAAAAATAACCTTAGAATCAAAAACATCCATCACTACATTATGATTGGTATCAACTTTCCCTGCTAATAGAGCTTTGGACAATTCATTAAGCACTTCTTTTTGAATGGTTCGTTTAATAGGTCTTGCGCCGAAAAATGGGTCATATCCAACATCTGCAATGTGGTTGAAAGCATCTTTCGTTACAATCAAGTTAATACTTTTTTCTTCTAATAATTTTGTTAAATTATTTAATTGAATTTGTACTATTTCTTTGACATTTTCTTTCGTCAAAGGCAAAAACATAATCGTCTCGTCGATTCGATTTAAAAATTCTGGACGAATGGTTTGCTTTAATAATTCCATTAGTTCAAACTTAGCTTTTTGACCTGCTGCTTTTTCTTCTCCAGGTTTAATTGAGTCAAATTTCTCATGAATAATGTGAGAACCCAAATTTGAAGTCATTATAATAATGGTGTTCTTAAAATTAACAACTCTACCTTTATTATCTGTCAATCGTCCATCATCTAATACTTGTAATAATATATTAAAAACGTCCGGATGCGCTTTCTCAATTTCGTCTAGTAAAATAATAGAGTAGGGGCGTCTTCGCACAGCTTCCGTTAATTGGCCACCTTCTTCGTAACCAACATATCCTGGAGGGGCACCAATCATTCTACTCACAGAATGCTTTTCTTGATATTCACTCATATCTATTCGTGTCATTGCATTTTCATCATTGAACAAATATTCCGCTAATGCTTTTGCTAATTCAGTTTTTCCAACTCCTGTGGTCCCTAAAAAAATAAATGAGCCAATCGGTTTTCTAGCATCCTGAAGTCCAGCTCTTGAACGTCTAACCGCATCTGAAATTGCTTCAATCGCTTCTTCTTGCCCAACCACTCTTTTAGAAAGTTCTTCTTCCAATTTCAGCAGTTTAGAAATTTCACTTTCAATCATTTTGTTCACTGGTATTCCAGTCCATTTCGAAACTACTTCTGCGATTGCTTCTGCATCAACTTCTTCTTTAATCATTTTAGAATGAAGCTGCATTTCATGAAGTTTTTCTTTTATTCGCTCTAAACTCTCTTCGGCTTGTTTGATTTTTCCGTAACGAATTTCAGCAACTAATCCATAATCTCCAGAACGTTCTGCCTGATCCGCTTGAAGTTTGAAATTTTCAATATCTTCCTTTCCTTTTTGTAGCGATTCAACAACATCTTTTTCAGCTTGCCATTTGGCTTTAAAAACATCTCTCTGTTCTGTATAATTAGAATATTCTTTTTCTAAAGTTTCGAGTTTTTTCGAGTCATTTTCTCGTTTAAGAGCTTCTCTTTCAATCTCCAATTGCATAATTTTACGTTCTAATTCATCCAACTCTTCCGGTTTTGAATTAATTTCCATCCGAACTTTAGATGCAGCTTCATCAATTAGGTCAATCGCTTTATCAGGTAACTGTCGATCTGTAATATATCTCTGCGAAAGTTCAACTGCGGCAATAATTGCTTCATCTTTAATTAATACTTTATGATGATTTTCGTATTTCTCTTTAATTCCTCGGAGGATTGAAATCGCATCTTCGGTGGTTGGTTCATCTACTAATACCGTTTGAAACCGTCTAACCAATGCTTTATCCTTTTCAAAATATTTTTGATATTCATTTAATGTGGTTGCTCCAACCGCTCTTAATTCTCCTCTTGCTAAGGCCGGTTTTAAAATATTAGCAGCATCCATTGCTCCTTCGCCACCACCAGCTCCCACTAATGTGTGAATTTCATCAATAAAAAGGATAATTTCACCCTCAGCATTTATAACTTCTTTAATTACGGCTTTTAAACGCTCTTCAAATTCACCTTTATATTTTGCTCCAGCTATTAAAGCGCCCATATCAAGCGAATAAACAATTTTAGATTGCAAATTTTCAGGGACATCTCCATCAACTATCCTGTGCGCAATTCCTTCTGCTATTGCGGTTTTTCCAACGCCAGGTTCCCCGATTAAAATTGGATTGTTTTTGGTCCTTCTTGATAAAATTTGCAATACGCGACGAATTTCCTCATCACGACCAATGACAGGATCTAATTTTCCTGCTTTTGCCAAATCATTTAAATTTTTCGCGTATTTCTCGAGTGATTTATATGTTTCCTCTTGATTATTAGAAGTAACTTTTTCTCCATTTCTTAAATCCATAATAACTTGTTTTAAATTTGACTTCGTTATTTTATTGTCTTTTAATAATTTTCCTGCCGAATCATTTGAATCTAACATGGAATATAGGATCAATTCAATTGTGACAAACTCATCACCGAAATTTTTAGCTTCCAGAAGAGCGTTTGTCAATACTTTTTGAGTATTATTTGACAGATAAACTTGGCCACCAGTAACTTTTGCGTAAGATTCTAAAATACTATCCAGTGCACTTTCTAGCATATTTTGATTCACATGAAGTTTCGTTAACAAATACGGAACCACATCTTTATCCTCCATGAATAGTGCTTTCAGCACATGTCCTGGCTCAATCGCTTGTTGGCCTTTTTCTTCCGTCAAAAACTGAGCTTTTTGAATTATCGCCTGCGATTTGTTTGTGAATTTAGTAAAGTCCATTTTCTTGTTTTTATAATATGTATGACTATTCAAAATGCAAACCAAAGAATAATTAGATGAAAAATAAATGATCTTTGTCAGATATTTTGTCAAAAATGGTACCTCTTGCGATAAAATGGCTTATTAACCTGCTTTCAACCTTCAAAAACATCTTCCTTTTCTTGAGAAAAATATACTTCTTTTTAGACACTTCTTCAGCACTAACGAATCGTCTTCAGCACCGTTCCATCAGAATAATAGACAAAAACAATGCCTCTATATTGACCATCTATATCACTGCCTAAAACATTTTTCACGGCAATAATTGACTTTTCATTTAATCTATTATCGATCGAAACGGGTTCATAATACCTGAAGTTTCCGTCAAAATCGGTCTCTTTTAAGCGATAGTAATTTATTTGATTTTGTACATCACAATCCATTAGCAGATAGCTTTTGCATTCGGAAGAATTCCCAGCGCCATTCTGAATACCGATTAAATCGTAATTGGCTGTATCTGTTTTTTTCTCAATGCTAAAATAATCATTATTTAACTCTGTTAAAGTCATCCATTCTATTTGATTATTAATACCTGATTTTTTTACTGAAAATGAACCTAATTCTATTGGTAGAACTGTATATACACTAATTTTTGAATTTAAAAAAACTGGGCAAAACGAAGAAGGAACTTCAAAAGCTTTTACATTAAGAGTTGTGGGTCCTAATAATACTCCTGAAGTTAATGTAATTGTTCCTCCATTTCCTTTTACAGAGCTTCCTGTAGCAGTTATTCCGTCGGCTAAATATAATTGATAGATTGTAGTCGGAGATGATGATGATACTTGTATATTTGAAATGGTAGTTCCCACAACTAACACTGCACTTGGCGGCAGCACAGTTAAGGAAGCAACTGGAGGAAGACAAACTACTGTTCCTCCCGAAACCGCAAGACTTGGGCATTTGCCTACTTGGGTTACTTTTGCAGTCACTATACCGCCAGTCGTTAAAACATAAGATGCTAGACCAGTTACTGACCAGATACCACCAGTAACAATCGCTGGTAAACCTATTGCGGAACCATCTAAATACAACTGAACTGAAGAACCATTCGTGGAATATGTACCGTAAATAGAAGATGACTGTTCAATGATAGGATTTGTTGTAACTACTAACGTGGTAGCTAAAGATTGAGTAGAAACAAGAACTGCATTAGAAGCAACACTTTGCGAACTACAATTGGCCGTTTTTGTGGCTTTAGCTGTAATTGTGTGTCCTGGAAGAATATTTATTCCAGTAACACTCCAAACTCCATTTAGAACAGTAGTGACGGCTCCTACCGCAATCCCATTATCATATAGTTGGATATTTGTTCCGTTTGTTTCTGAAGAAAAACCAGTTACTGTATTTATCGATGTTAATATACATAAAGGGTCCGCGATAATTGGCGGAGAAGTGATTCCAGGGCTAATTGTTTGGGAAATTGAAAATAAAGACGAGCACTTTGCGCTTGCACCTGTTTTTATTGCTTTGACTTTCACTACATCACAAGCAGAGAAGACCAATCCAGTAATGGTCCAAATCCCATTACTTGTTGAAATACTGCCCATTAATATATTGTTTTTATATAAATAAACAGTCACTGGCACCAAATTATCTGGTGCTGGAATAGTCCCAGAAACAGATGTTGTTGCAGTTGTGATAGTTGTTGATATTGTTGGCGTTGCGGTTGTTGAAGATAAATCATTACAAATCCATAAAGGAGTAGATTCACATTGACCAGCAGATTGCGCTGTTAAATAATAATTACCACTTGTCAAACAGGTTGGTCCTGAAATAGTACATGCCGCACTTGCTCCTGATCCTCCGCATTTCCATAAAAAATTATCAGAACTAGGCGTGAGTATGGAAGGAATTGTAGATGCTGTGATTGTAGATGAACCTGAATTCCAAACGGTACCCGAAGCACAAGGTATTAAAACCCCGGCAGCACTGTATACTCTAATCGTAGAACCTACGGTAGCAACACCTTGCACGGATTTACTATTTGCACAGACAAACGCACTCGAAATGGCTGCTGTACAACTAGGTCCAGAAACAGTTGAAGAACTACAACTTGCTGAAGAAACAAATTCACCTGAAGCTGTGGCTGTTGCATTAATAACATCTCCACTTATCAGGGATGTCAAACCCGAAATAGACCATGTTCCAGCAGTAACTGATGCAGAACCAATTAAAACCCCATTTTTATATAAATTAATTAAAGTACCGGTTGCCTCTGTGGAGGTTCCAGAAATTACTGTTACACCTGCTGTTAAACTACTAGTGATAACTGGACAAGTAGACCGAAGTAAACATCCTGTTCCATCAGGAGCACAGGGACCTTGAGCATCAACTACAGATGTAAAAGCGGTACCTACGTTTACAAAACTTCCAGCTCCATCAACATCAGAAGCGGAGGAAGGGTTGCATACGGTGGATGTTTTTGAATTCGTATTACTCACAATACCAAATCGCATGGGAGTAGCAGTTGTAATACCAAAAACACTGGTTAAATCACTAAAAGTCACAAAAAAATCTAAAAAATAATCGGGAGTTCCGCAAATAGTAGTTAAAGCAATAGATTTCTGATAATTAGTTGTGCCTGGGTATGAGATCACAGGTGTGCAATTAGGTGTATTAACATTGTACACAAATACTCCGAAATTGGTAGCTAAAACAATTTCAATTTCAAAGCCAGGATTGTAAATGGTGTAATTAGGATCTGCAGTTGGCCCTGAATCCCCAAACAATCCATCAGAATCAATCAAAACAGAATAACTTTTGGAATTAGAAGAAGTACCACCCATTCTTAACCTAAATTTCCATTTCCCTCCTGATAAACATCTTTGTGCAGCATCCTTATCGCCTTGATCAACGAAATCAGTATAACCACAAGTTGGCGCGCTAAGAATGTCGGAATTTGGTTCAACAAGCGGTACAACAAAGGATGTGTAAGGAATTTCACTTTGAAGTTGATCATCTGTAGTGAATCCAGCTGTTGAAAGAGAAGTATAACCATCTCCATTTGGGTCCAAAACAGCAATACCTGCTCCAGTTGCGGATTCATAAATCAGACCAGGAGTTTGCGAATAGGAGTGAGGTGAAAATAGGCAAATGAGGCCTATTAAAGTGATCATAATACACCTATATTTTTTTAATGCTCTATGAGAATTTTTCATACGAAGTATTTTTAAATTAATATTCCAAATTCAATAGTTTTTAAGTATTGAATAAGTGCTTATTATTGAATTAATGTGAACTTAAAGTAGATGATGAATCTTACTCAATGTACAATGTCAAAGAATAAAAATCTGTCTACTTATAGTACTACAGTAAAATTATCGAACTGACTCTGAATTAATTATGATTGCCATCAATTTTAGGAATGTAATTGATTTTATATGGAAGAAACAAGCTTTTCAATTGAGATAGAGTAACGATATAAGACATCTAAGAAAATGGATAACTGAAGAAAAACGTAATCTATTATGATTAGAAACTGATACTTATTCGGATAATAAATTATCTTTCTCAGGTTTCGAAATACTTAAATGCCTTATATGGTTTAATTAGAATAATAGCTTGAAAAAAGTAGTATTATTTCATTGAATGATTGTAAGCATTGATCCATCGGAATAGTGAATAATCACTCGGCCGCGATAAAACTCATTCACTTCTTCACCAAGTAAATTTAATTTGGAAGATATTTCTTTTGTGGGGATACTATTCTGACATGCTTGTGTACCATGTAAAGTATGCTCAATTTTGTAATTAGTTTTAGGTAAATGAACCTTAATTAAGTTATCAAGTAACGGGAAATTAACAGAGTCACATGAATTTAAAGAATCCACCTTTTGCGAAAGTGCAGAATTCATAAATATAGAAGCTCTTTTTACCATTGGGGCAATAACATTATTACTTTTTATAGAAAGCTTTAAACGATAATTTTTAATCTTTTTAATCGAATGGTACTCTTGTTTAGATGAACTATGGTTAGTGCTATTTTTAGTTTTTTTGAGATCTGTCTCACTCTTTTTATTACTTGCATGACCATCTTTAAATAAGACCCCTGCTGTTTGAACAAAAATAAACAGGTAAAAAACGATAAAAATTGACCTAAAATTAAGGGTTGTCTTGCTGAAAATTCTATAAATATCCATCATTCATATTTTTTTTAAAAAAAAAGTGCAATAAGAAATGTAGTAGAGTTGCACTTGAACAAAAATATTTAAAGAACAATCAAATAATTATGAGTATCATCAAGAATAGAGATGAAAAACAAATAAATTACTTTAAAATCTAAAAACTAATACTATTGATTTGAATAGGTATTGCGTTTGCTTAAAACCAAAACTAAAAAGGACAGGATCAGCATGAGTTATGTAACAAAAATCCAAAATTCACGTACTTGTTTTTAATTAATCTTTTTTACTATGGCAAGTAGATTCTTAATAGCTATTTCATTTTTAACATTGTCTTTTTTGGGGTACTCTGAAAGACTGATCTCTAAAGAGGAATATAAAACGTCTTGGAGTCAAACTGCTGTCAGGCAAATGATTGATTATAAAATACCTGCTAGCATCACGTTAGCGCAGGGGATCCTAGAAAGTGGGAGTGGGAATTCTTCTCTTGCTAAAAATGGAAATAATCATTTTGGAATTAAATGTCACGACTGGACTGGTGAGAAAATGTATCTGGATGATGATACAAAAAATGAATGTTTTAGAGTATATCCTAGTCCTGAAGAATCATTTTTAGATCATAGTAAATTTCTTACAACACAATCTCGATATTCAAAATTATTCACTTTCGAATCAACAGATTATCGAAATTGGGCGAACGGATTGAAACTCGCCGGCTATGCGACAAATCCTAAGTATCCAGAATTGCTCATTGAAATCATCGAAAATCTTAAGTTGTATGAATTAGATCTTTTGGGAAATCCTCAACCAACTTCAAAAATAGAATTAAGTAATTCAAAATCAAAAACTAGTTCACGCGCAGTTACCATGCATAGTAACAATGTAACTTTTATCACCGTGAAAAAAGGGGATACTTTCTATCGTATTTCAAAAGAATTCAATCTCGGATTAGGGCAGTTATATCGATATAATGACTTCGATGCAAAAAAAGATGTTTTGATCGAAGGTGATATAATTTACCTAGAACCAAAAAGAAGGCATTCAAAAACAAAACTAATTAATATTGTAGTTAGCACTCCGATGAGTTTAAGACAGATTTCCCAAAAGCAAGCCATCAAACTTAAAAATCTAATGAGAATTAATAACATTGATTTACCCGATGAAATAATAAAAAAAGGAGAAATAATTCGGCTTAAATAAATTCAGGATTTAGTAGGTCAATATTCTTTCTAGTATATTCATGATCAGTAATTTAATCTCTTCATTTCTTTAAATTCCAATGCAGATTAATAACAGGAGTGCAAATGATAGGATTAAAAGGGATTGATTGAAAATTGCTAACACTTGTAAGATTCTGCATGAAATAATAAACTTTAGCTTTTAAATAGCTTATTTCAATATTTTAGTCTACATTTGGTACTAAGGAATAAACTATTTGCTATGAAGCCTTCAACGGAACTTTTTAAACTGATAAAGTCTCTTACTAAATCCGAAAAAAGATTTTTTAAACTTTCTTCTTCGCTACAAGCAGGCGATAAAAATTACCTCAAAATTTTTGATTATATAGAAAAACAAAATGAATACAACGAGGAAGACTTAAAAGCCGCGTTCGTAAAAGAAACCTTCATAAAGCATTTACCCTCAGAGAAAAATCATTTATATAAATTAATCTTAAAAAGTCTCCGTTCATTTTACAGCGAACAATCAATGATCAGTCTTTTGAAGCAAGAGATGAAAAATATAGAAATCCTCTACAATAAAGCCCTCTATAAAGAATGTGCGAAGTTTGTTTCTAGGACAAAAGATATTGCCAAAGAATATGAGAAATTTTATTATTGGTTCGAGTTAATTTCGTGGGAGAAGAAACTGCTTGAAGAAGCATACGAGGCTGGTGAATTTTCAACAAATTTAGATGAACTTATTGAGGAAGAAGAATTAGTTATTGCAAAACTTAGAAATTTAGCGGAATACCAAGTAATCTACTCTAAAATTAATTTTGTTTTTAGAAGTGGCGGATTCACAAGAAATGAAACAGAAAGAAAGGTGGTTGAAAGTATTGCTGATTACCATTTAATAAAGGGTAAAAATACAGCTTTATCGACGCGAGCAGCCTCGATGTGTTATTACATAAAAGGCTTATGTGCGGCAACAAACCGAAATTACATCGAAAGCTACCAATTTTTCACTAAAACTCGTGAAATTCTTGAAAATAACCCGAAAATTAAAGAAGATTCTGCTCAACGATATGTTTTGACGCTAGCTCACTTATTGCGGTGCTTTATTGAGGGAAGAGAATTTACCAGTGCTCAAAAGATGATAGAAGATATTCGGACATTCGAAGGTGAAAAAGGATCGAATTCGATGGATATACAAGTAAGATTATTTACAAGTTCTTATGCACAAGAATTAACTTTACTGCATGCTATGGGGGAATTCCAGAAAAGCGTTGATTTAATTCCTAAAATTGAAGAATTACAAGTGTTTTTTGGAGAAAAAGTGAACAAAGAACAAGAAGTTGTTTTAAGCTACAAGAAAGCATACAGTTACTTTGGAATTGGAGATTATAAAAAAGCACTATTTTACGTGAACCTTGTTTTAAATGACAATGAACAAAATTTACGGCAAGATATTTATAGTTTCTTGCGTTTATTCAATCTAGTATTGCATTTTGAATTAAAGAACTATGACTTTTTGGAATATGTCATAAAATCAACAAATCGTTTTTTAAATAAACAAGAACGTGATTTTGAAGCAGAAGGAGTTTGTATCAAGCATATTAAAAAATTAGCTAAAACAAGTCTAAGCAATGAAAAAATGACAATTTTAAACCAATTTAAAAAAGAACTAAATCAATTACTCACTGATCGTAACGAAGGTGTTCTGCTTGAATACATTAACATAACCGCTTGGATTGATAGTAAAATTAATAAGATATCTTTTTCAGATGCTGTAAAAGAAGAACTTCAGTGCGTGAAGTAAGAACCATAAACAATAAGTTAAAAATAGCACACAGACCTTATATATTTTTTTAAACCTTACTTACTACTGCTTTCATAATTTCGGTTAATTTCTTACCTTTGCAGACATTTTCAGGTAAAACACGCCTGATATTTTATATTTAAGAAAAATGGCGCAAAAATACACCACAAGAGCAGAAGATTATTCAAAATGGTACAATGATCTTGTAGAAAGAGCTGATCTAGCGGAAAATTCAGGAGTAAGGGGCTGCATGGTTATAAAACCATATGGTTATGCAATCTGGGAAAAAATACAAGCTCAGTTAGATAAAATGTTCAAAGAGACGGGGCATCAAAATGCGTATTTTCCATTATTCGTTCCAAAAAGTCTTTTTGAGGCAGAAGAAAAAAATGCAGAAGGTTTCGCTAAAGAATGTGCTGTTGTAACTCATTATAGGTTAAAAACAGATCCTAATGATAAGACCAAATTAATTGTCGATCCTGACGCAAAATTAACAGAAGAATTAATTGTTCGACCAACTAGTGAAGCGATCATCTGGAGCACTTACAAAGGTTGGATTCAATCCTATAGAGATCTCCCAATATTAATTAATCAATGGGCAAATGTAGTTCGCTGGGAAATGCGTACACGTTTATTCTTAAGAACATCTGAGTTTTTGTGGCAAGAAGGGCATACAGCGCATGCTACAAAATCAGAAGCGATTTCGGAAGCTGAATTAATGCTAGACGTATATACTGAATTTGCGGAACAATTCATGGCAATGCCCGTGATTAGAGGTAAAAAAACAGAAAGTGAACGTTTCGCTGGAGCTGATGACACGTATTGTATAGAATCAATGATGCAAGATGGGAAAGCATTGCAAGCTGGAACTTCTCATTTTTTAGGTCAAAATTTCGCAAAAGCATTTGATGTTAAATACGCTGATAAAGAAGGCAAATTAGAACATGTTTGGGCAACTTCCTGGGGAGTTTCCACTCGATTAATGGGCGCGTTAATTATGACGCACTCAGATGACGAAGGACTTGTGTTACCGCCAGCATTAGCGCCTATTCAAGTGGTTATCATTCCGATCCACAAAACAGATGAAGAATTAGAACTGATTACAAATAAAGTATTTGAACTTTCTTCTAACCTGAAAAAATTGGGTATTTCTGTGAAATACGACGATGATGTCAATAGAAGGCCAGGGTGGAAATTTGCTGAATATGAAACCAAAGGAGTTCCTGTTAGAATAGCAATAGGACCAAGGGACCTTGCGAATGGAAAAGTTGAATTAGTTCGCAGAGACACAAAAGAAAAAGCAATCGTTGATTTTGATGGTTTAGAAGAGTATGTAGAGGAATTACTTGGCGATATACAAGATAATTTATTTGCAAGATCAAATCAATTTCGTTCAGAAAACATGCACTCAGTTGATACGTATGCAGAATTCAAAGAACAATTAGAGAGCAAGGGAGGTTTTTTTCTAGCACATTGGGATGGTACTAGTGAAACAGAAGAGAAAATTAAGGAAGAAACAAAAGCGACAATTCGATGCATTCCACTTGATTCAAAAGAAGAAAATGGCTTTTGTATGGTGACTGGTAAACCATCAAAATATAGAGTTGTAATTGCTAAAGCGTATTAATAAAGAGCAGTTAATGCATGTTTTTTCTAAAAAAAATGAGATTTAGGTTTGCTATTAAAGAATTTCACCTTATATTTGCACTCCCAAATTGATGGGTAAACATACATTTTGGCCCATTCGTCTAGTGGTTAGGACGCCAGGTTTTCATCCTGGTAACAGGAGTTCGATTCTCCTATGGGCTACGAAGTTTTAAATATATATTTGGCCCATTCGTCTAACGGTTAGGACATGCGGTTTTCATCCGTAAAATAGGAGTTCGATTCTCCTATGGGCTACAAGAACTAAAGTTCTATTTTAAATAAAAAATAAAGAAGATGGCGAATCATAAATCTGCAAAAAAGAGAATAAGATCTAACGATGTTAAAAGACTTCGTAACAAATATCAACACAAAACGACTCGTAATGCTTTGCGTAAATTACGTGCGTCTGAAAGCAAGTCTGAAGCTGAAAAAATTTTCCCAACAGTTATCACGATGATTGATAAACTGGCAAAAACGAAAGTTATTCATGCGAACAAAGCAGCGAATTTAAAATCAGGATTACAAGTTTTAATAAACAAAATGTAATTTCTGTTTATACTATATTTAAGGGGGCTTTTGCCCCTTTTTTTATATATTTATAGTTCTTTTAAAACTTACTTATATAGAATCAGCAATGCGTTTCCTTCTCTATATTGTATTTTTCGTGCCTTTTCACTTGATTTGTCAAGAAAATAAGATATTTATAGAAAATGATAGTATTAAATATTCTCACAGAACAGGAGGGAAGATAGACTCTCTCGATATGACATTTTCGAATTCTCTATCGACATTTCCCGGAGGTGGCCTCAATACTTCAAACAACGTTTTCACTCTAGCCCTATTAAATAATCATACTGGTTTACAAAATTTTAGAAATCCTATTTCATTTAAAAATATGCGGTTTTCAGGAACACCGCATGTGGGTTTTTCATACAGCTTTGGTTCAAAAGGTACGCAGTTTTTACACTTTGATTATCAACAAGCAATCTCAAAAAACACTTTATTAAATATAGAAGGAGAAAGAAATAGTTCAGCTGGCTTTCTTCGTAATAGTAAATATTCTGACAATAACATTCAGGTTGCACTTCGAAAAAATACTAAATTCTACTCATATTCTCTGGAAAGTTTTTATGTAGCAAAAATGATTTCTGAAAATGGTGGAGTTACTGACTTTTCCACTGTAGAAAGTCAGGGCCTAGAATTTCTGCCGGTTTCACAAGGAAATGCACAAAGTATTTTTAAAAATGCGAATATCAAATTATGTAATTATTTCAATTTACTCAATGACTCAACAACTTTTATAGGAGTAACAACAAAACATCAATACGAAGTTACGAGCCGCGTATATACAGAAACATCTATCTATTCAAATTGGAATATAAGCGAATTTGCGACAAGGGATCAATACAGAATTGCTAGCATCCGAAACAGCGCAGGTTTTTTTACAAAAAAGAAGGGCCTTTATCTAGATTTATTGCTGCAACATCGCTTCTGGGATTATCAGAATTTAGGGATCCATAAAGATACAAATGAAGTAAATTTAACTTCTACGCTACAATTCATAAAAAAGAATTTCACTCTAAAAAATGAACTTTACTATAATATAGATGGAGCAGGAGGAGAGTGGTCGAATAAAAGTTTCACTTCAACCAATGTAGGGAAATGGAATTTTGCAGGGGTAGTAGAAGCAGGACAAAAATGGCCTGATCAATTCCAAAGATTCTATTATGCTAATTTAACAAATTATAAATTAACTAATCTTGAATTACAAGGACGATTCTTATCAAGTTTTACTTCAAAATACAACTTCTCTAATTCTACATTTGTTCAGGTTTCACTGCAAAGCATGATGTTGAAGAATAACTATTTTTTTCTTGATAACACGTGGAGAAATGATACCTTAAATTCGATTTTAATAAATAACCTTATATTTTCTGGCGCAATAAAACTAGGGATACTCCATATTCAACCTAAAATAACCATTACAATTCCAAGTGATAATTTTAATTATATACCAAGTTCAACGTTTAATTCTCGCATTTTCATTAAGAAAAAGATGTTTAAAGCCAAGAAAATGGAAGGTGTTTTCGGAACTGATATTTCATGGATATCCTCTTATCGATTGATGTCCTATACTAGTTCTATGGACGTTTTCTCACTTGAAAATACAAATATGAATTTTAATTCAATGATGAATATAAGCGCTTTTTTCGGTTTTTCGCTAGGTGAATTTAGATTTTATACCCGCATAGAAAATTTAGGGTATTTTTGGAACAACCCTCAAAATCAAGTATTAATAGGATATCCCATACAGAAAAATTTCATACGTCTTGGAATCACATGGGATTTCTTTAACTAACTATATATTATTGATCACGATTTTTCTTGATAAATAGAGAACAGAAATGTACTTATGAAATAAAAACGTTTAAAATAAGCATCTTTTAACGTATATTTGTATTCTGGTAGATTAATTTCAAAAAAACTCTTTCATTAGACATTCCTTTAGAATTGAGAATTACCATTTTTAATAATTAAAATCATATAATAAAGCATGGGAAAATCTCAAGAAACTTGGAATAAAAAAGAAAAGGAAAATAAAAAGAAAAAAAAGAAAGAAGATAAAGCCAAAATAAAGGAAGAGAGAAAAGCTAATCCAGGTTCAAGTGCTTTTGAAGATATGCTTATGTATGTTGATGAAAATGGTAACTTATCTGCAACACCACCAGATCCAGCTAAGAAAAAGAAAGTGATTGCTGAAAATATTTCATTGGGAGTTCCAATACGTGAAGAAGCTGACGAAAATGATGGATTAAGAACAGGTACAGTTACTTTTTTCGATAGTTCAAAAGGATATGGATTTATCAAATGTCAAGATTCACAAGAAAGTATTTTCACACATATTAATGGACATTTAGAAGAAATCAAAGAAGGAAACAAAGTTGTTTTCCGAACAGAAAAAGGTCCTAAAGGATTAAATGCAATTGAAGTTAAAGTTGATAAACCAAAAGCTACTCCAATTAAAACTGAAGTTATCGAGGAGGAAAAATCTGAAAACGAAGAATCAACAGAGGAACCTGAAGTGTAGATAAAGAAAAATTAATATTTTATAATTCACCCAATGCTTTTAGCGTTGGGTTTTTTATTGAATAGTGGAACCGTTTAGCAAATATCTCATGTGAATTACTATTTAACATAATATTAATTATAAGACAAATACAATAATCGTATTATTACTATAACATTGAATTACATTATTTATGGTTGTCAAGGTGATTATAGAAGTATCTATTAGTCTACACTGCTTTATACCATTAAAGTTAAATAAAACAGAACTAACAAAATACAACATTATAGAGAGATCCAAAAATAAAAAATCAACATTAGTTAATTATAGAGAATGATAATTACTTTATCAATTACAGAATATTCTTAGAGAGTCACTTAATAATTCTATAAATATTTAGATACGATTAATACTATATAAATTTTCAATGACTTAATAATTAATAATTTATATACTATTACTTAATTCTATAGATTATATAAAAGTGTATTTTAATACACTAACATATTTGAATCTCTATTTAACATAACATCCGAGAAATAGAAACTATAAAAACAACTATTCATGTAATTGCTGGTGTATTTCAGTCTTATAAAGGTTACATACATCGATTAATTGAATCCTAATTACAAGTAAAAATTGTATCTTTGGACTATCTACACAATTAAATATGTTTTCAAAGGAAGAATCCCGTCAATTAAATCTTGCTTTTTGGAATGGCTTTCAAGATTATATTTCAAAAAACAGGTCTTCCAATGGTCGTAAAATTAATTGGTTGAATTATCCTTCAGACATTAAATCAATATTCATCAGACTTGAGGTAGATTCTAAGGGTGCTCGTCTATGTTTTGATATTCAACCAAAAGATGATGAGATTAGAGCACTATTATTTGAACAAATGTCAGAATTAAAAGTTGTATTAGAAGAAATTACCGTCGAAAAACCTACTTGGATAGAAAACCATTATTATCTGAACAAGCAATATATCTCTCGAATCGTTTGGGAAAACAACTTTCTAAATTTTTACAAATCGGAACATCGCGATTTAATTTATACGTTTTTGGCAGAAAGATTGTTAAAGTTCGATTTGTTTTATCAAGAATACAAAGAAATATTAATTGCTTTGGCTAATTAATTAAGCTAAAATACTACATTTGTTCTATGAAAAAAAACATCATTTCTTTCTCGTTTATTATTTCTATGACTTCTATTTTTTCACAAGTTGAAATTTTAAATGAAAATTTTCAAACAGGGATGCCTATAAATTGGGAAATAATAAATCAAAATCCAGCTCCTCCAGTTGACCCAGCATATGTTAACGGATGGATTGTCATTGCAGATCCTGAAAATAATTCAGATTCTGTCATTGCTTCCACATCCTACTTCTCCCCTGTTGGTGTTTCAAACAATTGGTTAATAACTCCCCAAATCACGCTAGGTAATTATGGCAACTTTCTTTCTTGGGACGCGAAATCTCATGACGCCTCTTTTCCAGATGATTATCTAATATTATTATCAAAAACAGGTAAATTAATGACGGATTTCATTGATACAATTGGTTCTATTCATCAAGAAAATTTCGAATGGATCTCCAGAAGCACCAATTTGAATAATCCTACATTTCTTGGACAAGATATTTACATTGCCTTTGTGAATACTACTAATAATGGTTTTAAACTATATCTTGACTCAATAATTGTAACAAAAAACGACCCTGTTTCACTTACAGAAATTAGCAGTACAGAAATTAGTATTTTTCCAAATCCAGTAACTGAATATTTGCAAATTCAATCTCCTTTCGAAGTTTCATTCGTGTCAATAAAAAACACTTCTGGCCAGGTATTGATTGAACAAAATAGCAATAATAAAATAGACACCTCTCTTTTGAGTCCTGGCTATTATATAATTGAAATTACTGCAAAAGGATATACAATTAAACGAAAATTCTTAAAAATAGATTAATTATTTTGTTTAAAAGATCATTTTGTGCTTAGTTATATCTTTCTCTACTTCTATCGAGATTGAATCTTTTAGTTCAGCTTTTACAGCACCTCCCCAGCCAGGACCTTCGATTACCTCTACAGATTTATACTTATAACAGTTTCCATTCCAGGAAAATAAACAATTATAAAACACATCCTGCCCTTGATCTTTGTCATTAAATCTCAACAATAAATCATCATGTTTCGTTTTTGACTTTTTAGTACCGATCAGATTTGCTACAAAACCATTAACTTTGACTAATTCTCCTCTTTCCCTTACAAAAATCAAAAGGCGTCTTAATGGGAATCCATTGGTTTTAGCCTTTACCTGAATTAAAAAGGCATCTTCAATTGATACATTTTCAATAAATGGCAATACATGAAAGAAACGCGGAGAACAATCCGGATTCAAATAATCACCAGTCACGCTATTTTTAGTTGAACAAACGTGAAGCTCCTCTAAAAGTTTAACAACTTTCGGATCATCAAATTGATCTTTATCAAATAGTGTTTCAATATTTCTCATACCTGATAGACCATTTTTGTTATTTTTTGGACTTGCTAATTTTTCATCATTATCAGTTGAACAAGAAAAAATTGAGAAGAGTAAAGAAAAAATAAGTAAATATTTCATTTTTTATAAATTATTAAACTGTTAATAATGAAAACCTTGCACTTTTATTAAGGTGTTTCAGGATGGAAAAATAGATAAAGCTAATTCTAACGATTTATTAAATAACTTAGAATTAATCCCCGTTTTAATTTCATTGGTATCAAACCAATTCAACATTATTTCGGTTGGCATATTACCTGTTAATTCGTTGGAAGCCATTGGACATCCACCAAATCCTTTTATTGCTCCATCAAATCTCCGGCACCCAGCATTATAAGCAGACTCAACTATAGAAATTGCGTTTTCAGGAGTTGTATGTAGGTGTGCTCCAAATTCCACATGAGGTAAGGATGGAATTAAAGCTTTAAACAAATAATCAATGGATGCAGGAGTTGCAATCCCAATTGTATCGGATAATGCTTGAATTTTTATATCAAATTTTGAATATAATAGTTCGCACCAATTAATCACTATATCTGAATTCCACTCATCCCCATAGGGATTTCCAAAACCCATTGAAAGATACAAGACCATTTCTTTATTACTTTTTACTGCTAATTCTCGAATAGCCTCTACTCTTTTTAACGACTCAGCTATTGATGAATTTGTATTTCTTTGCTGAAATGACTCGGAAACAGAGAACGGAAATCCTAAATAATTAATTTCTTCGAATTTACAAGCATCGACAGCACCTCTTTCGTTCGCTATTATCGCTAATAATTTAGTGGAATTTTTTAGCTCTAAATTCTGTAATACTTCTGCTGTATCTTTTAACTGAGGAATTGCCTGAGGAGAAACGAAACTTCCAAAATCGATTGTATCAAAACCACAGTTAATAAGAGAGTTGATGTATTTTACTTTTATTTCCGTAGGAATAAAATCATGCAATCCTTGCATGGCGTCCCTTGGACATTCAATAATTTTGATTTCTGACATATTTTTAAGTCGTTAATTTATGCAGAATTGCCTTGTTTATTCGTTTCACCAATGCAGGTCCTTCATAAATAAATCCTGTATATAATTGCACTAAATCAGCACCAGCCTCTATTTTCTCTAATGCATCCTCCGCAGAATGTATTCCTCCAACACCTATTATAGGAAAAGACTTGTTCGATTTGTTTGATAAATATCGAATCACCTCCGTAGACCTATTTTTTACTGGAATTCCGGATAAACCACCAGTGCCAATAGATTCTATTTTTTGAGAACTAGTGTGCGTCAAATTATCTCGTGAAATAGTTGTGTTCGTAGCAATAATTCCATCTAATTTAATTTCATCAACAATTTCTATAATATCATCTAATTGCTCATTTGTTAAATCAGGAGCGATTTTCAGTAAGATAGGTTTCGGATTAACTTTAAGTTCATTATGTCTTTTTATTTCAACTAATAATTGCTTAAGAGGTTCTTTTTCTTGTAATTCTCTAAGATTAGGTGTATTAGGTGAAGAAACATTTACAACAAAATAATCAACGTAATCGAATAACTCATTGAACGCATAAACATAGTCATTCAAAGCGTTTTCATTGGAAGTAATTTTATTTTTCCCAATATTCCCTCCTATTATAATTTTTGTTTTTTTCTTCTTTAGATTCTCAATCGCAATTTTAACCCCATCATTATTAAACCCCATACGATTAATAATACCTTGATCATCTTTCAATCGAAACAAACGAGGCTTCTCATTACCTGGTTGTCCCTTTGGCGTTACTGTTCCAATTTCAATAAAACCAAAACCACAATATGCTAAATCATTGTACATTGTTGCATTCTTATCAAAGCCAGCAGCTAGTCCAACTGGGTTTTCAAATTTTATTCCAAAAACAGTTTTTTCTAATCTAACATCTTTCACCAAATACAGTTTTGTCCAAATAAATTTCATACCAGGTATCTTTAGCATGCTTTTAATTAAAAATGCAGTAAAATAATGAACTTTTTCAGGGTCAAATAAAAATAGTATATTTCTTATGATTTTATACATATGACGATCTTTTATACAAAGATATAAATGCAAAACGAGGTAACAACCGCTACCTCGTTTAATTTAAAAAATAAATATTTTAAATTATTAGAATTTGTATTTACCTTTCTGCAATTTATAATGTTTATGCGTTTTGGTATAATTTCTATAGGTCACATTTTTTGTTAAAATTACACTAATATAGTAATAAGAATCTTTTTGAATATCACCACGCTGTTGTCCTGTACCAAACCATTGATTATTACCACTTCTGTCAGATAATGCCGCTGCAGTAGCTCCTTTTTGAGCCTGTAATAAACCTTTGTCGTAATAAGAACCATGAACGTCATCAATATAATCAGAAAAAGTTTTAACATAAGAAGCTTCAACACCAATTCTCCACGCTCTGCTAATTCCAACGCGAAAACCTACACCAATTGGCACATTTACGGTTACAGGAAGATGTTTTTTTATCCCACCCGCTAATCCTTCTCCCTCCGTTGATAATGGTCTCAAATTAACCCATTTCCCTTGGTATTTAGCTTGACTAATAAATCCAACAAGACCAATTCCTGCAAAAACAAAAACCTGTTCATTTCTGTTCTTAAAACCGTGAAGTCCTCTAATATTATATCGCCTACCTACTTTTTCTTTTTTGTAAATCATGAAATCCAAACGCTGTGAAATATCAATGATTGGAGCTCTAAAACTAAGATTCCGAACACTTCGGTATTTATCTTTCGTTAAAGCATCATCCCCTTTTAACATTCCTACATACAAAGATGTCGTTGTAGCGAAAATAGAATGAAATCGATAACGATACCCTAAATTAATTGCCACAGAGGTAGAAGGCCAATCCAAATCTTTTAACCTATAATCTGTTCCTATCTGGTCTTTCCCTCCTAAGTCACCTAGAAATTGAGTTGCAGAAAAACCAATTCGAATTTCCTTTTTATTCAAGGTCCAATTTTTTTTACCATTGAATCGAGTTGCCCCTCCATCGAAAACATCATAAGGCATTTCACTGCTCAATAAGGAAGAATAAACGGTGGGTTGATTTTTTTTAATGAGTTCGTATGAAGGTAGTACGTAGGGGTTTTTTATGTTTAATGAAAAATTACTAATCACTGAAGAAGACTGCTGAGACAGTAAACTTGATGTTATAGTAATAATTAAAATTAAACTTAAAATATACTTCATTTTGTTATTATTGAATAAGTCGAAACTATATACAGCCACGAAAATAAGAAAAAAAAATTAATAATAGTTTAAGTTCAAATAAAATAATTAAAATCTATTTGTTAAAAAAAATAATCACTATTATTAATTTTCGTCACTCATTATTCATAATTTTCTTTTTTACTGTATTTGTAGTTCAAAACAATACACAATTCCATCCGTCAACGATGTCAAAACAATAGTACTGTTTGAAGTTTTATCGAGATAGAAATTTAAGATGTCTGCTGTATCATTTGGCTTAGAAAAATGCAATGTTTTATATGAATTCATTCCAATCCCTTGAATTCCTTCACTTTGAAAAAGACTCGCTTTATAGATGTTTTGGCTATCCTTAAATCGTACAAACCATTCATAAATAGTTTCGTAAGGCCTATCTAAATTAGCTAAATAATAATCACCTTCCGCATCGGTCAACAAGTACCATGATTTTGTTTCCGCTAAAGCTCCTCTGTAGAGTTTATAATTTGATTTCTGAATAATAACTGTTTCTTTTTCTTGTGAAAAAACAGTTATTTGTGTCATTAGAAAAAGAAATAGTAATTTTCTAATCATTGCGAACAAGCGTTAAGTTCATCGGAGCTAAAAAAACTTGTTTACCATTCAAGACATGTGTTGCGGAGATATTGGTAATAAAAATCATGCTATTATAACTGCAACATTTCCTGATTTCTTCACAAAGTGAGTCAGGTAAATAATTTCCAATAATTTCAAGTTCTTTCTGTCCATACTGTATTTTAAATCCATCGACTGTAAAATCATTCCTACCGTTGACTTCAATTCTATTACAAACCAAAGCATAATCTATATTCCCAGATGATAATCCGGCAATATTACCAAAAAATGAATTTTGATATTCTTTTTTTAAAATTACTGACTCTTTTTGACAAAATACAGTAATTTGAATAAAAAAACTAAGAATTAATAGCGTTTTCATTTATTAAGTTATGAATAAATTCAATATTTTCATCCTTCTTGTTAATGACAGTCACCTTAATAAATCCATTTTTTATAGATTTGGCAGTATAGTCTAACACATACCCCATACTACCATTAGAATCTAATACAAATAACGTATTTGAATTTTTCTCAAAACAACCAAATTTATCTAAATCACGTGCTGTATTTGAACCGAAAGAAAAACAAAGGTCCTGATCGTTATCGAATATATAAGCAGATTTTACATCAGCAATAGTATTACCATAAAAGGAGAAACCAACTTCTTCTTTATACGCTAAAGGATACTCAATTGGATGATCACAATTAAAAATCCCAAATGTAACCGTTTGAAAACTTGCTGCAAACCTGTTTGGTTTTCCCGCCGAATTCTCTTCTTGCCGCATAGCATTGTAAAGCAAAGTTTCACTTGGATTATCAACTAATGTTTTTAGTTTGGATTCCTGTTGTAACTTTTCGAATATCAGTTTTTTCTTTTCGATTTCTAATTCTTGTTTCTTATTTTGACAAAAAGCGATTGACTTAGATAAATTTATTTCAGCCTCTTCCTTTTTAATGCCATTCAAGACGGGTCGGACACCTATTTTGAACTTCTCCGTTTTCGAAGAAAATGAGGCGAAATAAGTATCATTTTCTTTCACTAAATCAACCTCACTCCAAATCTTTTTCGTGAATGATTTATCGTATTTCTTTTTTGAATTAACTTCAAATTCCATACCTATAAATTTTTCTAATTCTGGGAATTCATTTTCATCAAATGCTAAGTCAAATCTCTGATTTCCTTCAATGGGTAAGAAATTCTCTATTCTTGTAGGTTCGATTATTTTTTTACTTGAGATTTCATTCGAAGTAATTTTAGCGGTCGTTTCAACTAACTCTTTTTTTAGCTGATTTAGTTCGTTCCTTTTATCTGAAATAGAATTTTTTGAAGTATTAAAACTAGCAGGATAATTGATCCACTCTTTTTGATCTTCTTCAAGCTTCCAAAATGTAAAAGAAGATGGATCTTTTCTTAATACCATAGAAACCTCAATAGGTTTTGAAGGAGATATCTTAATTTTCTCACCTGTTTCCCCTCCTCTAATTTCTATCATCCCAGCCGATTCAAAAGCACTATTTTTTTGATAATCCATTGGAATTCCTGCGATAAAAGCATCTGCTTTATCATTAAACTCTCTTATTTTTATCTCCACTTTTTTTTCAGGAGAACTTGGAATTAAACTTCCTTTTGGAATAAAAATACTGGTTCCTGAAGGGAGATTAATGGTTTGCTCTACCGAGGCGTCGATTGAATAAGTTGTGAATTGTTGAACTAAACTTTCTTTAATAGGATGAAAACACTTTGTGTCCTCTGGCAATAATGCTGAACTTTGTTTAGTAGAGGTATTATCATTTATTAATTCTTTTGAATTTACAATACTTATGGACATTAACAATGTGAGAGAAGCCAAGCCTACAGGTCCATAAAACCATGGATTTTTCCAAATTGGAGGTTTTAACTTTTTAAACTCATTAAGGACTTGATTAAAATCCTGTTTCGATGCAACGTGATTTGAATTCATCGGTTTCCTGTCCAGAATTATTTTTAGTTTTTTCATACCCTATTTTATTTTTTAATAAACAGTTGTTTTAATTTTTCCAAGGCTCTAAAAGTCTTTACTTTAGCATTGTTTTCTGTTAAATCTAATATTTCCCCCATTTCTCTAAAACTTCTTTTTTCAAAAAAGCGTAATTCAATTAATTGCATATCATTCTCTTTTAATTGCGATAAACATGCAAACATTTGCTTTTTATTGATTTCATTTGAATCCTCTTCAAGTTCTTCAGCAATTTCAAAAAGGTGCACACTTTCAACATTCACAACCCTTTCTGCTTTTTTATCCCTAAAAGCCTGGTACAATTCACTTTTAGCAATTCTATATAACCAAGAAGCAAAAGGCACTCCTCTATATTCATATTTATTAATATTATTTAAGGCCTTCATAAAAACTTGCGAAGTAACATCAAATGCTAAATCTTCATCATCCATTCTTTGAAAAATGTATCTAAAAATTTGCTCATGGTACTCTTTGTATAAGGGAGCAAAGCACGCAGGATCCTTCTGGGCTTTCTGTATCCAAGTCAGCTCTTGCTCAAGCCAAACGTTGGATTTGTGGTACAATGGGTTTACTGACATGGTTTTTGAGTTTGAGTTTTATTTTCTAGTTTTTTATAAAGTTTTAGCTTTACAAATTAATAACGCACATATTTCAATCCGTTACACTTCAAACGCAATTATTTTTCTACTTCGTATATTTAACTTATAAATTCATTAGAATTATATTGGATTATTTAAAACTGAACTACCTACATCCAAACTATATAATAAAAAACGAATCTATTTGAACAAATAAAAGATAACTTATTTACAGTTTACGCGCGATGTATAAAATTTCACCTGGTTGTAATCTGTATCGCAGTATAAGTTCCTTGCTAAAAAAAGACTCTTGAATAAACTCATCCACTTGAAAACCGGCTTTTCTCAACCAATCGGGATAATCCTTACCAAATAGACGTACATGATCTTTTTGCCAATAAAACTTTTCCCTATCTTGAGGTGAAATTATTTTTGAATCCTCAAACGTAAGTTCTCGAGAAAAATCTTGGGGTACTTGCATAATACCCCAGCCTCCTGGCTTCATTACCCTATACAATTCAGTCATGCACTGCAAAGCATCATCCACATGTTCCAGCACATGATTGCAAAAAATAACATCAAATCTATTATCCTCTAATGGAATAGCATGTAAATCAAAGTGAATATCCGCTAAAGGTGAAATTAAATCCCCCGTCAGATATTTTATATTAGCTTGTTTTTTAAATTTCTCATAAAAACATTGTTCAGGAGCAATGTGCAAAACATCTAAATTATTACCTGTAAAAAAATTAGAAAAATCCCTCAAATATAACCACATTAACCTATGCCTTTCAAGTGTTAAATCACAAGGGCATAAAACGTTGTCTCTTTGAGCAGCCTTGGAACCATACGATAAAAATTTGCTAAAAGTTCTCTCACAAACTGGACACTCAACATTTGAACCTTTATAAAGAAATGGAGCGATTTTTTTAAATGGATAGCTCATTCGAATCAATAAGGGACGAGGTAATTTATTCAATAAAAAGGAATAAAGTTTTTTCATTTTTCGTTATGTAATTACGCAAATTTAAACAAGAATTAACAAAGAACTGCAAAAGGGTATGAAAGTATTCATAAATCATAGTAAATTTATGGCTTGGGGACATTAAATTTTCCAGTAGAATTAGATATAAGAATTTTGAGCAATAGATATAATTTTTCAAAAAAGAAGTGAATATAGTATGAGAGAAGCACCAAAATGTAAGAGTGAAAAAACGGAATTAATCAACCATGGAAACACTCGAATTGATAATTATTTTTGGTTAAACAACAGAGATTCTGAAGAGGTTTTAGAATACATAAAAGATGAAAACCAATATACAGCAGCATATTTTAAAAATTTAGAACCTTTAAAAGATCTCCTTTTAGCTGAATTTGAAGCAAGAATAAACCCCAATGATGTCAGTACTCCCTTTACAATTAACGGTAAAACCTACCAAGAAAGAAGTAAAGAAGGAAAAGATTATAATTATATTTATGTACTCAATGATAAGAGTGAAGAACTATTTTTTGACGAAAACAAGCGCGCTGAGAAAAAAAGTTATTATTCACTTGCAGAGTGGTCACCTTCCCCAGACAATAAGATATTAGCAATCAGCGAAGATTTTATAGGTAGAAGGAATTATACGATAAGCTTTCTTACCCTAATAGATCAAACATATCTCCTAGACAAAATAAAAGATACAGATGGATCGATAATTTGGGCCAATGACAATCGTACTATTTTTTATGTAAAAAAGGATAAAGATACACTTCGTGAATTTCAAGTATACAGACATGTATTAGGCACAAAATCAACTAAAGATCTGCTGGTTTACGAAGAGAAGGATGAACGATTTAGTGTATTTATTTCAAAAACCTTAACCAATAAATATATTGAAATCCACAGTCAAAGTTCGACTACTTCTGAAACTCAATTTATTGATGCAGATTTTCCTGAGCAGTCACCGTTTATTTTTTTACCTAGGAAATCTGGCCATCTTTATTCAGTTGAACACCATGAAAATGGTTTTTACATACTTACCAATCAAAAAGCAAAAAATAACCAACTTGTATATTCTGAAGAAGTTCCGAGTGAAATTAGTCACTGTAAAGTTATTATTCCCCACAGCAAAGAAACCCTTCTAGAAAATGCTTTAGTCTTACAAAAATTCATTTTAACAGAAGAAAGAGTCAATGGATTGCAAAAAATAAGAATTATCGACATTGATACGAAGTCAGAAAAATTTATTCATTTTAAGGAAGAAACGTATTATTTAGCGTTAAGTATCAATGATAATTACAAGGCCACCACTGTTTTTTTTACTTATAACTCATTAACAACGCCCTCAACAGTTTATGAATATAATCTAATAAAAGAAAGTCGAGAAGTCTATTTCAGAAAAGAATTGTTAGACAAAAACTTTTCACCAGACGATTACGAGTCAAAAAGAACATGGGCTAGAGCAAATGACGGTGCTAATATTCCCATTTCACTTGTATACAAAAAAGGGGCAATTTTAGAAGATGCTCCCCTCCTATTATACGGTTATGGCTCCTACGGAATCACTATTCCCGATGTTTTTAGTGCGATTAGATTAAGTTTACTAAATAGAGGGTTCGTCTATGCGATCGCTCACATAAGAGGTGAAAAATATTTAGGAGAAGAATGGTATGAAAACGGGAAATTTTTAAAAAAGAGAAATACTTTCACCGATTTCATCAATGCAGCAGAATACCTAGGAATGAAAGGATTCTGTGACAAAAATAAGATCTATGCACAAGGAGGAAGCGCAGGAGGATTATTAATGGGAGTTATCGCTAATTTAGCACCCTATCTATGGAAAGGCATTATTGCTCAAGTACCATTTGTTGACGTCGTTACAACCATGTTAGATGAAACTATTCCGTTGACAATTGGAGAATATGAAGAATGGGGAAATCCTAAGGATGAAGACTATTATTGGTATATGCTTAGTTACTCTCCCTATGACAATGTAAAATCAATGAATTATCCAGCGATGTTTATTACCACTGGGTATCATGATTCGCAAGTGCAATATTGGGAACCTTTAAAGTGGGTAGCTAAAATTAGATCCCTTAAAACCAATAATTTACCACTAATTTTTGATTGTAACATGGATGCTGGACATGGAGGAGGTTCAGGAAGATCGAATGAACGATTAGAAATTGCGAAAGAATACGCTTTTATTCTTAATTTTGAGAGTCTTTTAAAATAAAGTGATGAATTTAAAAATACTTTACTTATGCTTTATGGCTTTTTGCAGTTCCAATAGGGTGATTGCTCAAACAGACTCCTTGCCATACGAAATGTACAAAAAAAAAGTTATTTTATATTCTGATTTCGGATACACTTCGGCCCCCTTTTCGCTATCTTACAACTTCCCAGGGTCTATTAATAAGATTTCTTATCGGAATAATTATAAAGAAGTATTGGGATTTGGAATCTGTCATAAATGGTTTGCACTGCGACTTTTTCATTCATCTAAGGGAAATGCTAAGTCTGAAGAAATGTTTGGGAAAACTGCCTATTTTGGTTTAGGATTTAATTTTAATTTAGGTAAATCCTACTGGGATATTGATTATCGAACATTTACAGGTTATGCGGTAAAAAATGCATATCTATGGAATCCAGCATTAACTTCACAACTACCAAACGATATTAGACCTGATACAAAATCTATAGGTTTTTCAATAAATTCATGGTATTTCTACAATAAAGATTTTAAAATACAAGCTGTTTTAGGAAAAACGGGGCATTTCATACGAGAAGTAAGATCTTGGTATGTAAAATCTACCTTTAATATTTATGGGGTCACCAATGAAAAAAACTCACTTATCCCCATTCAACTTGCTGATCCTGAAAATAGTAAAACATCATCCAGTTATTTTTCTGCTGTAGATTTTGGCGTCGTTCCAGGCTATGCATATGCCAACAGGAAAAATAATTGGCAAATTACAGGTATTTTTGGTTTAGGCGCAGTAATTCAAAATAAACATTACACAATAGGCCCAAACGGAACTGATAGAGGGTTTGTAGGGTTAGCTCCTCGTTATGATATAAAAATAGTTGGTGGGTATTCCGTCCCTAAATTTTTCGTTTTTTTAGTAACCGACTTTGACAATAAATCAATAAGATTCAATGATCTCATCTATAAACAAAGTTTTTTCTCAATAAAACTTGTTGGAGGTGTGCGCATTAACACAAAAGAGAAAGAAAAGAAGAAGAATAAGAAAGAAAAAAATTAAGAGAAAATCACACAATTTATCACTTATTATTATAATGGATTTCAATAGCAGTGGCACCTTTACCATACTCTCTAAAGTCCGCATCAAAATACTCCACTCCTTCTTGCTTATCTAAATAAGACCTAATTTCCTGTTTCAAAACACCTTCACCAACGCCATGTATGGCCACTATTTTTCTGATATTTTTACTCTTCGCTTTTTTAAAGAATGATTTAAATTCTGACAATTGTTTTGTTAGCATTTGAAAATTAGTTAACCCTAAATTTGTTTCTGTGATAACGTCAATATGTAAATCAATTTCCCAAACATCAATTGATTTCTTCGAGCCAGATGCTTTTTCTTTGAGAACAAAATGTTTTTGAATTGAAAGTGTTTCATCGTCATTCATTTTTAGATCAGAAGAAGTAGAAAGTTGATAGTTATCGCCATGAATTTTAACCATTTCATCGATTTGAAAAGTTCGTTCAAAGCCTGTCTCATCTTCCACCATGTATACATTTTGGCTTATAATTTTACGAATAATTCCTCCTCCGACTTCGTATAAAAAACCTACTTTTTCTCCTAAAGTGAACATCTTAAAATTTTAAACTATTTATATTATACGCCAAAACGATGGGTAGTAAAAATGATGCTATCCATACCAAAATCACAATAAACTTAAATAATGAACTTGCGTTTCGATCAATTGGAGCCACTAACGCATTGTTGACATGTTCAGCGAGAAGCGGGTTTGTTATCTCTTCCTCTTCATTGTCAAGATATTTTCGTAAAGCGGGAGTATACCCTAACACGATCTCTTTCAGTTTAGAAAAATCTTTATTCGATAAGGCTTGGTAAGTTGTTTTGTAATTAATATTTTCGTCCTCACATTCTTTTTGAATTTGATATTTTTTTTGAGCGGATCTTACTCTTAGCCCCATTAAAAATCCAAAAACAATCAAGAAAGTAAGACTAAAATACCAGCCAATCATAATCATTAATAGAGATGAAACGAAAGACATAATTACCTGAAACCTTCCTTGGTTTTTATCAAAAAACAACTTTAACATCTGTCCACCATCTAGCATATCTAGGGGTAAAAGGTTAATCATATTTATAAATAAAAACAAAATAGACAACTCTTTCATCCAATTATAATTGAGAACCTCCCCGAAATAAAGTAAAATCGTACCGAGGAGAACCCCAGGAATCGGGCCAGCCATAATGACAAAAAAACTTTGTTTTTCTTGGTAAGACTCTTTTTTTCCTTGCACAAATGCACCCATAAGAGGAACGAACAGCATTCTAACATTTTTATACTGATAGATTTTCATGAAAGAAAAATGACCTATTTCGTGCACGAAAAGTACTAGAATAACGAAAAAAATAAAAAGAAAATCTTTAGAACCAATAAGAGCCAACCCAAGAGCAAAAAGAAGCATTGAAAAAAAAGTTAAACTTGTTTTTCGATTTATTTTACTTTCAATTAATTCTGGTTTTTGTGGATAAAAATCAAACTCCTCCATAATATATATTTAGGAAGTAAAGGTACTAAAAATAGAATCAGAAATTTCCACTTCTTCCTAAAAGACCCTAAAAACATTTACTTTGCTCTCGAAGATAAAACAGCAAGAACATCTTCTAGTTTAAACCCTTTGGCTTGCAAGAGTATTAAATAATGAAACAATAAATCCGCTGATTCATTTAAGAATAAGTCATCATCGGACCCCAAAGCCTCAATTACAACTTCCACTCCTTCCTCTCCCACTTTTTGAGCTACTTTATTTATTCCTTGTTCGATAAGGGAAGAAACATAGGACTTTTCAGTTGGATTATTGATTCTATCTGAAATTACATTTTCTAATTGTGCAATAACATCAAAACTCGTTGTTTTCTCTTCGTTCCAACATGTTTTCGTGCCTTTATGACACGTTGGTCCCTTTGCATCTGCCTTTATTAATAAAGTATCATTGTCACAATCTAAAGAAATAGATTTCAAGTTTAAAAAATTACCACTTTCCTCCCCTTTCACCCAAATTCTATTTTTTGAGCGAGAGAAAAAAGTAACTAGTTTCGTTTCTATCGTTTGTTGAACAGCCACAGCGTCCATATAGCCAAGCATTAACACTTGTAAGGTTGAATTATCTTGTACAATGCAAGGAATTAAACCATTACTTTTTTCAAAATTTATTTTATCCATTTTATTTACTTTTTATTTTGAAGATTTTGATACTTAAATTACATATAAAATTGATTTTTAAATATTTGAGTTGATTATCATGAATCATATTCTTACATTAATTTTATTTTCTTTCAAATATTCTTTTAAATATGGAATCTCAATTTCCCCAAAGTGAAAGACACTTGCAGCTAAAGCTGCGTCTATATTTCCCGATTTAAAAACATCTAAAAAATGTTCTTTCAAACCGCAACCTCCAGAGGCGATAATTGGGACAGATACCATTTTAGCTACTTTCTCCAAAGCTAGGACAGCAAACCCATTCTTCGTACCATCATGATCCATGGATGTAAAAAGTATTTCACCAGCACCTAATTCAACTGCATCTTTCACCCAATTAAATAATTTTAAATCCGTTTGTATTTTCCCACCGCTCAAAAACACAATCCATTCGTCGTCTATTAATTTTGCATCAACAGCTAACACAACACATTGATTACCAAATTTATCTGATAATTCTCTTATTAATTTAGGATTTCGTACTGCAGACGAGTTAACGCTGATTTTATCAGCACCTGCTCTCAGTAGAGCAGCAGCATCATCTACTGAACTTATTCCTCCGCCAACGGTGAATGGAATGTCAATTTCAGAAGCCACTTTTAAAACCATATCAATCATGGTTTTACGCCCTTCTTGCGTCGCTGTAATGTCAAGAAAAACAAGTTCATCTGCACCCATTTTTGAATAGTATTTTGCCAGTTCAACTGGGTCACCTGCATCTCGTAATTCTTCAAAATTGACACCTTTTACAGTCCTTCCATTTTTAATGTCTAGACAAGGAATTATTCTTTTTTTTACCATACTTATATGAAAATTTTAAAGCTCAATGAATACTAATTTTACACTTTTTTATTTCCTTGTATTATATTTTACTAATTCTTTTAAATCAATCTTGTTTTCATAGATTGCTTTTCCAATAACGACAGCAGGAATTCCATTTTCCTTCAATTTAATGACATCATTGATACAGGAAATACCTCCGCTTGCAATTAAATCGAGGTCGGGATATTGATCCATTATTGTTTGATATAAGTGAAAAGAAGGTCCTTGCAGCATCCCATCTTTGGCAATATCCGTGCATAAAACAGTACGAATTCCTCGCAGGTAAAATTCTTTTAAGAAATTAAACAAGGATAGGTCGCTTGTTTCCAACCATCCATCAGTAGCGATATTTAATCCTTTTACATCTGCCCCTAAAATAATTCTATCCGCACCATAATCATTTATCCATTCACACAATAAAATTGGGTTTTTAACAGCCACACTTCCAACCGTAACTTGATCTGCACCAGCATCTAAAACCCTTTTTAAGTCATCAGTTGATTTAATACCTCCTCCAAAATCAATTTTTAAGTTTGTGTTTTTAGCAATAGATTCAAGAATATTAAAATTCACTACTTTACTAGATTTTGCCCCATCTAAATCAACTATATGTAAATAATTGAATCCATGATCTTCAAATAATTTCGCTACTTCTAAAGGATTCTCATTATAGATAATTTTTGAATTGTAATCACCTTTACTCAAACGGACACATTTCCCATCTATTATGTCAATTGCTGGTATAATTTTCATCTTCTAGTTTTATTATCTAATTTTTAATTTCGTTCGTCACTAATCCCAAGAATTTAGCTATCATTTTACCTCCTGCTTCACCACTTTTTTCTGGATGAAATTGACAACCATAGAAATTATTTTTCTTCATAGACGCTGTAAATTTTGAACCATATTCTACTTCTGAAATCGTAAATTCATTTAATGAAACAAAATAACTATGTACAAAATAGACGTCGGCATTGTCTTCGAGAAATATACTTTTGCCGTTCATTAAAGTATTCCAGCCCATATGTGGTATTTTCGGAGCATCGATGAATTTTCTGACTTTTACACCAGAAAAGATATCCAAGCAATCCACGTCACCTTCCTCTGTATAACTGCACATCAATTGCATGCCAAGGCAAATTCCTAAAAAAGGTTGTGTCAAAGTAGGAATCAATTTATCCAACCCTTTTACTTTCAATTGCTCCATAGCAGCTTTAGCATGACCAACACCAGGGAAAATAACAGCGTCTGCAGATTTAATTATTGTGGCGTCGGAAGTAATTATCGCTTCTACTCCAAGGCGCTTGAGCGCAGAAGAAACAGAAAAAACATTCCCAGAACCGTAATCAATTATCGCTACTATCATACATCGACTTTTATAAAACACCTTTTGTACTTGGTAAAATTGCATTTGTACCATTTCTTTTTTTTGCCATTTTAATTGCTTTTGCAAATGCTTTGAAAATTGATTCAATTTTGTGGTGTTCGTTTGTTCCTTCCACTTTAATATTTAGATTGCATAAGGCCCCATCCGTAAATGATTTAAAAAAATGAAAAAACATTTCAGTAGGCATTTGGCCTATCATTTCACGTTTAAAATCTGCATCCCAAACTAGCCAATTTCTTCCACCAAAATCAATTGCTACCTGAGCTAAACAATCATCCATTGGTAAACAAAATCCGTATCTTTCCATTCCAATTTTATTTCCCAACGCTTGTTTAAAACATTCACCTAATGCAATTGCAGTATCCTCAATCGTGTGATGCTCGTCTACTTCTAAATCACCTTTTACTTGTATATCGAGATCCATTTGACCGTGTCTGCCCAACTGGTCTAGCATATGATCAAAAAAAGCAATTCCTGTATTGATTTTAGTTTTTCCAGTACCGTCTAAGTTTAATTTGATGTGGATCTTTGTTTCATTGGTATCTCTTTGTTTATCTACACTTCGGGAACCTAATTTCAAAAAAGTATAAATTTCTTCCCAATCACATGTTTCAAGTTCGACTATATCAGAAAGCACCTCAGGACTTAAAGAACTTTCATTTTTCCCCACACTTTTATCTATTGACATAAAAATACCTTTTGCACCTAGATTTTTGGCTAATTCCATATCAGTAATGCGATCCCCTATCACAAATGAATTACCCAAGTCATATTCACCATTCAAATATTTTGTCAGTAATCCTGTTCTAGGTTTCCGCGTGTCAGCATTCTCTGAAGGAAACGTCCTATCAATACAAACATCTGAGAAAATTATTCCTTCAGAAGCAAGCGAATCAATCATGAATGTTTGAGGCCCAATAAAAGATTCATACGTAAATTCCTTTGTCCCTAATCCATCTTGATTAGTTACCATAACTAACTCATAATCTAATTCATAAGCTATTTTACCTAAACCCGAAAACACCTTTGGATAAAACTTAAGTTTTTCAAAACTATCCACCTGATAGTCAATTGGTGGCTCAATTAACAAGACACCATCTCTGTCAATAAACAAGACTTTCTTCATATTTTTTTATTTAAATTCAATTAATTTCTCGAGGAGTAAATTATTCTCATCGATTGTACCAATGGTAACACGAATACAATTTGCGCACAAAGGTTGATTCGTTCTATTTCTAGCAATTATCTTATTAATAATTAAATAGTTATACAACTTATCTGCATCTAACACTTTAATTAAAATGAAATTTGAATCACTTGGATAAACTTTTAAAATGTTTCCTATTTTTTGCATTTCGAGAGTAATCCTTTCTCTTTCTTCAAGTAAATAATTAATTTGTTTTCTTATCAATTCGCTATCTTTTATCCTTATAATAGCTTCATTTTGAGTGAGTTGACTAATATTATAAGGAGGTTTAACTTTATTTAGCCATTCAACTATTTCAATTGAACCGAAAAGAAGTCCTAAACGCAAACCAGCTAAACCATAAGCTTTTGAGAATGTCTGCAAAACAATAAGATTGGGATAATTATCTAGCTCACCAAGCAAGGTTTCCTCTTGAGAAAAATCAATATATGCCTCATCTACAACTACTAGACAGCTATTTGATTGAAGTATAGAAATAATTTCTGATTTTGGAAATGCGTTCCCTGTTGGGTTATTAGGTGAACAAAGTAAAATCATTTTCGCATCAACAGCAGCCTCGTTCAATTTTTCAACATTCAAGCTATAATCTGGATTTAAAAGTACTTCACAGATTTCAATCTGGTTTATTTTTGCGGAAACTTTATACATCCCATACGAAGGACTTATCGTCACAACCTTGTCTATTGTTGGGATACAAAACAATCTGAAAAGTAAATCAATACATTCATCGGATCCATTACCCAAAAATATTTTAGATGAAGACACACCTTTGGTAACAGAAACCTTCTCCTTTAAATTCTTTTGAAGAGGATCTGGGTAACGATTAACACCATTTTCAAAAGGATTCTCATTGGCATCTAAAAATACACCTTCACTCCCTGAGTATTCATCACGAGCAGAAGAATACGGTTGTAGATCACGTAAATCGGGACGAATTAATTCTAATATATTCATTTTCTTAACGCATTTAATCGAACAGTGATGGCATTTTTGTGAGCGTCTAAACCCTCTGCTTCCGCCATTATTTTAACAGTTTTACCAATATTAACAATTCCAATTTCTGATATTTTTTGAAAAGTAATTTTCTTAACAAATGAATCCACTGAAACACCTGAATATTGCTTCGCAAAGCCGTTCGTCGGAAGCGTATGATTTGTACCAGAGGCATAATCTCCAGCACTTTCAGGAGTATATTGACCTATAAAAACAGAACCAGCATTTACAATAGAAGGGATTATTTCAGTATTAACACTTGTATTTAAAATAAGATGTTCAGGAGCGTATATATTGATAATGGAAGGAATAGACTCCTTCTTAGTCAAGATTGCAATTGAATTGACTAGCGCCGATTTTGTTATATTCCCCCTTGATAAATTGACCAATTGTTTACCTATTTGTACTTGAACCTCTTCAATCTTAGCTTCTTGCGTAGACACTAGAATAACTTGGCTATCAATACCATGCTCAGCTTGCGATAGTAAATCAGCTGCAACAAACTCAGCATTCGCAAATTCATCGCAAACCACCATTACCTCACTTGGTCCAGCAGGCATATCAATTGAAACATTCAAACGTTGTGCGTATTGTTTAGCAGCCGTTACATATTGATTACCAGGCCCGAAAATCTTATAAACCTTCTTAATTGATTCAGTTCCATAGGTCATTGCCGCAATTGCCTGCGCTCCACCCACTTTAAATATTTTAGTTATCCCAACGAGATTTGCAGCATATAAAATCGCAGCATTCACTTCCCCATTTTTGTCAGGAGGCGTGCATAAGATTACTTCTTTGCATCCTGCAATCTTTGCAGGTATACCCAACATGAGCACAGTTGAAAATAGAGGAGCTGTCCCTCCTGGAATATATAAACCAACTTTTTCAATACCTACAGATTTTCTCCAACAAGTAACACCTTCCATTGTTTCAACTTCGACAACTTTTTCTTTTTGTGTCGAGTGAAATTTTTCAATATTTACTGCTGCCAGATTAATAGCCTGTTTTAGCTCAGATGGCACTTTTGTTTCAACCTCGATCATTTCTTCCTTGCTCACTTCCAAAGAAGAAAGTGAAATAGCATCATATTTCAATGTCAATGCTTTTAAAGCATCGTCACCATCCTTTTTAACGTTTTCAAATACTTCCGCAATTAAAGAATCCAAATCAATGGATTCGATCTCCTTCCTTCGCAAAATAACTTCAAGTTCAATTTCTGAAGGATATTTATATAATTTCATATGTATTTTATTGTTTTGATATAAAAATTAATTTACCATCTTCTCAATCGGCACCACAAGAATACCTTCAGCTCCCGCTTCTTTTAAAGCATCAATGGTATCCCAAAATTGTTCTTCACCAATTACAGAATGAACAGAACTCCAACCTGAAACAGCAAGTGGCAGTATGGTTGGGCTTCTCATCCCCGGAAGAATTTCTGTGATTTCTTTTAACCGATCATTAGGCGCATTTAAAAGAATATATTTAGAATTCTTAGATGCTAAAACAGCCTTTATCCTAAAAACCAATTTATCCAGAATACCTTTTTTTATTGTAGATAAATTTGAATTACAAACTAATACAGCTTGCGAACGTAAAATAACTTCCAACTCCTTTAAACCATTCATAAACAAAGTGTTTCCTGAAGATACAATATCACAAATCCCATCCGCTAAACCAATATTTGGAGCTATTTCAACCGAACCAGAAATAGTGTGAATATCAGCGTTTACATTACTTTCATCTAAATATTTCTGCAGCGTAACGGGATAAGAAGTAGCGATTTTTTTACCTTCGAAATCTTTTACACAAAGTATCTCTGAAGATTTAGGTACTGCCAAACTCACTTTACATTTAGAAAAACCAAGAGGTAGAAGTGAGGTAATATCACCCCCTTTTTCAATTAATAGATTTTCACCAACAATGGCTAAATCTACCACTCCATCAATTATATACTGAGGAATATCACTGTTTCGCAAGAATAAGATTTCCAATGGGAAATTTGACACTTCTGACTTTAAAGCTCCATTACTCGTTTCAATCTTTAATCCACAATCTCGCAATAATTGAAGTGAATCATCTAATAATCTCCCTGATTTCTGAATTGCAATCGTTAATTTATTCATAATATAAAATTTAAAACTTAGCAATTCAGAAGGGCACAAAAAAACCCACTTGGATTGCCAAGCGGGTTTGAAAAAATATGTATGATCATCGCATACTCATTTCATAACGCTTGAAGGCGAATAAAATGATGATGTAATTGTTGTTTCATTTTTAAAATCATAATGCAAATGTACACTATTTTTTAATGTTAAAAAAAATATCTGCTTAAATTCAAAAAATAAATTATTTTATTTACTGAATTAAATCATTTATTAACAGTATTTTAAAATAAAATATACAATAATAAAACTAGGACAATTTATATAAAGAAGACAAAATAAGGTGCGTGAATTTCCTGGAAAAAGTTTTATTTTTTTAATAATTGAGCAAAATCTTTCGCGAAATAAGTTAAGATTCCATCTGCTCCTGCCCTTCTAATACTTAATAACATTTCTGACATCGTAGCTTCGTAATTTAACCATCCATTTTGTGATGCGGCATAAACCATAGCACATTCACCGCTAACATTGTAAGCCGTAATAGGAATATTAAAATTCTCTTTTAACATGTGAATAATATCTAAATAACACAAAGCAGGTTTCACCATTAAAAAATCTGCCCCTTCATTGAAATCTAATTCAGCTTCCAATAAGGCCTCTCTTTTATTAGCAGGATTCATCTGATATGTTTTCTTATCTCCAGATTTAGGTGCAGAATTTAAAGCATCTCTAAAAGGTCCATAAAAGGCACTTGCATATTTCACAGTATACGACATAATACTAACATCAGTATATCCATTTTTATCTAATTCATTTCTAATAAAGCCTACTCTACCATCCATCATATCTGAAGGTCCTATAATATCTACTCCTGCTTGAGCTTGAGCGACTGCCATTTTCGCAAGAATAGGTAAAGTTTCATCGTTCAATATTTTCCCATTTTGCACTAAACCATCATGACCATCGGAAGAATATGGGTCCATCGCCACATCACTCATGATGACAATATCAGGAAATGTTTCTTTTAATTTTCGGATTGCATGCAAATAAAAATTCTCTTCCGCATAACTGTAAGTAGCAGTAATATCTTTTAAATGTTCTGATACGGCTGGGAATATGTCAAACGTTTTGACTCCTAAATTTAAACATTGCTCAATTTCAGGAAGTAACAAATCTAAAGACCATCGATAATTATTGGGAAGTGATTTAATTTCCGTCTTGATACCTCGTCCATCCTCTAAAAAGATTGGGTAAATTAAGTTTTCAGCGCCTAATTTTGTTTCTTCAACCATAGCACGTATTGCAATGCTTTTTCTATTTCTTCGAGGACGATTGTACATTTTTGCTTTTATTTAGCGTAAAATTAGTGATTGATATGCAAAAATCCTACATTACAACAAATTCCATAAGGCTTAATCCTTAAACTCAAATGGACTAATTTAATTATTCAAACAGCATAAGATTGATGATAAACAATTGTTTGTGTGAAAATTTTCCCCTTTATATTAGTTATTGAGGTTTATTTTTTATTAATTTAGCAAGTTGAAAGAGAATAATTATACGTACTTATGAAAATTAATTTAAAAAATATTTCGTCTCTGTTTATAGCAGGTTTAATGCTTCTTTCTTGTGGTACTTCATCCGATGAAAAAGATAAAATTAATAGTGAGCTTTTAGACCCAACAAATTCATTGAATACAGATTTTGACGGTAAGATTTTTAGTATTCCATCTCCTATTCAAATGGCACTTTTATTAAAGGAAACGAATGTTCCTTTTAATATAGAGTTATTGAATGACACAAAAAACGTTGAAAAATACACAACTGAATATAAACAAGCTTTAAATCTAGGGATTTATGGTGCGGATTTAGGATATGCTAGCATAAACGAAGAAAACAGTGCTTCGTTAAGCTGTCTTTCTGTCGTTGAAACCTTGACCGATAAATTAGGATTGAGTGGTGTTTTTAATAAAAGTTTCATCGCTCGATATGAGAAAAATAAGACGCATAAAGATTCCTTGCTAATGATTGTCTCAGAAGCGTTCAGAAATGGTGATGACTATCTGAAAAATGAGAAAAGGAAAAACACGTCTGCTTTAATACTTACTGGCGGGTGGATTGAATCAATGTATTATGCATGTGCTTTGAATAAAGCAGCCCCAAATAAAAAAATAGTACAACGAATTGGAGAACAAAAACAGACAATGTCAACGATTATTGAAATATTGGTAGAAAATAATGAAAAAGGTGTAAACAATCAATTAATCAAAGAATTGCAGAATCTAAAAGTTTCATTTGACTTGATAAAGATTGATTATAAATTTGTTCAGCCAAAAACGGATGAAGCTAGAAAATTAACAACATTGCAACACACATCAAGTGTTATTGTTGATGCTAAAGTGATAGAAGAATTAGCAACAAAAGTTATTTCAATAAGAGAATCGATCATTAATTAATAGCAATTATGAATAGGATATATACAATATTTTTGGCTAGTTTCATCTCATTAGGTGCTTTTTCTCAAGATTGTGAAGGAATAGTAAGGGCTTGTAAAGCAAATTTAAATAAGGGAAACGCCCAATTTATTTCAGATGGGCAAGTTTATACGGCATTTTTAGATAGAGAAAAGGCTGAATTTAAAACAACTTTTTTTGGAGGTTCTTTGTATAGAATAGCTACAAGTGCTGGGACAGCTGATGATTACGTCATTTTTACTGTAAAAGATTTATTAGGGAACGTCATTTTTACTAATAAAAATTACAAAAATTCACCTTACTGGGATTTCAAAGTACCTAATACAGTGCCCGTTATCATTGAAACTGAGTTAGATGTTGATAAAAAAATTACAGGTTGTGCGGTAATGCTTATTGGATTTAGACAATAAAAATTACGCCAGCTGGTTACATAAAATAACAACGGCTATTGAATGAGTGAACGGATTTTAAGAGCGCTGATGCAGCTTTTTGCGATAATAGCGAAAGATGATCTTCTTCCTGAATCATTTTATTCCGATGAGAATACTAGTTTTACAAGAACAAATTTCGGTGAAGATTCTGCTGTCGTAGAATCTTTTTTACGTTCTGAACTCAATGCTTCTTTAGTTAAGAAATACCTTGATCTTTTTGAAGAGTTTATTCAAATTCATCACGGTGAAAGTAGTAAAAAGGACGGTGTAAAGAAAAGAACTTCCGTCAATTCAGTGAAAGTACTTCGTATTTGTGCCCAAATAAATGAGGAGCTAACGCAACGTCAAAAATTTATTGTACTTATTCGTTTGTTTGAGTTTATCAATTCTACGGACCGAGTTAGTGAACAAGAACTCGTATTTGTTGCTACTGTTTCTGAGATGTTTAATATTTCCCAGGAGGAGTTTAGTCTGTTAAAAGTATTTCTAGAAAGCTCGAGCGCAACAATAATCGACGAAACGGATATATTATATATTTCACCAACTAATGAAAATTTAGAAATTTCTAAAAGCTTTATTTTAGAAGGTCTTGACAGCGAAATTAGAGTTCTAAGAATAAAAAGTATTAATACTCTTTTCTATCGCTATTTTGGGACAGATGAATTAACGATGAATGGGCAAACGGTTCAAAATCGTACCCACATATTAAATCAAGGTTCCACCATTAAAACTTCAAAAAGCCAGCCTGTTTATTATAGCGATATTATTTCTAAATTTTTAAAAGATGGGTTAGATGAAAAGATAACATTTAAAGTAACGGATTTAAATTACAAATTCTCTCGAAACACTACAGCAATTCACAACGTTAATTTCATCGTTGAATCTGGCCAATTATTTGGTGTTATGGGAGGGTCAGGAACTGGTAAATCTACTTTTCTAAATATCTTAAACGGCAATTACACTCCAACAAGTGGTTCTGTCACCATTAATACCATTAACATTCACACTCAAAAACAATTAATTGAAGGTGTTATTGGGTATATTAGTCAAGATGATTTATTGATTGAAGAATTGTCTGTCTATCAAAACTTATTTTTCAACACAAAACTCTGCTTCAACAACTTAAACGATAGAGCGATTCACAAAAAAGTAATGTCTTTATTATCAATTATTGGTTTAATTGATGTTAAAGACTTAATTGTGGGAAATCCTTTGGATCAAAAAATATCTGGCGGTCAACGAAAAAGATTAAATATTGCACTTGAATTAATTAGAGAACCTTCTGTCTTATTTGTCGATGAACCAACTTCTGGATTATCTTCAAGGGATTCTGAAAATATTATTGATTTGTTGAAGGAGTTAACCTTCAAAGGTAAGTTGGTATTTGTTGTCATTCATCAACCTTCTTCTGAGATTTTTAAAATGTTTGATCGATTGTTAATTTTAGACAAAGGTGGGTATCCTATTTTTGACGGAAATCCAATAGATGCCGTTGTCTATTTTAAAACCCATATTCATCATGTAAATGCTGAAGAACGAGAATGTTATGCTTGTGGAAATGTTAATCCTGAACAAATATTTAATGTAATAGAATCAAAAGTTGTAGATGAATACGGGAATTTAACAACGCTTAGAAAAACGACTCCTCAAGAATGGAATGAATTATTTCTGCTGCATAAACCGTTGATGGATATTCAAGAACAAGCTTCAGTTTTATCTACAAGTTCAAAAAGACCTAATAAATTCGCACAATTCAAAGTATTCTTTCAACGAGATATACTGAGTAAGATTACCAATAAACAATATTTATTAATCAATTTACTGGAAGCTCCATTATTAGCATTATTGTTAGCTTTTTTCGTTAAATATCTAAATACTTCAAGTACAAAAGGATATTCTTTTTTTGAAAATGTTAATATTCCTCAATATATTTTCATCGCGGTAATTGTCGCGCTATTTCTGGGACTTACCGTAGCGGCAGAAGAAATTCATAAAGACAAGAAAATACTTAAGCGAGAAAGTTTTCTAAATCTTTCTAGAAGTAGTTATTTACTGTCCAAAGTTTCTATTTTATTTATTATTTCAGCTATTCAAACTTTTACTTTTGTAGTAATTGGAAATTACATTCTAGAGATTAGAGGAATGTGGGTTGAATACTGGATTGTATTGTTTTCAATATCTTGTCTTTCCAATATTGTAGGGTTGAATATTTCGAGCACTTTCAATTCTGCAAAGGTTATTTACATTTCAATTCCTTTAATCATTATTCCTCAATTACTTTTTAGTGGAGTAATCGTGAAATTTGACAAATTAAATCCAGTACTATCTAGTTCAAATGAAGTTCCTTGGTTGGGGAATATTATGTCTACAAGATGGGCCTATGAATCTATGGTTGTAGCTCAATCAATTGACAATAAATTAGATAAATATTTTTTTAAACTGAACGAGAAGAAAAGTAACGCTGCTTGGAAGAGAGATTATTGGATTCCTGAAATGAATAACCAAATTCAAAAACTGAACAAACCTGGCATTTCAATACTTCAATTTGATGACACTAAAGAACTGTTAATAAATGAAATAACAAAAGAGGAAAAAAATTGGACGAACTTAAAATGCAAGAATTGTTTAAATGATTTAAAAAGTCTAAAGCTTGCATCAGATAAAACAGTACTTACAAAAGATTTAAATTCATTTTTGTTCATTCTAAAGAAACAATACATCTTGACTAAAAATAAAATAACAGATGATATTGAAAACTTAATCAATAAGCTTGGTGATAAAAAATACCAAGAGTTGACTGCAAAATATCAAAATGAAAGTTTAAAGGACCTTGTCACAAACAGGAGAGAAATTGACAAGATAATAAACATAGATAATGAATTAGTTCAAAAAGATAATCCTATTTATCACGACCCACTAGATACTCGATTTTTAGACGCTCATTTCTATGCGCCAAATAAGTATATTTTGGGAATAAAAGTATCTACTTTTTGGTCTAACATTGTTGTATTATGGGGCATGAGTATTCTTTTTGGAATATTTTTGTACTTTGACTTTTTTACATTAATTATCAATAAAATATCTTTTCTTCAACGAAAAAAATCTGACAAATAAAAAAACCGTAACATAATTACGGTTTTCAAGACTTTTATTATTTCTAATGTGGATTTACATTAACATTCCTCCACACACATTTATCGTTTGCCCTGTAATATACGTAGACATATCTGAACCTAAAAAAACCGTTAAATCTGCAACATCTTTTGGTGAACCTCCTCTTTTTAAAGGAATTGACTTTCTCCATTCTGCTACCACATTTTGATCCAACGCTGCTGTCATTTCGGTTTCAATAAAACCTGGTGCGATTGCATTACAACGAATATTTCTAGACCCCAATTCTTGTGCTATTGACTTTGTGAAACCAATTAAACCCGCTTTAGATGCAGCGTAATTGGACTGACCTGCATTACCACTTACTCCGACAACGGAAGACATATTGATAATAGATCCCTTCTTCGCTTTTAACATCGGACGTTGCACTGCTTTTGTTAAATTAAAAGCAGATTTCAAGTTTGTATTCATGACTTCATCCCATTGTTCTTCTGACATTCTCATCAACAATGTATCACGCGTAATACCGGCATTGTTAACTAATACGTCAATTGTTCCAAACTCTGCCACAACATCATCTACTAACTGTTGAGCTTCATCGTATTTTCCTGCATCCGATTTAAACCCTTTTGCCACTCCACCGTTCACTGAAAGCTCCACCTCTAATGCTTTTGCTTTTTCTTCAGATGACAAATAGGAGAAAGCTACAATTGCTCCTTGTTTCACACATTCTTCTGCAATTGATTTTCCAATTCCTCTAGAAGCTCCTGTAATTAATACTACTTTATCTTGTAATAATTTCATTTTTTAAATCTTTTAGTGGTTTCAAAGATAGTAATTCTATAAAAGAGTTGATTTCTTTTTTTGAAAAGTTAATAACGTCAAATAGTTGAAGATAAAATATACTATTCCCTTGCATAATCTTATTTTATTTAATTTTACACAAAAAGATTATATTGAATACATCAACAAAGAAACATCAAATTCTATTAGCTCCTTTGCAAGGGTTGACAGATTTCAGATTTCGAAACGCATTTAATAAACATTTTAAAGGTATTGATGTCTTTTACTCGCCCTGGATTTGTTTGAATCACGATAAGTCGATGAAGAAAGCTCATACTATTGATGTTCAGCCTGAAAATAATAAAGGATATAAAATTATCCCGCAAATAATGACCAATGATGTAGAAGATTTTTTGTTTTTAGCCAACTACCTGTCCGATTTAGGGCACACGGAAATGAATTGGAACTTAGGTTGCCCCTATCCAATGGTTGCCAAAAGAGGAATGGGTTCAGGAATGCTATGTCAACCTTTGAAAGTAGTTGAAATTTTAGAAACGGTTTTAAATAAAATTTCAATAAAGCTTTCTATGAAAATGAGATTGGGATATGAAAATAATCAGGAAACTTTAAATCTTATGCCCTATTTAAATGATTTCCCTCTCACTGAAATTTTAATTCATGGAAGAACAGCGAAGCAAATGTATACTGGTTCAGTTGACAGAGATGTCTTTGAAAAATGTGTGTCGCAATCAAAGCACAGCATGGTTTATAATGGGGATATCACCAACTATGGGGAATTAGCAACTCTGCAAAATCGTTTTCCTTCCGTCAATAAGTGGATGATTGGAAGAGGTGTGATTTCAAATCCTTTTTTACCTGAAATGATTCTGAATAAAAGTGATATCTTTCCGTCTGAAACAGTTCCAAAATTCATGAAGTTTCATGATGAACTAATGGAAAATTATGGACAACAACTTTCAGGAGAGAAACATCTTTTGATGAAAATGGCCTCTTTTTGGGAATATTTCGCCAAATGTTTCACCGATCCTCATGCGGTAAATAAACGCATAAAAAAAGCTAAAAATATAAATTCTTACTACGATGCAGTGGCTATGAATTTATCGAATGGATTTGGCAAATAAATTAATCAATTACAGCGCAAGCTTCTTCGATATCACGAAGATAATCATATTGTAAATCTTCATGTAATTTTAAAAGTGCTTTGTCGATAGCATTCAACTGGCGTTTGTAAATATTGAGAATAATTGGATTTCTATGTAATGGTATTTTCAAAGCCCTCATTCTCATGCAAAAGAATAAAAGTAATTCAATCTCCGTCTGAGGCTGTTTCGAATATTTTATATATTTCTTTAATAGACGTAAAATTCGTTGAATGGACTTCTTCATAGTCTTCCAGCTACGACTATCAATTCCATCAAATTCAATTCCAACCTCTTCTTTTATGGATAAAATATAATTTTCCTCAAAATCAGCTTCGAATAAAAGATAATGCAGGAGTTCTTTATTTTCCTTACTATATTTAATAAACGTATTGAGAAGTTCAGCCAAATCTTCTTTTGAATGCTGAAATAATTCCTTCTTAAGAACGCTTAAACTGCTTATCTTCATATCAAATAAAATATTTAGTAAATATACCCTTTTTTACAATTTAACTTTCATGTCTATTTCTTTGGCAAACTTATTGATATTATCTCTTTAAAAAAACCTGAGAAATCATGAAAACGAAATTGAATATTCCAAAAAAAAATCAAGATGCTTCTTTTTTGAAAAACATAAATAGAAATGGTTTTGATTGTGCTTTGCTTAATTTGGGCGTCAAACACGTTGGTACTTTCTCTGACAAATCTAGGTCGAAATAATAGATATACTATTTTTTTTACTTAAAAATCATTTCCTCCTCCTTCTGTTGGATTTTTCTTGTTAGACATTTCAAGTTTTCCAAATTTATAACTTATTGTTAAGTAATACCTTCTCGTTAGCCATTTAAATTCTGAAGTCTGAATAATACTAGGTTGTTCAACTCTAAACGAAAACCCTTGTCGATTGAAAATGTCAGTTACTCTGCATCCAATGGCCCACTTCCCTCCTTTTAGCGTCTTTTCGGTTGAAAAATCAACAGAACCTCTCCTTTGAGCTGTTCCTTGCGCAGTAATATTAGGAGCAATATAATTTACATTTAATTGCGCAATCATTGTCTTTTTCCAAAAATCTACCGTTCCAACGTATTTAAATCCCCATGTGAATCCGCTATTATTGTAATTAAAATTGGCTGTATTATCATGGTACTGAATTGCACTTCCATTAAAAGAAAACGTATTTTTCCACCATTTAAATGTTTTAGAGATCGCCACTAATTCAAATCCAAGACTTTGACTTTGGTCAATATTTATAAAAGTGACCGCTGACGTATTGTCCGGATAAAATATTTTTGCTCGTTGGATTACATTATTTGTTTCACGAAAATAAACACTTGTCGTGATTGTTATTTTCGGTTTTTCAATAGAATATCCTAAATCAAATGAATTAATATATTCAGGTCTTAACGCTGGATTTCCTTTTCTAAGATTGTAAGGATCTGCATAACTTGTAAAAGGATTCATATCAGCAGAAGACGCACGATTTATTCTACGGCTATAACTTAAACTCCATTCTGTATTAGCTTTTTTGTTATATTTAATATGACCTGACGGATACATATTAAAATAATTATTTGTGAATTTTTCATTCTTTGAAACGAGGTATGGTGATTGAAATGCCTGCTCTATGCGCAAACCACCTTGATATTTAAACTTGCCTAATTGTTGACCAAAAATACCATAAGCGCCATACACCTGCTCATTATATGCATAAACAAAATTAGCAATCGTATCCGACTGAAATAGTTGGCTAGACGAATTGAATGTTTGCGAATTCGTATTTACGCTCAAATTACGTACAATTGATTTTACACCAGCTTCCAATCGTGCATTTTTCTTTGCGAAGATTCTAGAATAATCCACTTGAGAAGTATTGATATTATTTTTTTCAAAGTCAAACAACCTTTGTTTCAATAGTGGTTGATTATTCAAAGTACCATCTACATTGTAATAACGCTCTTCATATTCACCTCTAATATCATCTGTACCAATAGACTGAGTAACATCAGCAGTTAAAGTACCTTTACTGTTTTTAAAATCAATCTTATAACTTAAATTAAAATCTATAGTATGCTGTGTGGAAGGATCGTATGAAGATCTAGCCCATTTTCTAACTAAATTTGAACTTCCATCAAACATTGTATTAAACAAATCACCCTCACGATTTCTTACACCAATATTCCCAGTAACAGAAACACCAATTGTTTGATTTGCTGAAAGATAAAAATCACTTCCCATTCTAAAAGTATGTCCCGCATTTAAGTCACTACCTATTCTATTTTGCTCTAATCGGGAAGTAGAATCATTTGTGAAAATCTGAGTTAAACTCCCGTAATTATTCCTGAATCCATCACTGTAACGATTTGTGTAACTAGAATATGCATTAAATTTTGAATTTCGATAACTAAAACTAGCAGAACCATTAAACAATGGACCATTTGCACCAGATGTGCTAATCATGCCATTCGTTCCTTTCAACTTATTTTTTTTCAATACTACATTTATTATTCCTGCAGTTCCATCTGGAGAATATTTTGCGGATGGATTAGTCACAATTTCAATTCGTTCTATTGAACTTGCAGGAATAGCATCCAACAAACTTTTACCATTACCACCTGAAAATGAACTAGGACGACCATCTATCAATATAGTCACGTTGCCATCACCACGTAACGAAATATTACCATCTTGATCCACACCAACAGAGGGAACTTTATTTAAAACATCATTTGCTGTGCCGCCTTTTGAAGACATGTCATCTGCCACATTATAAATCTTTTTATCAATTCCGGTTTTTAAAACTTCTAATTTTCCAATGACTTTTACTTCCCCCAAGTCTGTAACATTTAATAAGGTTAGTTTCACCACTCCTAAATCAATTTTCTGCATGGCGTTGGAGAATTTTAAGTTGTCAATTATTTTACTGTCGTATCCTAAAAAAGTAACTTTTGCATAATAATTTCCAAAAGGGATTTTATCCAGATAAGCCATCCCTTTTTCGTCAGAATATATACCTGAAATAAGAACTGAGTCTTTTTGAGAATATAATTTTAATTGAACATATTCAATTGGTAAATTTGTTGATTCGTCTATAAATTTGGCAGATAAAGAACTGTTTTCTAAATTTTTACCACCTAAATCTTGAGAAAAAGAACTAAAAGAAAAAAGAATTACACCAATTAAATATTTATACATTTTTCTTTTTTATTGTACAATTGACTACAAAAATAGAAAAATTAATAGGCTTCTCTTACTTTATCTAATAATAAACTTAGCGTTTCGGCTTCCTCATCCGTTATAGAGTGCGGGAGTAAAATGTTTTTCTTTTCATTTATAGCTTCATCAAGCACAGCTAGAATTTCGAGACCAATCTCAGTAATCTCTGCAAAAACCACTCTTCTATCATCCGCTGAGTTTGAACGAATAATAAATTTTTTTGCATCTAATTTATCCATCAATCGGGTTAAATTAGGAGATTTCTCAATCATTCTTTCTTTGATTGTATTGATATTTAGTTCTCCTTTAGCTCCTCTTAAAATTCTAAGAATATTAAATTGTGGTTCGCTTAATCCATACGTATTCAGAAATGAATTTTGAATATTACTGATGAAATTTGAGGTAAATCGAATATTAACCATCGCCTTATGCTGAATATTCTGAAATTTATTTTGATTTAGCTCCTCCTCAATCTTCATGTGACAAAGTTAGTATTTGAACATCTATTTACAAAACAATTCGTTACATAATTTAAAAAATAATTACATCAACTAACAATCTATTTTTCAATTAACTATCTCCATTGAAATTGAAATTGCTTTAGATTCACAGAATCCGCAGAGTATTTAATTTTAACAACATGTTTTCCAGGCAAATAGTCCATGAAGTTTTCTGAAAACACCACTCCTAGAACATCACTGTAAATCCAAAAATCACTAATAAAAGACTTGTTTTCAATAACTAAATTTGCTGTTTTACCTACTAAATCAATACTTTCTAAAGAGTATTTAATATTCTTCGCCGCCGTCTTTTTATGCTTTGCTGATAGATGAGAAAACCATCTATCTTGCCCTGATCCTGCAGCATTTTTCCATTCAAAGTGAACCATATAACTTTTATCGATAGGGAACTTTTGAATGTGAGAAATAAATAATTCTTCGACAGAACCCTGATTTACAGTTAAATAGATAATACTATCCACTTCTTTTTTTCCTTTTAGATCAAAAATTGTATATTTTACAGCACATTTAAATTGTTCTGGAGAATCTGAAACCAGAAAATATTTTTCTTCGCCAATCTTTTCAATTTTAGAGACAACAGCTACATCTTCATAATCTTTCTTGACAACATACTGCAAGGCCTTCCAATTCCCGAAATAATCAATACCTGACCACGTTGGAGCTTGCCAACAATCATTTATTTGCCAATATAAAGTTCCCATGCATCGAGGCATTCCTGCTCTATGACTCGCAATAGCAATACTAATTGCTTTTGATTGAGTTAATTGTGAAAAATAAATAAATTCTTCAAAGGATTTAGGCTTACCGTACAAAATAGTCGCTTGTTTTAACATCATTCCATTTCCAACATAGCTTTTTTGATGATGCTTCATCACAAGAGACTCCAAGTTAAAATCTTTTTTTTCGGCGAAAGTATGCAATGTAGAAAACTCTGGGAACGATTGAAAACCATATTCAGCATTAAACCTCCCCGACTTTTTTCCAAAATCCTCTATTGGATCTTTCCCATGCCAAACTCCCCAGTAATGCATTGAACCACTGTTGTAATATTCATCCTTACCCCAATTACTGAGCGGAGAAGTATGGATATAGGGAGAATTTGTATAAAAAGAAATGACCTCTGGAGCTAATTTCTTAAATAAATCATCGTATGATTTTTCGACTTGTAAAGCATCTTCTCCATAGATTGAGTTCTTCTTTTGAAACCCCCAATTTTTCCAAGCAACATCTACTTCATTATTCCCATTAAAAAGAGTTAAGCAAGGATGAGAAGAAATTCTAGGTATTTGATGTTCAAATTCACCTTTAACATTTGCAAGATAAGCCGAATCTCCTGGATACATTGCGCAAGCAAACATTAAATCTTGCCAAACCATTATGCCTAAATCATCACATGCATCATAAAAAACCTCGTCAGGATAATAGCCTCCTCCCCAAACTCTCACCATATTAAAATTACTTTCGCACATAGTTTGCACCATTTTTCGAATGTCAGAATCTTCAACCCGTGTAGGGAAAATATCTTGCGGAATATAATCTCCTCCTTTACAAAAAATTGGACGACCATTTACTTTGACATAATAACTAGTTCCCCATTCATCAGGCTCCATAATCAACTCGGTCTTTCTCACTCCAAAATGAACCGTCAAACTATCCACTACTTTTCCTTCACTATCTAACAATAACCATTGATCTATATACATATTTTGTTCACCTTGACCCCGAGGCCACCACAGTTTAGGATTTTGTAAAACCACTGATCTGGAAAAAGTAGTTGAATTCGAACTAGTTAAAGTAACATCACCAAATATCTTACTTTTCCATACAAAATTCTCATGAATGGGAACAGTCACAAATAATTGAAAATCTATATTGGCTGTCGAATCCGTATAATTTATTGTTGTGCAATTTTTTCCAACGATTCTTGTTTTATCATACCAATGTAAAACTACTGGTTTCAAAAAACCAATCGTGTTCATTCTCAAAGCCCAATCCCAACCAAATTGAAATTGAGGCTTCCTGCATAATGAAGCAATTGGAATTTTACCAACATCATTTGTGGCAGGATAATGAAACTTTTCGGTTTTGTATCTTTCTGCGTGATATATTACTGGTGGCGTAAACACAACCCTTAACGAATTGTTTCCTAAGATTAAAAAATTTTCAATTTGAGCGCGATATGGTTTATAATTATTTTCCGCTAAAAATAGTAAACTATCATTTAAGTAGACAGCCGCATACGTATCAATACCAGGGAACTCAACTTCAAAATGGTTTGCAAGTAATTGTTCTTGAGATAAGTAAAACTGAGACGTAAATTCCCAACAATGATCTTCTATCCAAGTAAATTTATCTTCATTGAGACCATAAAACGGGTCTGGAAGTTCTCCGTTTTCTATGAGTGATTGCTGAACAGACCCATGAGTTCCTGCTTGAATCAACGTTTGTTTAATTGGATGCTTAAAACTCCAAGTCAATATTTTAGATTGTCCAAAACTTCCTATTGAAACAAAGTTAATACATAGTAAAAATAAATATTTCATTCAAAAAGAAGTATTAAAAATATAATGCTTTACTTTATCTAGAAAAAATTGCTCTTCGAGTAATTTAGAATCTCTATACCTTTAATGAAAAATAAAAATGGTTAAATTTTGCGAAAAAAATACAATTAAATGTGTAATATTAACAATACCAAAATTTCACCATTTACGATCAAATGAAGCGTCGACTAATTTTTCATCTGTTCTATTTTTTTTTGCATAGTTAAACCCTTCAAAAACTGAATAAGCACCTACTTCACCTGACTTACTAATAGCTATAAAACCACATTGAAGCCCCGTCATATCTTTATTTTTTGAAATAATTCGTTCAACAGCTAATTTACATGCCTCTTGTGGTGAAAATCCTTGTCGCATTAATTCTACCACAGTATGACTTCCAGCAATTCGAATAATAACCTCACCTAAACCTGTAGCGCAAGCTGCACCCACCTCATTATCAACAAATAAACCCGCTCCAATTATAGGAGAATCTCCCACTCTTCCATGCAACTTGTAAGCCCAACCACTTGTAGTACAAGAACCACTTAAATCACCGTTTTCATCCATTGCAATGATACCAATTGTATCGTGATTTTCGTGATTAATTTTTGGTTTATTAAACAAATCTTTATTTTCATTTTTCCATTTTTTCCATTCAGCCTTGACTGCCGGAATAGGTGTTTTTATCTTTGAAAAACCTTGTTCAATCGAAAATTGGTATGCACCTTCACCTACAAGCATTACATGTTGGGTTTTATCCATGATACGACGAGCAACAGAAACAGGATGATCAATTCCTTCTAAAAAAGCAACCGACCCGCAACGTGATTGTTCGTCCATAATACATGCATCCAGTGTTACATGTCCATCTCTATCTGGCATTCCACCTATTCCAACACTTCGATTGGTGATATCCGATTCAGTTACTCTCGCTGCAGCTTCCACTGCATCAATAGCTTTACCGCCGGTTGATAAAATTTCCCATGCAGCTTTATTGGCTTCTAAACCATGTTTCCAAGTTGAAATAACAATAGGACCTTTCGTTTTTTTAGAATACGTCGCCGCAACCAATTCTTTAGCTTCTGAAGGTTTCACAAGTCCAAGAATCGCTCCAGTTAGTCCCCATTTAAAAAATGTTCGCCGTTTTACCTCCATTAATTTCCTTTCTTTTTTAACTCGCCTGCCAACCAATTTTGGAAAATAGAAGCATTTTTAGTGTGTTCAGCTCCAGAAACCGCAAAATTATGTCGTCCAGAGTAATCTGGTTTAGCACACATAAAAATAAAATCAACGTCAGCCCTATTTAATACGGCATCTACTACAACCGTAGCAGGAATGCAAATTGGCCCCGGAGGCAAACCATTGATTTTATATGTATTATAAGGACAATCTATTTCTCTATGTATGTTCAGTAAACGTTGAACACCTATTAATTGGTCACCCCAACAAAATTTAAAAGTGGGATCAGATTGTAATTTTACACCTTGATTTATTCGATTTAAATATAATCCTGCAATAATAGGCCATTCATCTGGATTTTGAGATTGCTCGGAATAGACAATACTAGCTAAAGTGACTACTTGTGAAGGAGATTTTAAGCCAATTTTAGTTATTTTAGCCATTCTTTCAGGTGTCCAAAAGTTTTTAAACTCCTTTGCCATTCTAGTAATAAATTGTTCTTCATCCGTATCATAATACATTTTATAGGTATTAGGCAGAAACAATGCAGGGATTTGAGCTAAAGTAAAATCATATTTCCCCAAGGTCTTTCCATCCTCAATAATCGAAACCAATTTAGTACTATCAATAATCAAACATTTAGATACTTTCCCTGCTAATTGATAAATGTCCTTACAATTGTTAAAAGTAACATCTACTTCCACTTCTGCATTTCCATTCCCATTGCTATTTAATGTAAAACCATTCAATAATGCTCTATAGGATGTAGCAGGTTCAATAACATATTTACCGGAAGCTAAATTATTCTTATCCAAATTTTTATATTCAGCAACCGAAAGAAACGCTTCACGATTATCTATTAATTGTAATTTCAATAATTGATCTGCTAAACCTTCAGACCCTCCAATAGAATTAAAGAAAAAATCTATTTTACCCGAGTTTAAAGTAGACTTTCTTCCATCTAAAAATAACCCTATTTTACTTGATGCTAGTATAATTGCGATTACACCTACAATACCAACTCCTATACTTATTTTTTTAAACATACCTGAAATAATATTTCGTCAATCCTTTTACCTTTATCTATATACCACCCTTTTCGCATACCCACTTTTTCAAACCCACATTTTTCAAAAAGTTTAATACTACCTTCATTATCTGCATGAATAGAACAGAACAAACTGTGAAAACCTAATACCGATAGAGCATATTCTTTTAAAATTTCTACACTTTCTGTCGCAAATCCATTTGAACGTTTGTCATGTTCACCAATTAAAATACCTACTCCTGCCCTTCCATGTTTAAAATTAGCTTCAAATAAATCAATTACACCTATTTCTTCATCGGAACTGATTAAACAGATCACAAATCTCAATTGTCCAGTAGTTCTGATATTGTGCGCTTGATCAATTAAATAGAGAATATCTTGCATGGAAAAAGGTACCTCCGTATCAGAAACTTTCCAGTGAGCAGGATTGTTTTCCCAGAGTAAAATTTTTGCAGCATCCGCTGGTTCCACTAAGCGTAAATAAACATTTATTCCTTTAAACATTTCTAGTTTTCTTTTCACTCAATTGTTTTAAACGAGCCTCAATGTCTTCTCTTCCATACGACAGGATTCCTTTAAAATCAGATTTCAAATTTAATCCAAAAAGTTGACCGATTTGCTGTTTACCTTTAAAATAATTCAACAAATCTGCTAAGATGTATATTCGATTATTGATACCGCATATTTCGGTAATTGGCGAAAGACAAGTTGATTCACCAACTTTCGCGCACATATAGTTAGAAAAAACTCTTTCAATTTCCATTCTATCCAAGTCTATGCGTATCTCGATAAAAACGACACTAATATTCTTTTTATTGATAATTTTTACGATTTCATTAACAGGAATAGCTGTATCTTTTCCATTCACTTTTAAACTATAATAAGCACCTTTAAAGGAAATCCCTATGTGTGGTGGTATTTTATCTGCATGCCATACAAACAGAAAAAAACCCTCGTTAAGTTCTTGAAAATCTTTTAATTGAATAATGCTATCGAATTCAAAACTATACATTCACTTCCCCTGAAAACACAAATTTACCAGGTCCAATTAATTGAATATCACAAAATTCACCTTTCTTTTTTTGAACAAAAGACACTTTCAGTTCACCACCCTTCACTTTGATATCGATTACTTGTTTACCAAGTAAATTATTTTGAAATCCATACGCCAAGGCACATGCTGTAACACCTGTTCCACAGGAAAGCGTTTCATCCTCTACTCCTCGTTCATATGTATTGACTATTAAACATTTATCACTAATCACTTGAACTAAATTTACATTAATTCCTTCTGCAGTAAATTCAGGAGAAAATCTAATTTCTTTACCAAAATCAACGATATCGTCTGAATCAATATCGTTTGTAAATCGCACATAATGAGGCGATCCAGTATGTATTACGAAATCTTTTCCTCTACAGCTGATTTCTGATACATCTTTCATTTGAAGTGAAATAACTTCTCCTATTTTACTGGCATGATGCAGGCCATCTATAGCAGAAAAAGTGGTATTAGAAATGTCTACACCTAATTTTTCAGCATAAACGACAGAACATCTAGCTCCATTACCACAAAAACTTTTGGAACCATCTGAATTATAGTAATCCATTTCAAAGTCAGCAGTTTCATGCGAATTTATCTTAATTAACCCATCACCGCCAATTCCAAAACGACGGTCACAAAGAAACTGAATCATCTCAACGGACAAATCATTATATGTACCAGATAAATTATCTAGCATAATAAAATCATTTCCTGTCCCTTGATATTTAGAAAAATGCACAATCATCTTAACAACGAAGTTTAATAGAACAAAAATACCGAAATATTTTGAACATTATCTCTCGCAAAAAAATGACTTCCTTTTATAAAATCAATGAGATGTCTGATTTAAGTCATTTTTTTAAAAAGAAATAGGCTTAACATTCTTTAACAATGAATAACAAAACAAAATATAAACTAATTCGTTATTTCCTTAATTTCGTAAAAAATCAGAAAAAATAAATTTATAGTATGAAAAGCAACATGAAGTTTTTAGGACTAGGACTTTTAGCAGGAATGTTACCATTGAGTACATCTATAGTGTTGAGCGGCAACCCACTAAAAGGATCCATTGACACGGTCGTTTCGGGAGTTAAAAGTAAATTTGTAACTAGTGCAAGTGTAGGTGAAAACACTGGAATGACGGGTGATTTTGTGCAAGCTGCAGAAAATTCAATTAATTCCGTTGTGCATGTCACCACCAAAGTAGTAACAACCAATTTTCAACGTGATTTATTCTCAGAAATGTTTTATGGACCGGGTGCTGGAGGCAAAGAATTCAAACAATATGGTGCAGGTTCTGGATCTGGGGTCATCGTATCCGCCGATGGATATATTGTTACTAACAATCATGTCATTGAAAATGCAAGTGAAATTGAAGTCATACTAAATGACAATTCTAAATACAAAGCAAAATTAATCGCTACAGACCCATCCACTGATATAGCGGTATTGAAAATTGAAGGTAAAAATTTGCAACCAATAGTTATTGGAAATAGTGATAATGTCAAAGTAGGTGAATGGGTTTTAGCAGTGGGGAATCCATTCAATTTAACATCAACAGTTACTGCTGGAATTGTATCAGCGAAAGCTAGAAATATTAATTTATTATCAGACAGATCAAAATCAGATATTATTCCGATTGAATCTTTTATTCAAACAGATGCAGCTGTGAACCCTGGAAATAGCGGAGGTGCATTAGTTAATATACGTGGAGAATTAATAGGAATAAATACTGCAATACAATCTCAAACAGGCTCCTATGCAGGATATGCGTTTGCTATCCCTGTTAATCTTGTCACTAAAGTTCTAAACGATTTGATTGATTTCGGCATCGTTCAAAGAGCATTCCTAGGCGTACAAATTTCAGATATCACCCAAGAAATTAAAGAAAAAAATAATCTTCCTAATTTAAAAGGTGTATTTCTATCCAAAATAAATGAAGGAGGAAGTGCTGACAAAGCGGGTATTAATGATGGGGACGTAATTCTGAAAATAGGAACGCAAGAGGTAAATTCAGTCGCTTCCCTGCAAGAAGAAGTTGGAAAAAGACGACCTGGCGATAAAATATCTATCACAATTCGTAACAAAAATAATGAAGAGTTAGTAAAAGAATTAATATTAAGGAATTCTGATGGTGAAACTAAACTAGTCACAAAAACAGAAATACAAAAAAACATGGCACTTGGTGCCACATTTATCGAAGCAACTGATAAAGAGAAAAAAGAGCTTTCCATCAAAAATGGAATAAAAATAAAAACTTTAAATGCTGGAAAATTAAAATCGCAAGGACTCACAGAAGGTATGATTATCACTAAAGTTAACAATGAAGTAATACAGACAATAGAACAGCTTACTAATAAGCTTAATCAAGGTTCAAGCGTAGTTTGGCTAGAAGTGATATCATCAACAGGAGAAAAACTTTTCGTTGGATTTGAAATTTAATAAAAAAAGGCATAATTTTTGACAAAAGCAGAGGAAAAAAAATATACCATTAATATTTGGATAACACTTATTTTTCATCGACCTTTGCAAATATTTTCGAATAAACACAGTTCTAAAACAGAGAGAATAGTAGAATGAGACAGCTAAAAATTACGAAGTCGATTACCAATCGCGAAAGTCAATCACTTGATAAGTATTTGCAAGATATTGGTAAGGAAGAGTTGATTACAGCGGAGGAAGAAGTAATTCTGGCGCAAAAAATTAGAGCAGGTGATCAAAAGTCACTCGAAAAATTAACAAGAGCAAATCTTAGATTTGTTGTATCTGTAGCAAAGCAATATCAAAATCAAGGCTTAACCCTACCCGATTTAATAAATGAAGGTAATTTAGGTTTAATTAAGGCAGCTCAGAAATTTGATGAAACTCGTGGATTCAAGTTTATCTCTTATGCGGTATGGTGGATTCGTCAATCGATTCTTCAAGCATTAGCGGAACAAGCACGTATTGTCCGTTTACCTTTAAACCAAGTAGGGTCATTAAACAAAATAAACAAAGCTTTTTCTAGATTAGAACAAGAATTTGAACGTCAGCCATCTGCAGAAGAACTTGCGGAAGCATTGGAAGTTCCTGAAGATAAGATCAAGGAAAGTTTAAGTGTTTCTGGTCGACATGTATCTATGGATGCTCCATTATCATCTGCGGAAGACGGAGGAACATTAATGGATGTTATGGCTAATCCTGATTCTCCAAAAGCTGATCATGCTTTAATGGCTGAGTCACTTCAAAAAGAAATTGAGCGCTCATTAAGTACACTTACTGATAAAGAGCGCGAAATCATTCGTTTATTTTTCGGAATTGGAATGAATCATGGTTTAACTTTGGAAGAAATCGGTGCTAAATTTAATTTAACACGCGAAAGAGTTAGACAAATTAAAGAAAAGGCGATAAGAAGATTAAGACACGCCTCTCGAAATAAGTTATTGAAAGCATATTTAGGCTAAAATAAAAAAGGCTGCGCACGTTTAGTGCGCAGCCTTTTTTATTTATTCTTTTTTATTTAAATAAGGTAAATTATATTAATAGTAAATCAAAAAAAAATGGCAACTGATTTAGGGTACGAAACAGTATTAAAAACTCATGTAGCAAGAGAACGGGCTGCGGTAAAACTAACAAGTAAAGTAGGACAACTTTTATATGACAAAGGAATTGAATTAGTATTATTCCGAAATCATTTAACAGACGTGACAATCTCTGAAATTTTAAACCTTCATGAATATGCACGTGAGGTTGTAAATAAACCTATCGACATTTTTACAACTTCAGAATTAGCTGAAGAGATTTTGAAACTAAATTTAGCTCCTTGTAAATTAGATATTGGAAAACTAGCAAGTGAATGGCTAGCTGACCAAGAAAAATATGATAGTAAAGTTACTTTTTTAAACGATAAGTTATCAAATATTGGTCATTCTGAAGATAGCAGTACTGAACCTAGAGACGTTGTTTTATATGGTTTTGGCCGTATTGGTAGATTAGCTGCTCGTGAGTTGATAAAACAAGCTGGGAAAGGTCAACAATTAAGACTTCGTGCAATTGTGACACGAGGGTCTTCTGATGCTGACATTACAAAGAGAGCAGCATTATTGAGAAACGATTCTGTTCACGGTGCATTCAAAGGTTCTGTTCAAGCGGATTTACCGAACAAATCAATTATTATCAATGGACAAATTGTACAAATGATAGATGCTAAAAACCCTGAAGATATTGATTACACTGCGTATGGAATTTCCAATGCTTTAGTGATTGATAATACAGGAGTTTATACTGATCGTGCATCATTATCAAGACATTTACAAGCGAATGGTGTGTCAAAAGTTATTCTTACAGCTCCAGGAAAAGAAATTCCAAACATTGTTTACGGAATAAATCATGGTGAAATCGATGTAGAAAATGAGGATATTTTTTCAGCAGCTTCTTGTACAACGAACGCTATTTCTCCGGTATTAAAAGTGATCAATGATAAATTAGGAGTTGTTAAGGGACATATTGAAACTGTTCACGCCTACACAAATGATCAAAATCTATTAGATAATATGCACAAATCTTCTCGAAGAGGTAGATCAGCTGCTGTGAATATGGTTATCACTTCCACTGGTGCAGGTGCAGCAGTCACAAAAGTAATTCCCCATTTAAAAGATAAATTGACTGCAAATGCAGTACGTGTTCCTACACCTAACGGTTCTTTAGCTATATTAAGTTTACAAATTGACAAAAAAACTACAGTTGAAGAAGTAAATGCAATTATCAAAGACGCTGCGTTAAATGGAGAATTAGTGAATCAAATTTATTACTCTTTTGACCCTGAATTAGTATCTTCAGATATTATCGGAAATACATGTTGCTCAGTCTATGATTCAAAAGCAACAATCGTTTCTGTAGATGGTCAAAACATCGTTTTATACGCATGGTATGACAATGAGTTTGGCTATACAAAACAAGTAATTCGTTTAGCAAAACATGTTGCTAAAGTTAGACGTGCTATTTATTATTGATATAAAATTGACGTATAAAAAAAAAGACTCGGGATTATATTTCGAGTCTTTTTTTTGTATTTTAAAGTGTAAAAAATCAACAGTTCATAACAAATTACTTTCGGACCAAAGAATATGTTTACACATAATTGAAATATGTCCAGCAAATCCTTTCAACGAATTCCTGCTGCTCTTAAACAATTTCTAATTTTCTTATCATGTTTCGCTCTCTCTTCAGGAGTACGTGTATTATCCATTACTAGAAATGATTTACATTTTATATCCACTTCATCAAATCTCTCCATTAATTTACCTGTAATATCTCCCGCTTTAACTGCCTTGTCAAGCGAATCATTGGCTACAACACATTTACAAAAATCCCACTGTTCTCCATAAATTTTTTCGATTTTAAGTTTATTCTCCTTGAATTCGGCATTACCAGCGGTGGAAGTGTCTGCTTGTTGTACTTGTAAAATAGCAGCTTCTGGATCTTCAGGTGTGTCTACCCTGTTCATATTCACCCCGCACAAACCACAATCCTCGTGAACCGTCTCTTGGTTACAAGAAACTAAGAGTAATAAAAAGCAAAATGCAAATAGGAAAACTCTCATAGTATACATGGACTTTTATCATTAGATAATTTAAATATAATAAAAAAGTCCGAACTAAACTAGTTCGGACTTAAATATATCCTAAAAGAGGATTAAGCAGTTGGTGTTAATTGATCTGCAGAACTAGTTGCAATAGCAGATTTATCTAATCGTAATTTACTACCTTCAGAACTAATTAAGACCGTTGAATCACTTAATTCTAAAATTTTACCATGAATTCCTCCAATGGTAACTACTTTATCACCAGCTTTCATATTTTCTCTAAAAGCTTTTAACTCTTTTTGTTTTTTTTGCTGAGGTCTGATCATAAAGAAATAAAATACGACCAACATTAACACTAACATTATCACTTGTGGATTCATCTTCTTATATATTAATTTAATTATTTACTTGTTTAAGATATTTGCTTTTACGATTACCTGCGTAACCGATGGCTCTGTATTAGCCACAATATTGATTGATTTATTAATGTTTCCGGCGATCGCATTCATTGTTGTAACATGCGCCTTGATTTCTCCTTCTTCACCTGGAGCAATCGGTTTTTCCGGTTTTTCTGCAACAGTGCAACTGCAAGAACCTTTTGCATCACCAATAACTAAAGGATATTTTCCGGTATTTTTGAGTACAAATTTAGCATCGATAACTTCTCCTTTTACAACATTTCCAGCATCATAAACAAGATTGACCTTCATAGTTGTTTTATTTCCAACTTCCACTTTGGAAGTATCTGTACAAGATTGAGCGAAAAGTGCTAATCCAATAAAAAGTATACATTTATTCTTCATTCTTTTTCTATTTGTTTCTATTTATTTAAGACTAATTAATAAGCCCTCTTCCAACTTTAAGAATTTTATTTTCTTTTGTCAATCTATCTATGGCCTTGTCAAGAACCCCATTGATAAAGGTATGGCTTTTAGGCGTGCTGTAAAATTTGGAGATTTCAATGTATTCATTCAAGGTCACTTTTGTTGGAATACTATTAAAAATTTGAAATTCAGTAATTGCCATTTTCATCAGCACAACATCCATTTTCGCAATACGATCTAATTCCCAATTTTTCGTTAAATCATCAATTAGGAGTTCATTTTCTTTATCCAAAGAAATCGTTTTACGAAGCAATTCCGTTACAAATTGCTGTTCATCCTCTTTATCTTTGTATAATTTCAGGATATCATTATCTCCCTCCAATGTAAAAGATTTCATTGTTTTTAAAACCATTGAACACGCAAGATCGATGTCATCCATCCATTGAATACTCTTTTCTTCGAAAAAATCATACAGTAAAGGATAATTGGCAATCTCTGTTTTAAAAAGTGCTAATGCGAACTGTTTATCTTCTTCAAATCCACTTACTCCATTTTCCATAAATTCAAAATAGGTCTCACTTTCACGAATGTGAAGAAGCATTTTCTTGAACATTTCTTGGTGATCATCCCCTACCCAATTTACTTTTAAATCTTCAGAAATAGCTCTTAATTCTTTGTTTTCGATCAGTAATTTTATTAAATCGTTCTCAACAAATTTCATGTTTGGATTCAATTCAAGATCAGAAGGGCGAATTTTCTTTTTATTATCTTCAATTCTCCTAACTGCAATCGCGTTCAATTCACCAAATGTTAACATCAGATAAATGTACAAATCATAAATTCTTTCAATTGCCTGCATCATATCATTTTCAGTTCTTCTGTAACTGTCCTCATTGGATTGATAATAAGCATAAAGAGCTTGTAATACTTTGATCCTTAAATGTCTTCTATTCAGCATTCTGTTTATTTTATGAAAGTCCTTTTTAAAAAATATTTAAACTTTCATTATTACATTGGTAACTTAACTTTACCTATTGATTCTATTCTTTCCTCAGCCATTTTATTAGCAATCTGATACGTTGGAATATTTTCAGTTTTAGATCTTTTAACGATATTTAAAATCGTATTATAAATTTCATCCGCTTTTGACATTGCCCATTCAGAAGAATACCCTTTTACCTCTGAATAGCAATTAATTACACCTCCGGCATTTAAAGCAAAATCTGGAGCATAAATAATTCCCTTTTGCATAACGTTTAACCCATGAACATCTTCTTGCTGCAACTGATTATTAGCAGCGCCTGCAATGATTGAACACTTCAAGCGAGATAAAGTATCACTATTAATTGTTGCTCCTAAGGCACATGGAGCATAAATATCCATCTCGATATCGTAAATATCATCTAGGCCAACCACTTTTGCGCCATACGTTTCAGATACTCTTTTTAAACTTTGTTCATGAATATCCGTAATAAAAACATCGGCTCCTTCTTTTGTCAGAAAATTAACTAAATATTCGCCAACATGACCAACACCTTGCACCGCAATTTTTTTACCTGATAAAGAATCTGAACCAAATTGCTCCTTAGCACACGCCTTCATTCCCATATATACTCCATGCGCAGTAACGGGCGAAGGATCACCACTTTTTCCAGGTAAACCCACAACATGATCTGTTTCCATTTTTACATACGTCATATCTAACGTGGAAATACCAACATCTTCTGCAGTAATATATTTTCCAGCTAAACTATTAACGAATTTTCCGAAACGGCGCATTAAAGCCTCTGATTTCATTGTGTAGGAGTCGCCGATAATGACTGCTTTACCTCCCCCCAAATTTAAACCTGAAATTGAATTTTTATAAGACATTCCTCGAGAAAGGCGGAGAACATCGTTCAAGGCCTCTAATTCATTCGTGTATTGCCACATTCGTGTTCCACCCAAAGCAGGACCTAAAACCGTATTATGAACAGCTATAATTGCCTTCAGTCCTGTTGCATTATCATTACAAAATAATATTTGTTCATGATTAAACTTGCTCATTTGAGCAATGACTGGATTAGACGCTAAATCCGTATCTTGAAATGCTTTTACTTCGAACATATAAAACGCTAATAAATATTATATCAAGTCAATTGTTTATTTTTGCACCGTTATGCAACTTTTTTCGTTGCAAAAATAGGAAAATATCGAATGAAGTCACTTAGCTATTTGAATAAATATTTTTTTAAATATAAATGGCACGTCCTTTTGGGTGTGGTATTTATCATTATCTCGAACTATTTTGGTGTGCAAATACCTATGTTTGTACAATCTACTGTGGATGAATTATTCAAAAAAACAGAGCTAAAAAACTTTTCAGATTTTTTGACATTGATGTTAAAAATTGGTGGATTTTATATGTTTTTGGCATTAATGAAAGGACTATTTCTCTTTTTTCAGAGACAAAGTATCATTATTATGTCACGATTAATCGAGTATGATTTAAAAAATGAGATTTACAACCAATATCAAAGGTTAGATTATTCTTTTTTCAAAAGAAATAATACCGGCGATTTAATGAATCGAATAACAGAAGATGTAAGTCAGGTTAGAATGTATTTAGGACCAGGCGTGATGTATACTATTAATCTCGCGGTTTTATTTATCATGGTTGTTTCCCAAATGATACAAATAAGTGGGAAATTGACATTTTTTGTATTGCTACCCTTACCTGTAATGTCTTTTCTTATCTACAAAGTCTCTAATAAGATGAATAAGTTGAGTCATAAAGTTCAACAAGAGCAATCCAATATGTCGACATTGATTCAGGAATTTTTCTCAGGAATACGAGTCATCAAAGCTTTCAGTCGAGAAGAAGAGATAAAAGAAAAATTTAATGTTTCTGCCGATGAGTATCAAAAAAGAAATATGAAATTAGTCCTGGTCAATGCTCTTTTTATGCCAACAATTACGTTTTTAATAGGCTTAAGTACGTTGATTGTCATCTATACAGGAGGAATTATGACCTATGAAAAGTCTATTTCTTTAGGTGAAATTGTCTCTTTTATTATGTTTGTGAATATGCTAACATGGCCTTTTGCAAGTGTAGGATGGGTTACTTCTATTATACAAAGAGCTGCAGCATCGCAAGAACGAATCAATGAATTTCTGCGGGAAGAACCTGAAATAAAAAATGAAAACAGTTCTCCTTTTCATTTTGAGGGCTCCATTGAATTTAAAAATGTGAGCTATACCTACGATAACTCAGGAATAAAAGCAGTTCATAAGTTAAATTTCAGTATTCAGAAAGGAGATACATTTGCGATAATTGGAAAAACAGGAAGTGGAAAATCAACCATATTAAACCTAATAATGAGACAATTTGATACAGATGAAGGGGAAATATTGATTGATAACCAAAATATAAAAAACATTAATATTCATGATTTCAGGAAGCAAACAGGTGTCATTCCACAAGATGTTTTTTTATTTTCAGATACGATAGGGAACAATATTAAATTTGGAATTGACAACAATGATGCTTCCAATGATGATTTAATAGCTATTACAAAGAAAGCCCATGTGTATCATAATATTGAACAATTCCCCGATCAATTTGAAACGTTATTAGGCGAAAGAGGTGTGAATTTAAGTGGAGGTCAAAAACAACGAGTAAGTATTGCCAGAGCACTAATTAGAAAGCCTAACTTGCTATTGATGGACGATTGTCTATCTGCTGTTGACACCGAAACGGAAGAAATTATCTTAGAAAATTTGAAAGATGAAAAAAACATAATTACCTCTATCATTGTGAGTCATCGTATTTCCTCCATTAGAAATGCAAATAAGATCATCGTTATAGACAATGGAGAAAAAGTAGAAGAAGGATCACATGCGGAATTATTAGATTTACGAGGGATCTATGCCGAAATGTATAAGAAACAATTGAGCGAAGAACAAAACTGATTCATTTCCTTTGCTCATCTATTGCATTGTTTTTTTTTAATAACAAATCAATCTATTTTATTCACAATCAGCATAGCAATCAAAAAAATCAGCATATTTGTCTTGTTAATCTGAAAAAACATAAGACAATGGAAAATGATAATAACAACGAAGTATATTCAAAAGTAGTAAGAGCAGGAAAAAGAACTTATTTTTTTGATGTTAAAGCCACCAAGGGAAAAGACTTGTATATCATTTTAACCGAAAGCAAGAAAACGTTCTCAGAAGGTCGAGACAATTTCGAAAAACATAAACTTTTTCTATACAAAGAAGATTTTGACAAATTTCAAGAAGGACTTGAAGATGTGTTAGCGAAAATCAAAGAATTAAAACTTTCAGGTGATTTTATTGAAAAAGAAGATCAGGACTCCAATTATTCGTCCATTTCGTTCGAAGATCTTTAAGATAATATTTTCAAAACCCACTTGAAAATGTTAATAAATACGTAAAACTATTAGCTTTTTAAAGCATGATTTGGCGTATCTTTAGCGTTCAAATTTAATCTAATGGGTAAAATTATTGCAATTGCAAATCAAAAAGGTGGTGTTGGAAAAACGACAACAGCTATTAATTTAGGTGGTTGTTTTGGTGTATTAGAATACAAAACACTTCTAGTCGATGCTGATCCTCAAGCAAATGCTACATCAGGACTTGGTTTTGATCCCAAAAGCACAAAGAACATTTATGATTGTTTGATAAACGGTGTTCACCCTAAAGAACTTATTCTTACGACACAAAATCCAAATTTAGACATACTTCCTTCACATATTGATTTAGTTGGTGCAGAACTAGAAATGATTGATTTGCCCAACCGGGAATACATGTTAAAATTGGCGCTAGACAAGGTGAAGGATGAATATGATTTCATTATTATTGATTGTTCACCATCCTTAGGACTAATTACTGTTAACGCATTAACTGCTGCAGATTCTGTCATGATTCCGGTGCAGTGTGAATATTTTGCACTAGAAGGATTGGGTAAATTATTAAATACGATAAAAATTATTCAAGGGCGACTAAATGAAAATCTTGAAATTGAAGGTATCATTTTAACCATGTATGATTCTCGTTTACGTTTGGCAAATCAAGTTGTAGACGAAGTGAAAACACATTTTCAAGAATTAGTTTTTGATACTGTAATTCATAGAAATACAAAGTTAGGCGAAGCTCCAAGTTTTGGTGAGACCATTATTATGCACGATGCTTCGAGTAAAGGATCTTTTAATTATCTTAACTTTGCCAGAGAGGTTCTGCAAAAAAACGACGCGACAAAAATAAATAACGAAACTAAAAAAATTGAATTAGACAATGAACTCTAATACTACAAAACGTTCTGCATTAGGAAAAGGTTTAAGCGCTTTATTGGAAAATGCAAGTACAGACATAACAACAAGAAATGCCTCTTCCGATGTCGTTGGATCAATTGCTATGCTTTCCATCGCGAATATTGAAGCGAATCCTTTCAATCCACGTTCTAATTTTGAAAAATCATCTCTTGAAGAATTGCGTCAGTCCATTGCTGTTCATGGAATAATTCAACCATTAACCGTTCGAAAATTAGGGAGAGATAAATACCAATTAATTTCTGGTGAACGACGTTTCAGAGCTTCGCAATTAGCTGAATTAACGGAAGTCCCAGCCTACATTCGAGTTGCTAATGACCAATCAATGTTAGAAATGGCATTGGTAGAAAATATTCAACGCGAAGATTTAAATTCTATAGAAGTTGCCCTTTCATATCAACGATTAATTGATGAATGTTCGCTTACACAAGATCAATTAAGTCAAAAAATATCTAAAAGTCGTTCTAGTATTACTAATCATATCCGGTTATTAAAACTACCTGCTGATATTCAAGCTGGTGTGCGCGACAACCTAATATCTATGGGGCATGCAAGAGCTTTAGTTTCTGCAGGAGAAGAGCAAATACAACTAGCTATTTTCAATAAAATTCTTTTAGAAAGTCTATCTGTTCGCGACGTTGAAATATTAATCAAACAAGGAAATACGGGTGAAATTTCTAGAGAAGAATCCCAAAAACCAAGGGAAGTAAATGGAGTAAAATCTTACTTAACAAGCAACCAAGTTGTTTTTAAAGAACATTTAGCAGACAAACTTTCCTCAAAAATTGAACTGAAGAAAACAAGTAACGGGACCGGAAAAATAATCATCAATTTTAATTCAGATGTAGATTTTAACCGAATTATTGAACTTTTAAATAAATAATGAAATTTCCGTTTGCTTTTGTTTTTATCTTGCTAACTAACTTTTTATTTTGTCAAGATAAAAGTCTTGACAGTGTGCAAATTGATACAATATCCAAATTTTCAGTAAAAAAAGCGGTCATATATTCTGCTGTATTACCAGGTGCTGGTCAATTTTATAATTATTTAGAAACTAGAAAAGGCACAAAAGGAAGAAATAATGTCTTTTGGAAGGTCCCACTTTTCTATGCTGCAATTGGCGCTAGTGGATACTTCCTCATCAAAAATCAATCTACTCAACTTTCACTAAAACACGAATACGATTATAGAATAGCAAATCCTGGAATTATCTCCGATCCTAAATGGGCTTCATACGATTCTCTAGGTGTTTTAACATTATACAACACGTATTCCTCTCAAAGAGATTTATCTATTTTAACATTTGGGATTGCCTATTTATTTCAAGTACTTGATGCTGGAATTGGAGCACATTTTGTAAAATTTGATATTTCTGATGATTTAACTTTGCAAATTAAACCCAAGATACTAAACAACAATACCGCAGGATTAGGATTAACCTTTAATTTTCGTTAAAAAATTAGGTTAACAAATTTTTAAACCTACTTTTGTTTTAATTCAAAGAAAAGAATGAACATAGCACTTATAGGATACGGAAAAATGGGGAAAGCAATTGAAAAAATTGCTGAACAACGTGGTCATTCCGTCGTATTAATTTGCAACAGCGAACTTAGTGTTCAGCATGCTGACTTTTCAAATGTTGAGATGGCAATTGAATTTTCACAACCAAAATTAGTTGTGAACCATATCCTTTTTTGCCTTGAACGAAACATTCCTATTATAGTTGGAACAACAGGTTGGAATGATAATCTAACTTTTATACAAGAAAAAATAAAAAAATTGGATGGAAGTCTCCTACATGCTTCCAACTTTAGTATTGGAGTGAACATTTTTTTTGAATTAAATAAAAAACTAGCACAACTTATTTCTGGCAAGAAAGACTATGTAGCATCCATTGAAGAAATTCATCACCTTCAAAAATTAGATGCTCCAAGTGGAACAGCAATCACTTTAGCAGATGGGATTATAGAAAACAATGTCGATTACAAATCGTGGGTTCTTGGGAGAGATGAAGTACCATCAACAAATAATAACCAATTATCTTTAACTTCATATAGATTACCTGATGTTCCTGGAACACATACCATTAACTATACTTCAGAGATTGACACAATATCTATCTCCCATGAAGCTCACAGTAGAAAGGGATTTGCTTTAGGAGCAGTCATCGCAGCAGAATTTCTAGAAGGTAAAAAAGGTGAATTTCAAATGAATGATGTATTAAATTTTTAAATAATGAACGCAATTTATTTTTACTTATTTTTAGTTGTCCACCCCTATTTAGCTATGTGGTGGAAAAGTTTTGAGCAAGCTGATAGAAAACAGTGGGAAGCACTTGTTCCTGGGTATAATTACTATGTTGCTTTTAAGATAAGTTGTAAAAAACCATGGTGGGCATTTTTGATGGTTTTTCCAGGTATACATTTAGTGATGTGGTCAGTTGTTAACACCAGTTACATCCGCAGATTTGGTTATTATTCTTTTCTAGATACTCTTCAAGGTATTTTCTTTCCCTACATCATTCTTTCAAAAATAGCCTCCTCTAAACAAGATATTCTTCCTGAAACGAACTGGATGAATGGAAAAGAAGTAGATGAACGCGCTTGGGGAGACCATTTAGCACTATTTCTTTCACTCCCTATTATTGGAAATGCATTAGCGCTTGCATTAAATGCTATTTCGAGAGAAAAACCAGGACAAAAAACAAAAGTGAAAGAATGGGGTGATTCCATCATGTTTGCATTGGTGGCAGCGAGTATCATTCGAACGTATGTTTTTGAACCTTTCCAAATACCAACGGGATCGATGGAAAAAACTTTGTTGGTTGGTGACTTTCTTTTTGTAAACAAATTAGCATACGGACCAAAAGTACCCGTCACTCCGCTATCCTTTCCATTGGTTCACAACACCATTCCTTGGGTGATCACAAAGTCTTATTCAACGCTTGAAACAGTAAATTACACTAGACTTCCTGGCTTTGGAAAAGTGAATAGAAATGATGTGGTTGTATTTAATTATCCATCTGGAGATACGGCTGTTTATGATCCAAGAATGCCAGATGGTTTAATGGGACATGATTACCATGGTATTGTTAACGATGAGGCCTTTTTTCTCTTTAAGACAGATGCCGAAACTAGCAGAAATGGCAGTATTGTTCAGCAATATTATACTGATAGCTTAAAAAAAGTTGGAATTACAGATGAACAAACCATAAATATCTTAACAAATAACTATATGTTATTGCAATTCTTTAAAGATAATAAAAAATGGAAGAATAAAGCGATACAAGAAATGTCTGAAGAAAAAATTACACACAGACAGAATGAAACAGGTGAATATGATATTATCAATCATTATGGTTTAATTTATAGACCAGTTGACAAAAGAGAAAATTACATCAAAAGATGTGTTGCAATCGCAGGTGATTGGATTGAAATTAAAAAATCTATATTATATGTAAATGATAAAAAAGCTTTTGTTCCTGAATTTCAAAATCTTCAATACAAAGTTACAAATATTCAATCTGTTGATAGTAAACAAATGTTTTCATGGGGAATTGAGCAAGCTCGAGGAGATTACAAAAAATACGACAACTACTGGGAAATGCAGTTAACGCAGAATCAAAAAAGAATTCTTCAAAATAAATATCCCGCTGCTAAATTTGAAGTCATTTTACGTCCGCAATATTCCGACACAAGTGATGTAAATCCAAGTGGAGAACAAATGCTAATGAATCTCTCTACTTTTCCAAAAGATCCATATATTAATAATACGATAACAGATTTTACAAGATTTCAAATACCAAAAAAAGGACAAACTATAAAAATAAATTCTGGGAACATCGCATGGTATAGACGAATAATCACTGCGTATGAAGGTCATAAGTTGTCTGAAACAAAATCAGGAATTTTTATTGATGGAAAAAAAGTAACAACGTATACTTTTGCGATGAACTATTATTGGCTCATGGGAGATAATCGATATAACTCTGCAGATTCGAGAATTTGGGGTTGCGTACCTGAAGATCATATTGTTGGAAAAGCGTCAATGGTATGGTTCTCTAAAGATCCTTATGCTGGAGTAAGATGGGACAGGGTGTTTAAGTTTATTCACTGATGATTCCTGTTTTTCCAACAGTATATTTTGGTAATCTTACTTATTATCGTGCTCTAGCTCTTCATAAAGAAGTTCTAATTGAAGCGAAGGAACATTTTATAAAACAAACCTTTAGAAATCGCTGCGAAATTCTCACAGCGAACGGCGTGCAAGCTTTATCTATTCCAGTTTTTCGAAGGAATGGTTCAAAAACATCCATTGATGAAGTTGAAATTTCTTACGATATTGATTGGAGAAAAGACCATTGGAAGGCGATTGAAAGTGCTTATTCTTCCTCTCCCTACTTCGAACATTATGGTGTAGAAATTAGGGAACTTATTTTTCAAAATGAATCCAATTTATTAAAATTCAATAAAACGATTCAAGATAGAATTTTTGCTTGGTTTGATTTCGACCTATCAACTGCTTTTTCAACCGACTATAGTATTCAAGAAAAGGACTTTAGAACCATTTTAAACCAAAATACCAACCTAGAATCAACCTCAAAAAATAAATATATTCAAGTTTTTAGCCCTTCACACAATTTTATCGACAATCTATCAATTCTAGACGCATTATTTTGTCTTGGGCCAATGACGAGGAAATTAATAGTAGAATAAAAAAGAGCCAATACATGCTATTGGCTCTAGTAATAAATCATTTTAATTATTGAAAAAATCAACTTTTCTTTAATACATAAACATCCGTTCCTGAAGATGTTACTATAGATAATGTCATGTCCGCTTTAGAAAAACTCACGATATTCATCACAGTTATAGCGCTACCAGAAGTCACAACGGGCGCAACTTGTGTTTTAGTGATTTTTGTATCACTTGTTATCGCATAAGTTCCGGTTTCAACTGTAGGGAATGATAAAATAGTTGTCGTCATTGAATAATTACCTACTCCTTTTTTATCTTTTGTAAATGTAATACTGCGCGTTAATCCAGTCATATTAAAAGGAGTTCCATTTTGCGTGTAGGATTGCACATTCCAAGTTCCTTTTAATTTCCTATTTAATCTTGCTTCTTTAGAACAGGATGTTACTAATAAAGTAGCAGCAAACATCAATACTAGTATTTTTTTCATCGTTTTATTTTTTTTTAGCAAATGTAAATATTAATTCGGTTAATCAATAAATAATACTAACCAACGAAACCTGCACTTCCCTCTGATAACAGAAAATGACAATAAAAATAGACTTGGAAGAATAAATTAACACTGATAAAAGAAACTATTGCCATTTTTCTAAGTGCAGAATGTTCTGACTTAATCATAAAGAACAACAATACATAAACAGAAACTGCAAAATATTTCAAAAAGGCTTGTATGTGCACATATGAAGCAAAACTTAACCAATAAATGATTAAAATAAATAGGATTAATATCAATTTTCGATTTGAAAAACTAAAATTTTGCTTCAAGAAATAATTTACAGCTACGATTATAAAAGGTGTCGCAAAAAGAAATCTATTCAAGCTAAATAAAGCTCCGCCTCTAAAAAGAAAAACGGTTAAAGTAATACCTCCCAAATACGCCAAGGATAAAATAACATCTTTCGGGATTGACTTTGCTTTCATAAAGTTCACGCGAAGAATATATAAAACTAAACAAACACCTGAAATCAATCCGAAAATAAATGCAACACCATCTAATCTCGCGATCATATTACCTCCCCAAGAGGATAATGGAAAATGAGGTATTTGCAGATGATTGCCCCACCCTTCTTGAACACTGAAAAATTCAAACCACTTTTTTGTATCCTGATATTGAATCAATCCAACGATTGCGATAGCTATAAGCGAAATGAAACAATACATAAAAATTCGAAAAACCATTTGGAAGTTCCGTTTTTCACAAACAAGTTCCATTAAAATCAATGCTGGAATCAATATTGTAAAAGCAGGTCTTGAAAGTGTGCAAAAAAACAAGGATAAAAGAGTCAACCAAAAAAGTTTTTTTCGCACACTCCAAATCAACGCCACAGAAAGTGCGAAAAAAACAGATTCTGAGTAAGGAAGGTAAAAGAAAATAAAACTGGGAATGCTTAAATAAAGTACTGTTTCAAACCTTTTTAATTGCAGTGACTTCATTAAAAAATAAAATGAAATCAAGAAAAGAAGTGCATTAAAAATGACTATACCAGTTGCTCCTACCGTTAAAAACCTCCAAATCAAAGGGAAAAGAGGAAAGAAAGCAACTCGAAATCCCTCATACCCTTTACTTGCAATCCATTGATAATGTATAGCATCCCAATTTAAAAAATGAGAATGCGTCAAAAGATTGGGAGAAATAAACATATGAATCAAGCCTAAAACTCCTGCAACCGAAAGAAGGTAAAAACTTATTATTTTAATTTCAATGTTTTTTTTCACCGGGAAGCTTTTAGTATTTTAATCGCTAAATGAATGACTACAAACGTTACTATTTTACACAACAAATCTAAACTTATTTTATGAGAAAAAAACCTTATATTTGAACAACTCATTTTTTTTAGCCATGAAAAAATTAATAACGTATTATTTTATCGGTTGTGCATTTTTATACAGTTCTGCTCAAGAAGAGTGTTCAAAATTGAAATCAATTCAAAAAAACGAAAAAAGCAATACGTTAACAATAGCTCAAATTGCAGAAGCAGAGCGATATGATGTGCATTTCTATTCTTTGAACGTCTCACTTACAAATTTGAACCCATTTATTTCTGGTACCGTTGAAATCCATGCCTCTGCTCGTGAAAATTTAGATTCTGCTTTGTTTGAATTATACCAAACCATGTTAATTTCTGATATTCGAGTAAATGGTACTTCCGTTTTTTATTCAAGAAATATTTCTGCTGTTAAAGTTCCTGTTTTAAAACTTGCGAATGAATCTTTTATTATTGCCATAGATTACAGTGGAACTCCCCCAAATTCTGGAACAAACCCAATGGGTGGTTCTGGTTTAACAAGTCCTATTGATATCACCTACAACGCCCAAGTAACAGCTTCCTTATCAGAACCTTTCTCTGCTTACGAATGGTGGCCATGTAAACAATCATTAAAAGACAAAGCTGATAGCTGTGAAGTAAAAATAACTGTTCCAAACAATTGTAAAGCAGGATCAAATGGACTTTTAACACAAGTTGTCGACCTAGGTAATGGGACTTCACGTTATGAATGGAAGCAAATTTACCCAATTGACTACTACCTTATCTCAGTGGCAGTTGCTGAATATATAGACTATTCTATTTATTGTAATCCCATTGGCGCTCCAAATCCAGTGTTAATCCAAAACTATATTTTCAATAATCCTCAAGTATTATCCGATTGGAATTATCAACTTGATCAAACGGCTGATTATATTGAATTATATTCAACCCTATTTGGATTATACCCATTTTACAAAGAAAAATATGGGCATTGCATGGCTCCAATCGGAGGTGGAATGGAACACCAAACAATGACTACTCAGGTGAACTTTGGTAAAAACTTAACGGCACATGAATTAGGACATCAGTGGTTTGGTGACAACGTCACGTGCGCATCATGGGCAGATATTTGGGTCAACGAAGGTTTTGCTACTTATTGTCAGTATTTGATGTTGGAAAACATGTATCCTCTTGAAAGAGCCTCACAAATGGATGCATACCACCTTGCTGCGATGCAATATCTAGATGGAAGTGTTTACATTCATTCCGACACTTTGTCAGCAAATCGGATATTTAACTACCGATTAACATATGCAAAAGGTGCGGCAATTATTAATACAATGCGCTTCGTCATTAATAACGATGAAGCTTTTTTTCAAGGATTGAAGGATTATCAAACTAATTTTAAAGGAGGAACAGCCACAGGATTAGATGTGAAAGCCACTTTAGAAAATGCATCAGGAGTAGATTTAACAAAAACGTTTGAAGAGTGGTATTATGGTGAGGGATATCCAACCTATAACCTAAGATGGAATAGAATAGGATATAATTTATCCCTCGAAATATCCCAATATCCTTCCGGAGAATTTTTGACTCAAATTTTCACAAACCCGCTAGAAATAAGCTTTGAAAGAGAAAACAAAAGTGACACCACCATTCGATTTGAAATCAATCAACTAGTAAATCAATATTTGATCAAAGACATTGGTAGAGTGACCAATATCGCTTCAATAGATCCTTATAATTGGATAATAAACAACTCAGGGACATTAACTTACGATCCTGAATTTGAAGTATCACTTAATGATAATTCTCAAATTCCCGCTTTGCAAGTCTCTCCCAACCCGACTGAAGGACCGTTTTTAATTGTTGCTAATTCACCTGGAATACATTACTTAAAAATAATTGATTCCAAGGGAAAATTAGTCTCAGAGAAAGTATTTACGAAAGATCTCGAATTTGATATTACCACTTTAGCGCAAGGAATGTATGTGTTATTGGTTACTTCTGAGTTCGGAGTTAAAGATTCTATTAAAGTAATTAAGCGATAGTTTTTTTTTACTAATCACTGTTAATCAAAAAGTAGTCAATTGATTATTCATGTTGCATAATTATGTACTTTTTTTTTGCCTCTGCTCTTGTACAAGCATTAAAATGCCACCATTCAGTTGCAATATTGGAAAAATCTTGTGAGGCCATTATTTTGCGTAATAATTTTCTATTTTCGACTTGATCAACAGTCAATTCTCCATTTGCAAGAAACTTTTTTTCTAACTTAGGATACGCTATTTCTCTAATATCGTCATATCCTGCTCCCATATCTAAAGGATGTCCTTTCTGATCGCAAATTGTTAAATCTACCGCAGCCCCATAGTTATGAATACTTCCATTTTTAGGATTTGATACAAATTTGACACGCGCCGAAACAGGAATTGAATCCAAGGCATCCCACATTTTTTGTTGAACACTTAGCGGGCGAATCGCGTCATACACTAACAAGTGAAGACTGGCGTCAATCTTTGTCAAATAAATCTGACATGCACTTAATCTTTTCGCTACCTCTTTCTGTAATAATGCTTTATTTAATTTTTCATATAATTTCATTTTCATAAAATTATCTTTTCCAGCATATTTCAAATCAACGAAAATATCCTTATTTATGGCTTGAATGTCTATTAAACCTAAACCACTGTATGTAGCCTTTTCAAGTGAATCCAATTTTTGAATTCTCATAATATTCTCCAATGAATCTAGTAAATCTGTATTTGATAATTCACAACTTTTACATCCATCTTTTGTAGGATTAGAGCATGAAAAAAGAAAAAAGAAAAAAAGAAAAAGAAAACCCGAAAAGTAATTTTGCATGTTGATTTTACAATTAAAAAAAATGTGACACAAAATTAGTAAACATTATGAAGAATTTTCATTTTTTAAACTTTCAATCCCAACGTGTATAGCGATATAAAAACGATGGCTTTTTAATCAATAAAAGAACTGATATTTATTTCTTTTTAGTCTACAAATATGAGTACTTTAGCGAAAAAATTACACTTAAAAACGAGTTCTATGAAAAAGGTATTTTTTTCAATTATTTTTATTTGCCTATTACTACAAAGTAATGCATCAATCTCACAAGTTAATACTGAAACTGACAGTACTTTAAAAGATGTGAAATTGACACTTATCGTAATGAACAATGGAGAACAAATAGTTGGTGAATTATTAAGTGATGATGGGAGAGAAGTATTATTATTAACGAAAAATAAAGGTAAAATTTATATTCCTAAATTTGAAATTAGAGAGATCAAAGATTTTACTGAAGATAAAATAATTTCTGATGGAGAATACGTTATTGAAGGATCTTTTACTACTCGATACGCTTTTACAACGAATGCACTTCCTATTAAAAAATATGTAAATTATGCGATGATTAATCTTTATGGGCCTGAAATACATTTTGCTGTTACAAACAACCTATCATTGGGAGTTATGACTACTTGGTGGGGAAGTCCTATAGCACTTGCTGCCAAGTACTCTCTTAAAACAAAAAATAAAAATCTAAATTTTGCAATTGGAAGTTTGACAGGAACAACACTTTATCACTCCATTTTTAATTCGTCTTTCGGTTCTCTAAACTGGATAACATCAACTTATGGAAATAGAATTAATAATGTCAGTTTTTCTGCTGGTTATGTAGTAAGTAAAATGGATCTTAAAAACAGTTCTAGCATCACAAATCGTTTAAGCTCAGGTCCTATGTTTTCAATTGCTGGAATATATAAAGTCGGAAAAAAAACAAGTGTATTTTTTGATTCTATGTTCGCATCCACAAAACTGCAGACAGATAATGTGATTATGTATGACCAATTTGGAAATTATTCTACCGTAAATCAACTAAGCGAAAAGATTTCTTTTTTCTTTATGCCAGGCATACGCGTTCAACAAACAGAAAGTAGAGCATTTCAATTTTCATGTGCTGGAGTAAATGTGTTATCACGCACAAATAAAGGAGCATATATCAAACAATCTTTCCCTATCCCTATGTGTTCCTGGTTATTTAAGATCTAGAAACAAGACCTTTTTATAGTCAGAATACAAACTTTTATAATACTATTTATACTGTATTTGAATAAGAATCAACACATCATAAAAATATAATACTGAAACAATGAGTAATATACAAAATCCGTTATTAGAAGCTTTCGATTTAGCTCCTTTTTCTAAAATAAAAAATGAAGATTTCTTACCAGCCTTTCGCTTTTTAATTGAGCAAACAAAGTTAGAAATTAATGAAATTACATCAAACACTGAGCTTCCTTCTTTCACTAACACAATTGAAGCTTTAGAATATTCAGGTGAACAATTAGATCGAGTATCAAGTATCTTTTTTAATTTAAATTCTGCCGAAACCAATGCTGAAATTCAAAAAATAGCCCAAGAAGTTTCTCCAATGCTCTCTGAATTTGGAAATGACATCACCTTGAATATCGATTTATTTCAAAGAATTAAAATTGTCTATGATCAAAAGGATTCTTTAATCTTGACAACTGAGCAAATGACACTGCTAGATAAAACATATAAAAGTTTTTCTCGAAATGGAGCTAATTTGTTGGATGAAAAAAAAGAGATTCTTCGGGAAATAGATAAGGAACTTTCAACTTTAAAATTAAAATTTGGGGAAAATGTGTTGGCTGAAACCAATGCCTATGAGATGCATATTACTGATGAAGATGATTTAAAAGGGCTACCAGAAGGGGAAAAAGATGCGGCTGCACAAATTGCAAAATCAAAAGGAAAAGATGGTTGGATTATCACTTTAGCGTATCCAAGTTATATCCCATTTATGAAATATGCAGATAATCGAGATTTGCGCAAAAAACTTGCTTTAGCAGCAGGTGCTCAATGTTTTAAAAATAATGAATTCAACAACGAAGAAATCGTTTTAAAAATTACAAAAAGACGTTTTGAAAGAGCTAAATTACTAGGATATAAAACACATTCACATTTTGTCCTAGAAGAACGAATGGCTGCTACGCCAGAAAAAGTTATTGCTTTTTTAAATGATTTATTGGATAAAGCAAAACCTTTCGCACAAAAAGAATTTGATCAATTAGAGGATTTTGCAAAAGATTTAGATGGTATTGACCATTTAGAAAAATGGGATTCAGCTTATTATTCTGAGAAACTTAAAAATAAACTTTTTAATCTCGATGATGAAAAATTAAAACCCTACTTTCAATTAGAAAATGTGATCGAAGGTGCTTTTATCGTTGCTAATAAACTTTTTGGTTTAACTTTCAAACAAGTTACTTCGATAGACACCTACCATCCTGATGTGAAAACATACGAAGTATACAATATGAATGAGCAGTTGATTTCTATTTTTTATGCTGATTTTCATCCAAGAGAAGGTAAGCGAAATGGAGCGTGGATGACATCATTCAAAGGACAAAAATATCAAAATGAAAAAAATGATAGACCACACATTTCTAATGTTTGTAATTTCACAAAGCCTACCAATTCAAAACCTTCACTTTTAACTTTCGGAGAAGTAACTACCCTATTCCACGAATTTGGTCACGGTTTACATGGAATGCTAGCGAATACTATTTACCCAAGTCTTTCTGGAACCAGTGTTTATTGGGATTTTGTAGAACTTCCTAGTCAAGTTTTCGAAAATTGGTGCTACGAAAAGGAATGTTTAGATCTGTTTGCAAAACATTATGAAACAGGCGCTACTATTCCGATGGAATATGTTCAAAAAATAAAAGAATCTGCTAGTTTTCTAGAAGGAATGGCGACAGTGAGACAAATTAGTTTAGGTCTTCTAGATATGTCTTGGCATGGATCTGACCCAAGTGCAATAGTGAATGTGAAAAATCATGAAATTGAGGCTTTAGAAAAAACAAAATTGTTTCCAGACGTTTATGAAAACTGCACCAGTGTTTCTTTTTCTCACATATTCCCAGGAGGTTACTCGTCAGGATATTACAGCTATAAATGGGCAGAAGTTTTAGATGCTGATGCATTCGAATATTTTAAAGAAAATGGTATTTTCAACCCAACCATTGGGGCCTCATTTGTAGAAAATATTTTAAGTAAAGGAGGAACGGAACATCCGATGATTTTATACAAGCGATTTAGAGGGCAAGAACCGAAACCAGAAGCACTTTTAAAGCGAGCAGGCTTAGTGTCTTCTGAGAAAAACTAATTTAGGCACTCACTTATAATTTACTTACGGAATTTCGATTTTTAGTAATTCAATGAGAGTAATGAAAAAATTAAAAGCTTGTAAAATATCTTTATTCAACTTGCTTTTAGTATTTTTGATGACAGTTTTAAGTAAAAATTGCAGAATCTATAAAATTTAGTACTTATTAGAAAAAATAGAAAAATGAAAAAAAATATTTCTTTGACTTTAATATTATCTTTCTTTTCTCTTGTTGCTTTTTCTCAGAGGGAAAAAATTAACAACGAGGATGAAAATACAGAAATTGATTCCGTTTTTGGAAATTTCCTGTTAGTTAATTCTGCTGATTCTTCCAAATCATTTAAACTTAGAGACAATAGTTCTTATACTTTAACCTATGTTGAACATCCTAAAGATGGTATCACAAGAGAAAGTACTTATTTTGTAAATGGAAACATCCGTGATTTATATGATACAAAGTTAGATTTTGATGTACTAAATGAATCCATCGAACAAAACCTGTATAATGAATCAACAATTAACACAACGGTAGATTACTCAAGTTACTATTATTCCGCACTAGAACAACCGAGATCTATTAACATTAAAGATCTTCAGTACGTTAATTATTCCTCACCGCTAAGAAGCGGTATTCATAATGTTGGTGTCGGCGCTATGATAGTTTCATCTACTATTGTTATTGCACTTGCCCCTCTTTTAAACATTAAATTTAAAGGGGGTATGTCAATCAATGAAGCTGGATATTTTAATATGACAAAAGTTGGATTAATTGGTTTTGCTGCAGGATTTCCAATTGCTTATTTTAGTAAAATAAAGCGATATCGTGTAACTGATAAAAAGATTTTAAATGATAAGGACTTTTGGTATTTAGCAAAAGAAAGAGGATACTAATTTTTTATTTTTTTTACAAACACCAACTTAAGATTTACACAAGGCAGAATGAAGTTTACTTTAAACACTATTGAAGAAGGAATTGAAGAGATTAAAAATGGGCGTGTAATCATCGTTGTTGATGATGAAGACAGAGAAAATGAAGGTGATTTTTTAACAGCAGCTAGAAATGTTACTCCCGAAATAATAAACTTTATGGCTACCCATGGCCGTGGATTAATTTGCGCGCCATTATTAGAAGATAAATGTGATGAATTAGGCTTGGACTTGATGGTGAAATCAAATTCTGCTGCCTATGAAACTCCTTTTACCATTTCCGTTGACCTGAATGGACATGGCTGCACCACAGGAATTTCAGCAAGTGATAGATCAAAAACCATACAAGCACTAATCGATCCTACGATTCATCCTTCTGAATTAGGGAAACCTGGTCATATTTTCCCTTTACGTGCTAAAAAAGAAGGGGTTTTGCGAAGAGCAGGGCACACAGAAGCTGCAGTTGACTTATCACGATTGGCCGGTTTTGAGCCAGCAGGTGTTATTGTAGAAATTCTAAATGAAGATGGTACGATGGCTCGTCTTCCTCAATTAGTGAAAATTGCAAAAAAATTCAATCTAAAAATCATTTCGATTGAGGACTTAATTGAATACCGAATAAAAACAGAATCACTCATTGAACGAATTGTTGATGTAAAAATGCCTACTAAATGGGGTGATTTCCAATTACATGCCTATAAAGAAATTAATTCTGGAAAAGAACATCTAGCACTTGTAAAAGGCACTTGGAATAAGGATGAAAACATTCTTGTTCGTGTACATTCATCTTGTATCACTGGAGATATTTTTGGATCATGTCGTTGTGATTGTGGTCCTCAATTACATGCTGCCATGCAAACTATTGAAAAAGAAGGAAAAGGCGTAATTGTATATATGAATCAAGAAGGGCGTGGGATTGGTTTAGTTAATAAATTAAAAGCCTATAAACTTCAAGAAGATGGCTTTGATACGGTAGAAGCAAATCTAATGCTTGGTTTTAATGCGGATGAAAGAGATTACGGAATTGGTGCTCAAATTATTCGTGATTTAGGTATTTCTAAAATGAAACTAATGACCAATAATCCAACAAAAAGAACGGGATTAGTAGGTTATGGACTTGAAATCGTTGAAAATATTTCGTTGGAGATTGAAAGCAATGAGCATAATGAAGAGTATTTAATCACCAAACGTGATAAAATGGGTCATTCTATTAAAATGAAAAAATAATGCTCAAAGCGACAGATTTAACAAAGTCATATGGCTCCTTACAAATTTTAAAAGGAATCGATCTTTATGCAGAACAAGGTGAAATCGTTTCTATCGTTGGTTCTTCTGGCGCAGGGAAAACAACTCTTCTGCAATTACTTGGAACTTTAGAAAAACCAGATACAGGTATAATTACCCTAGATGATATCAACCCATTTTCATTATCTGCTAGAAAACTTTCAGAATTTAGAAATACACAAATCGGTTTTATTTTTCAATTTCATCAACTACTACCTGAATTTTCGGCAATTGAAAACACGTGTCTTCCTGCTCTAATTAAAGGCCTTTCGCTCACCGACGCAAAGAAAGAAGCTGCTAAATTATTAGATATGTTAGGCTTAACTTCTAGATTGAATCACAAACCAAGTGAATTGTCTGGTGGTGAGCAACAAAGAGTTGCAGTAGCTCGTTCATTAATAAACAGACCAAAAGTTATATTTGCTGACGAACCTTCGGGGAATTTAGATTCAGCTAATTCTCAAGAATTACATTCATTATTTTTCGATTTGAGAGATCAATTTAATCAAACATTTGTAATAATTACTCACAACGAAAATTTGGCAAATATGGCCGATAAGAAATTAGTAATGATGGATGGAAAATTAACTAATTATTAATACAAGTTTTCTTATTTTCTAGGTTATCCACCTTTTTCTTAATAAGTATGTGGAAATCTTGTTTTTGTATTTCGATTTTGCAAGTATAAAATCACGACTTTCGTTATATGTTAAACAAAATATTTATTGGAATGTTTCTTATTGCCATGTTCATGGGACTTGGTAAACTTATATTTTGGCATGATTTAAATATTTTTGATCAATTGGTCAAATCACTTTTTACGGCTGCAGAAACTGGTTTTACGCTGTCACTCGGTCTTGTGGGTGTACTCTGTCTTTGGATGGGAATTATGAAGGTAGGTGAAGAAGGTGGGGCAATTAAACACATGACAAAAATTGTTTCACCTTTATTTTCAAAAATTTTCCCTGAAGTTCCAAAAGAACATCCGGCAATTGGCTCCATGATGTTGAATATTTCTGCCAATATGCTAGGACTAGATAATGCAGCAACCCCTGCAGGATTAAAGGCAATGAAGGAACTTCAAACGTTAAATCCAAATCCAGACGTTGCTACCAATGCTCAGATTATGTTCATGGTTTTAAATGCATCTGGTTTAACTATTATCCCTGTCAGTATTTTAGCATTTAGAGCCACTGCAGGGTCATCATCGCCTGCTGAAGTTTTCTTACCTATCCTAATTTCAACATTCTTTGCAACGCTTGCGGCGCTAATCTACGTCGGAATTAAACAAAAAATCAATCTACTAAACAAAGTTATTGTGCTATATGTAGGAACGTTAACGGTTTTGATTTGTGCTTTAATGTTTTATCTGAGTAGTCATCCTGAAATGGTTCAACCTATCTCATTAGTAGGAAGTAACTTGATTTTATTTTCCTTTATCGGTGTCTTTTTTATCTTAGCTATTCGTTCAAAAGTAAATGTTTTCGAGTCATTTATTGAGGGAGCAAAAGGAGGTTTTGAAGTGGCATTAAATATAATTCCCTATTTGGTTGCAATGCTTGCTGCGATAGCTGTTTTTAGAACGTGTGGAGCAATGGAGCTACTTCTAAAAGGTATTAAGTTTTCTTTAGAATATCTTGGAATGGTTCATACCGAATTTATCGATGCGTTACCTGTAGCCTTTATGAAACCATTTTCAGGAAGTGGAGCTAGAGCTTTAATGGTTGATACGTTTACATCTAATGGAGTTGATTCTTTTGTAGCTAAACTTGCCGCTACATTTCAAGGAAGTACAGAAACCACTTTTTATGTTCTAGCCGTTTATTTTGGTTCAATAAGAGTCAAAAATACGCGTTACGCAGCAATGGGAGGAATCATTGCTGATATAATTGGGGCTTCGACTGCAATTATTGTCGCATACCTATTCTACAAAATAAAATGAGTTGGTTTAATAAAAATAAGAAAATTGGGACAGTTCCAAAAGCTGAAAAGGCGAGAATAATTACCCCTGTACCAATTAAACCTCTTGATTACCCGACTCGAATAATCTTAGCTTGGTCCGAATCCATTGGAGGAAATATTCAAATTTCGAAATGGCTGAATGAAAATGGTTATCCTGAATTAGTAATTGCTGCTTCTGCTATCTATTTAAAAAACAACGCTAGATCTTGGTTGGTAGAAAATGGTTACGCACACTTAATGGCGATGATACATGCTGCAGAAGGAGATGAAAAAGCGCAAAACTGGCTCAAGAAACATAAATTCACCTTGCTTTATCATATGGCGATGGCCATCGAAAATGAAAATTCTAGTTGGATTTGGTTGAAACAAAACTCAACTCCAGATATTTTTATTCTGACCACTAAAATTAAAATAGTTAAAGATAAAATTGAAGAAAATCATAATGATATTCATTCATTCGGTGTTGATTAATGAAAAGCAGTGATTAAAGTATTTTATACAATTCGCTGTCCTTCACTTGAATTAAAAAAGACTCATTTAACTTCTCAACAGTATTTATCAATGTATCGTATATTTTCCACTCCGAATAAACACCTAATTCAGAAAAAGGAATAATTTTCTTTTCTGAATCTTTTTCAACAATTAACTTCAATCGATCAAAAAAATCAATATTAAATTTCTGACCAATTTCCTTCATTAATTTCACCGAACTATCTATTGAACATCCTGAAGCAGCCTCCTGTTTTTCATCGACAGCAAAAATAATAAAATGATCTTTTATTACTAATGTTTCAGCCTTTAAAGGAATACCATGCGCAGCCCACGAAGAGATAAACTGATTTAAAATCGTTGAAATTTCGGCTTGTTCATTCTCATTAATACATCTATTCGATTGATAAACCCACAATCGAGCATCCTTTGGTAGTTCTTGAAAATACATATTTTCTATAAATCTGATGCCGAAGCGATTAATTCAGCGATATCTAGAACTTTCACATCTGCTTCTTTACCCGCTAATTTAACACCGTCTGTCATCATTGTATTGCAAAAAGGACACCCTGTTGCTATAATTTCAGCTGTAGTTTCTAAGGCTTCCTCTGTACGTTCTATGTTAATTTCTTTATTTCCCTTTTCTGCTTCTTTAAACATCTGTGCACCACCTGCTCCACAACAAAGTCCATTCGTTTTACAGCGTTTCATCTCAACTAACTCGGCATCTAATTTTTCAATTAAGGAACGAGGAGCTTCATACACATCATTCGCACGTCCTAAATAACATGGATCATGAAATGTTATTTTCTTCCCTTTGAATTGCGCTCCACCTTCCAATTTTAATTTCCCAGAATTAATCAATTCTTGAATTAGCTCAGTATGATGAAGCACTACATAATTACCTCCTAATTCAGGATACTCATTCTTCAACGTATTAAAGCAATGAGGACATCCCGTTACGATCTTTTTAATTTCATACCCATCTAATACCTGAATATTCATCATTGCTTGCATCTGAAAAAGAAACTCATTTCCTGCTCGCTTCGCTGGATCACCAGTACAACTTTCTTCAGCTCCTAATACGGCAAATTTGACGTGACAATTTTGTAATATTTTTACGATTGCCTTTGTTATTTTTTTAGCTCTATCATCGAAACTTCCTGCACAGCCAACCCAAAACAATACATCTGGAACTTCACCTGATGACATCATTTCTGCCATTGTAGGCACTTTTAATAGATTACTCATAATAGTATATTTTAAAATGTAGTAGGGATAAGAAATTCCTAACCCAACAATTATTGTTCATCAGCCCACTTTAACCTATCCGCTTGCGCAAATTGCCATGGTGCACCATTATTTTCGATTTTCGTAAACATTCCTGCTAATTCTGTTGGCATCTTTGAATCTTCCATCACTAAATTTCTTCTCAAATCGATAATAATAGACAAAGGATCAATATTGACTGGGCACGCCTCAACGCATGCGTTACATGAAGTACAGGCCCAAATTTCTTCCTCCGTTATATAATCAATCAATAAACTTTTCCCGTCCGAATATTCCTTCCCATGTTTTCTATAATTGTCTCCAACCTCTGTTAATCGATCTCTTGTATCCATAATTATCTTTCTGGGAGATAATAATTTACCTGTAATATTTGCAGGGCACGAAGAAGTACATCTCCCACATTCTGTGCACGAATAAGCATCTAGCAAATTCTTCCAAGTTAAATCACGTACATCTTTTGCACCAAAAGTAACAGGTTCAGTATTTTCTGCTGGAGCGGCATAAGGATCTGCATTTGGATCCATCATTAACTTCACCTCGTTTGTAACAGACTCAAGATTTGTTAACCTTCCTTTTTTGTTTAAATTGGAATACCATGTATTAGGAAACGCTAATAAAATATGTAAATGTTTTGAATAAGGTAAATAATTCAAAAATGCAAAAACCATTGATAAATGACCCCACCATCCTACTCTTTCCACTATATGTAAACTATGTTCAGACATTCCTCCAAAAAATAAAGGACCCAACCAACTGCTCACAGAAAGACCTAATGTTCCTTCTCCTAAGTTTGCAGCGTGCGATAATCCTTTAGAATAGAGAACCTCATCTGCACCATTCATCATGAAAATGAAACTTACTAAGATTAGTTCCATAATTAAAATCATATTGGCATCTTTTTTTGGCCAACCTATCAATTCTTTCATGTTCAAGCGAGGAAGTTTTAATAAATTTCGTCGAGATAAAAAAGCAATTGTTGCAACGGTAGCTAAAACAGACAAAATCTCAATAAAACTTACCATAAAAGTATAGAAACCTCCTAATGCAGGGCGGAAAATTCGATGTGAACTACTGATTCCATCAACAATAATTTCAATTAGCTCAATTTGCGTAATGACAAAAGCCGCGTATAACGCAAAGTGCAACATAGCAGGTATTGGACGAGCAAACATTTTCTTTTGACCTAAAGCAACTAAGGTCATTATTTTCCATCTTTCTGACTTGTTATCAGTCCGATCTAAATCTCTACCTAAAAGGATATTCTGTCTAATTTTTAATGCATTCCACGTGAAAAAACCAAAACCAAAAATAGAAAGTAGTATGAAAATAATAGAAGATACCATAGCAATCAGTTATTTATTTTTTTAAAATTGTTGAATCTAAAACTTGATGTAATTTATGTTCATCTACATCTGATAATTCCAATCCTTTCACTTTCCTACCGCTTATTGAAAAATGTACATAGCGTTCAGGGTGAGCTTGTAAATCAGTTACTAACGTTTGAAGATCCTTGTTAGATTTTACTAATTCATTGTATAGCGTTTCATCTTTTAGTAACTTACCTAATGTTCCACTGCCTTTACTAGCATCTTCCAGAATCACATTTAATTTTTTAATAGTCTGCTGAGCATCGCCTATCACCACTTTAAAATCTGCTGTCACCATGTCATCTGTAATTTTTTTAGTATTTCCTAAAATTGATGTAATTTCATCATTACTTTTTTTGATGTTTGATGAAATACTTTCAACATTTGACATTATATTGCTCAACTTCAACTTTTCCTCGGCTATAAGACCTTCCGCAAGAAAAGCTACATTGCCAAACCGAGTAATAGCTATTTTCAGCTCAATCATACTTGTTTGAATAGACGTTGTGGCTGTTGTGTCCCAAAATGAAGAAAAGGAAACAACTAACTTATCTACTTTTTCCATCATTCCTTGCAATCTTGCTGAAACTGGGTCTGCATAAGCTTTCACTTGAGAAAACATATCTACACCAACTCGGCCTTGTAAAGAGTTTCCATATTTCAGATACCCTGCTTTAGTATCGGGATTTAAGATTAAAATTAAACCCTTATTAAACAAGTCAATAGAACCAATTTCTAATGTAGAGCCCACCGGGATTTTAATATTATCTTCTTGTATATTGAATTTTACCCTAACTTGACGATTCGGAGAACCGCCTATTACATTTTCAACGGACAATACCTTTCCTACTCCTACTCCATTTAAAACAACAGAACTAGCAGCGGCAATTCCTCCTGAATTTGGAAAATATGCATAATAGACTTTGTCTCCTCCAAAAAAACTATTTCCCTTCAAAAAATTAACACCAAGTATTAATAAAGTAATAGCTAAAAGCGCTATAATTGCCGTTTTTATTTCTTTTGCTTTCTTCAAAATCTTATTTTTCCGCTAATTTAATAGCTTTTTCTATATTAATACGCTCTCCATTCAAAAATGCTACAACAAACGCATGTTCATATCCTTGTGAAATCAACACTTTTTTGTATTGACTTGCAGCCTTAAAATCATTTTCATAATTACCTGCCGTATATTTAAACAGGTTATCTTGCTTGTATTCAGACACTTTTAGATTCTTAAATTTAGAATCTGTTAGTGCTACTTTTTTATCCGATGTTTCAATTTGAACTTTAAAAATAATTTTATCTTTTTCACTTGTAACGATTGATGGAGAAACTTCTTTGATAATTTTCACCGGTGATGCATCATCAGTTACTTTTACATCCATTCCTTCCAATTCATTTCTATATTTTTCAAACGCCGTGAAAATAGAATTTGCCATTTTTACTTGAGAAACAGAATCACTTAAAAACTTTTCCTCACTTGCATTTGTCAAAAAACCTGTTTCTATTAAAACACTAGGCATGGTCGTTTTATATAATACTAAAAAACCGGCCTGCTTAACTCCTCTATCAGAGCGCCCTATCTTTTTAAATTCAGTTTGAATTTTTGTAGCAAAACTAATAGATTGATCTAAAAAAACCGATAATTGAATTTGACGGGCTATTAAAGCGTCAGGCGATAAGTCAAAATCTTTGTATTTCGCGCCTTTATCCTCCTCCAGAAAAATGGTTGAATTTTCTCTTTCTGCAATCAATTGTTGAGCTTCCGTTTTATGCAAACCAAGCACATACGTTTCAACACCATAAACGACTTCTCCTGCAGCATTTGCGTGTATACAAATAAAAAGATCTGCCTTATTTCTATTTGCAATTTTTGCACGTTCATCTAATTCCACAAAAACATCTGTACTTCTCGTGAAAATAACTTTTATTGTAGGGTATTTTTTCTTGATCATTGCACCCAATTTCAAAGCCATAGATAAGCAAACATTCTTTTCATGAGCTGAATGACCATGGCATCCTGGATCTTTACCACCATGTCCAGCGTCAATTACAACCGTTTTTATACTCGGACGTAAATTATCGCTGTTTTGAGAAAACGAAAAACAAACACTGAATATCACATAAAAAACCAATGTGGCATAGTTTCTGATATAATTCGATCTTTTATCCTTCATAAACAAGGGATTTTTATAATTTTGCCGTAATATGCATTTCAAAAAACAAATTTACTCCTAATAGTTGATTAAAAATCGTATCATATTCTTATTTATCTTAAGGACATTGTTAATAATGTCCTTTCTAAATAATTCGTACGCACAACTATTAGATAAAAAAGCGAGAGACACCATTTACGTCAATGATGATTCTTTCGAAGAGCTAGCCAAATACGGTGCCAAGGATTCCATTTATTTAGATGTCAAAGAAAATAAAATTCATTTATACGGCGAAGCACATTTAGAATATCTTGAAACCAATATGAAGGCCGGGTATATACTCGTTGACCTTAAAAAAAATGAAGTTTTCGCCTCATACATTCTAACGAAAGACAGCAATAAAATTGAAATGCCGCAGTTCAAAAATGGTGCGGAAGAAATTCAAGCCTCTCGTATCCGATATAACTTCAAAACGCAAAAAGGATACATTGAAGAAGTGAAAATAAAACAAGATGAAATTTTCTTGTATATGGGAGTCGCCAAGAGACAACATAACGGAGATATTCATTTTAAGCAAGGTCGATTTACTACGTGTGAATTAGATGACCCTCATTATCATTTTAATTTATCCAAAGCAGTAATGATTCCGGACAAAAGAATTGTTACTGGTCCAATGAATTTATGGATTAAAGGAGTTCCAACACCTTTTGGATTACCATTTAGTATTATTCCTCAAGCGAAGGAAAGAACACACGGACTTTTGTTTCCTCAAATAATTCCTATGTCTGCTCTTGGTTTTGGAGTGAATGATCTCGGGTATTTCTTTCCTATCAACAAGTCGCTTCACACAAGTGCTTTTATCACACTATACAACAGAGGAAGTTGGGGAGTAAAAAATACAACTGATTATTTTACTTTATACAAACGAAAAGGTTCATTTAATATAGATTTTCAGCAAATGAAACAAGGTTTTCCTAGTACCAAAGACAATAATAAATTAAGCGTAAGCTGGGATCATTTGAAAGATCCAAAATCAAATCCCTTTTGGTCATTTTCAGCTAAAGTGAATTATATTTCTGATAATAACGCGAAAACTAGTTTATATCCTCAGAATGTTCAATATTTTAACAATCAATTGAATTCAGATATTAATTTACAACGACTTTTTCCAGGAAAACCTCTAACCATGGGATTAAAAATAGGTTTGAAACAAAGTACACAAACAAAGAATATTTCGCTAACAAGCCCCATCTACAATGTCAATTTAACAAGAATATTTCCTCTTAAAAAATTTATTCATGGTGATCAAGAATGGAAAAAAGTATTTTCTTCACTATCATTTGCATATACCGGAGAAATTCAAAACAAATCGACTTTTAAAGACACTTTATTAACACAGCACAACTATTCTCAAATACAAAATCAGTTTTTAAATGGTATTTCCCAAAATATGACGATTCAGACCACAGCAGGGTTATTTAAAAACACTTGGAAATTCAATCCTTCTGTTACCTACTCCAACCGAATCAACTTTCAGCAAATAGAGAAAAACTACGTTGTAGATTCCGTTATAACTAATTTAACTCAAAAAACAGGTTATTCACATGATTTATCGTTCAATGCATCTTTAACGACAGTTGTTTACAGCTATTACCGATTTATTGGAAAAAGTAAACCCTTATTAAGACATATTCTGACGCCCACTTTCGGATTTAAATTCATACCGAATTTAAACACTTTTTCGACGCTTGATACCGGTACCGTTGCAATAAAGACAATTAGATACTCACCTTTTGAGCAAAGTGTTTATTCGTCCAACCCAACAAATAGTGCCGGTTTGATTACGTTCGGAATAAACAATACGTTTGAATTGAAGAGAAAATCAGACAAGGATACAATTACTGGATTTAAGAAAACGAATATTATAGATGTCCTTTCCTTAAATGGTAACTATGATGTTTTAAAAGATTCTATGAAGCTTTCTACGATTGAGATCAATTTAAGAATTAGCCCTGCTAAATCAATAAGTTTTGTCGCTTCATCAAATTACAGCCCCTATGCTTGGGATAGTACAACAGGAATGGATATTGGAAAGTATGCTTTAAATTCAACAGGAAAAATAGGTCGACTTCTTTCTACCAATTTAAACACCTCTTATGTAGTCACATCAAAAGTAAGCAGAGAAAAGCTAGAAGAAGTATCCAAAAAAAGCGGGACTAATTGGAATACAGACTATACGTATTTCTCGCTCTACCCAGAACGTGTGGTTAATTTTGAAATTCCATGGAAAATTACTTTTACACATATTTATAGCATCAACGCTAATACCACAAAAACGGCTTCAAATTCAAATAATTTCAGACAAGTACAAACAATTTCTACCAATGGTGATTTAAGTTTTACGAAACGTTGGAAAATTATTGGTACGGTCAATTTTGACGTTCAAACAGTAAAAATAACCTACACCACATTAACGCTAACAAGAGATATGCATTGCTGGAATCTATCTTTTAACTGGATTCCCATTGGACAAAATCAAAGTTTTCTATTTAGTTTGCGATCCACTTCTTCCATGTTTAAAGATGCAAAATTGGATCTACGAAAACCACCTTTATTTTTCTAAAGAAAAGTCAATTTAGTAAGGTGTGAATTCGTACCATTTAATGAAAGATTGCACTATTTTAATCTCAAATTTTCAAGGCATTCACAAACAACAAAATCTTTTCGTAATTTTGTTAAAAACAGTTTAAATTGATTGATTTATCATTTACAAATCCAGTAGAACCAGAGAAGGCAAAATTTCTTATCTCTGACCCTTTTTTGCAGGAAGATTATTTCAGCAGGTCCATCATTTTTTTATGCGAACACAATAATGAAGGCAGTTTTGGATTCGTTATAAATAATTTCATCTCTGTCAATTTGCATGAATTAGATGAAAATTTCCCAGAGATAGAAACACAAATTAGTTTAGGAGGTCCAATTGAAGTTAATAGTTTATACTTCATTCATGCTTTTGGGGAACAAATTCAAAATAGTGCGGTCATTTCAGAAGGAATTTACTTAGGTGGTGATTTTCAAGAACTATCTAATTTAATAAAAACAGAACCAGCGCTTATTGATAAAGTTCGCTTTTTTATTGGATATGCGGGATGGTCAGCTGGTCAGTTGCAAAAAGAAATAACCACTAACTCATGGGTAACCATTGACATACCAGCTACCAGTATATTCAAAGCAAAAACAAAGCAAAATTGGAAAAGATACATGTATGATTTAGGAGGGAAATTTAAAATTATGTCCAAATTTCCAAAAGATCCAAATAATAACTAATAGTCGAACGAGGACTATAATTCATTTACTTCTCGCATTATTACTAAAACCTTGCACCTAAATATTTTCAAACTGCACCATTCAGAATACTTAAAATAGAATAATAAAATACGTGTATTATAAAAATTCACTTGACTATCTGCTTTGATATAAGGACAAAAAGAGTACTTTTGACACCATTCTGAAAATATGACGAATTTCTTTAGTCGAATTTTATTTTATGGTCTTGCTCTTCCGATTTCGTATCTACCTTTTCGGCTGCTTTATTGGTTCGCGGACTTTTTATACATAATATGCTATTATTTAATTGGTTACAGGAAGAAAGTTGTCAGAAAAAACTTAAAAAATTCTTTTCCTGAACTCTCCGATTCTGAGTTAAAAGTAATTGAAAAAAAATTCTACCATCATTTTGCCGATTTCCTAGTTGAAAGTGCAAAATCGTTTACAATTTCAGAAAAAAACATTCAAAAGAGATGTTCGATAATTAACCCAGAGTTACCCAACTCTTATTTCGAAAAAAATAAGAGTATTATTATCCTCTGCGGACATTATAATAATTGGGAATATTATGCGGTCGGTCTTCAGCAACAAATGAAGCATAAGACCTTAGCTGCATATCACCCACTAAAAAATAAATTCTTTGACCGAATTATCATGAAATCACGTCAGCGATTTGGAATGAAAATGGTCAGCATGCGAGAAACACCTCGCTATTTTGCAAGTAAAGGGGAAAAGCCGACCATGACAATAATGGTCAACGATCAATCACCTGCTGATCCTAAAAAAGCATATTGGAACACTTTCCTGCACCAAGATACTGGTTGGATGAAAGGTACAGAAAGATTAGCTGCAAAATATGATCAAGCGGTTCTATTTGGATGTATTCGTAAAGTAAAAAGAGGGTTTTACGAAGTGACTTTTTATCCTATAACGGACGAGCCTGCTGCCGTGAGTGAAGGATTTATACTTGATAAGCATACCGAATATCTTGAGATGGTGATTGCTGAACATCCTGAGTATTGGCTATGGTCTCACAGACGATGGAAACATAAACGACCAACTTAGCATGACAATTCTAGCACCATTAGCAGAACGTATGCGTCCGAAAACATTAAATTCATACATCGGACAACAACATCTTCTGAAAGAAGGTGCTTCTCTTCGTCGTGCATTGGATTCAGGATTAATTCCTTCCATGATTTTATGGGGTCCCCCAGGCGTTGGAAAAACAACCTTAGCACACTTAATTGCTGACTATTTGCAAAGACCTGTTCATGTATTATCTGCAATATCCTCTGGAGTAAAAGATGTTAGAGAAATAATACAAAAAGTGGAGCAAAGTGGAATGTTTCAGCAAAAAGGAACTCTGTTATTTATTGATGAAATTCACCGTTTCTCTAAAGCACAGCAAGATTCACTATTAGGTGCGGTAGAAAAAGGAACCGTTACGTTAATTGGAGCCACCACTGAAAACCCTTCTTTTGAGGTTATTTCCGCACTTTTATCTCGTTGTCAAGTTTATACATTACAAAATCACACAAAAGAAGATTTATTAGAATTATTGATTCGCGCCATTAATGAAGATCAACTGCTAAAAAAGAAGAAGATTGAATTAAAAGAAACGAATGCTTTACTTGCTATTTCTGGAGGAGACGCTCGAAAATTATTGAATGTTTTTGAAATTATTATTGGTACCTTCCAAAATCAAACCACCATTGAAATAACAGATGAAATAGTTATGGCGTGCGCACAGCAAAGCCTTGCAATGTATGATAAAGATGGGGAGCAGCATTACGACATTATTTCTGCTTTTATTAAATCTATTCGAGGAAGTGATGCCAATGCAGCAATTTATTGGCTCGCAAGAATGGTTGAAGGTGGCGAAGATCCAAAATTTATTGCACGAAGACTTATTATTTCTGCTGTAGAAGATATAGGATTAGCTAATCCAAACGCCTTACTTATTGCTAATAATTGTTTTCAAGCGGTGGAAGTAGTTGGCTGGCCAGAATCAAGACTTATTTTAGCACAATGCACTATCTATTTAGCTACTTCCCCAAAAGGAAATGCATCCTACCAAGCCATTAATTTAGCACAAGAAGAAGTAAGAAAATCTGGGAATCTAGGGGTTCCTCTTCCACTGAGAAATGCACCAACGAAATTAATGAAAGACCTAGGATATGGAAAAGGATATAAATATTCGCACAGTTACCCTGGAAATTTTTCTGAGCAAGAATTTCTTCCAGATGAACTAAGTAATGCCTCTTTTTTCAAAGCAGGAAGTAGTGTAAAAGAAAAAGAAATTGAAGAAATTATTCACAAATTGTGGGGTAATAAATACAAAGAATAAGATGTTAGCCAAACTATTATATTATCTCATAATAATTCCAGCCTCTTATCTTCCTTTAAGAGTCATCTATTTTTTTACAGACATCTTCTACCTTCTATTAATTCTATTTATCCCTTACAGGAAAAAAGTAGTTAGAACAAATTTAATAAAGTCCTTTCCTGAAAAATCTTTAAAAGAAATTAAGAAAATCGAACGAAAATTTTATCGACATTTCACTGATTTATTGGCTGAAGGAGTGAAAAATTTTACTATTTCTAAAAATGAATTATCAAAGAGGATGATTGTTGATAATCCAGAAATACTTGATGATCTGTACGCGAAAAACAAGAGTGTAATTTTAGTTTCAGGGCATTATAATAATTGGGAATGGCTAGTTACATCACAGAACTATTTATTTAAACATCAAGCGTTAGGAATTGGAATGCCTTTGTCTAACAAGTTTTGGGATGAAAAGATTAATAATCATCGCTCTCGTTTTGGAATGAAAGTGGTGCATGCTAAAAATTTTAAAGAAGTCATTTCTAAAGAGGTAAACTCCCCTATTGCTATTTTAGTGCTTGGAGATCAAAGTCCACCTGATTCCAACAAAAGTTATTGGATGAACTTCCTGCATCAGCAAACTGCGGTATTATTTGGGACAGAACAAATGGCCAATGAATATGGATTCTCAGTCGTATTCTTTGCAATGGAAAAGGTGAAAAGAGGTTTTTATAAAATGCGTCTTGAATTGATTACAGAAGATCCAAAATCTATGAATTGGGGAGAAATTACCGAATCGCACACAAAATTATTAGAAAAAGAAATAAATCTAAAACCACAATTCTGGATTTGGTCTCACAAGCGATGGAAAAGAGCTATTCCGGAAAATTTAGAGCAACTAAAAAAAGATCAATTGGATAAATTTAATTCAAAATACCGTACTAAAATATGAATCAGTTTTCTTTTTTTTCATTGGTAGGGATTGCTTTTTGTTTACAAAATTGTTCTGTAGTGAAAGAAAAAGAATTGATTCAAAAAAACGACAACTTCACTTCTATACAATATACGGATTCAACCTGTTATTCAAGATCATTGATTACTGATGGACGAGTTGTTTATGCCGCTAATTCCAATGGAAAGATTTATTCATACAACGTACATTCTGAAAAGAAACGAACATTAAATAGTAACACACAACTCGAAGAATTGAGAGATATTTCGATAGTAAATAAATTTATTTTCGGATTGCAAAGTGGAACAACTGGAAAATTAATTGAAATATCTCCTAAAAATAAAATTAGAATAATCGAATACGATTTTTGGAAAGGAATCTTTCTGGACGCGATGGATTTTCATGCTAAAACAGGATTTATTTTAGGAGATCCTGTAGATAATAAATTTTCTCTTTTTTTCTCAAAAGATGGCGGGAAATCATGGAATCCTTGTAAAGGAGAAGTGAATTCTTTTGAAGGAGAAGCAGCCTTCGCAGCTAGTGGATCAACTGTTCAAGTTTTAGATGATTCAACTTTTATTTTTGTATCAGGCGGAAGCACGAGTCGATTCTTTAAATCAACAGATTGCGGTAAAACTTGGTCAAATTCAATAATCCCTTTTCGCAGTGGTGAAATTACTGGCGCATTTTCTGTATGTTTTAAAAATAACATGGAAGGTGTTGCAGTGGGTGGTGATCATTCAAAATTTTCTACTACTGAAAAAACTTCTTTTTATACAGCCGACGGCGGAATCACTTGGAATGAATCATTTTCTGGTTTAACAGGTTATAAATCTTGCGTGTATTATAAAAATGGAATCTATTATTCTTGTGGAACAAATGGACTTGATTTTTCACGTGATAACGGTAAAAATTGGACTCATTTACTAACGAACAACTTTTTCTCTATGACCGCAAATAAACATTTTTTATTTGTTTCAGGACCCAAGGCAACGATAACTAAAATTAAATTAATTAAATAAGAAAAAATGGATTACAACAATTTAGTTAAAGTAATAAAAGAACTCATTCAAGAAGATTTTAAAGAAGAATCCACTGGTCACGATTGGCATCACATTCAACGTGTTTATTCTACCGCATGTTATATCCAAACAAAAGAAGGTGGAGACAGAATTGTCGTTGAATTAGCAGCCTTGTTGCATGATATTTCTGATCACAAATTTAACGGGGGGAAATTAAATGAAGGTGGAAAAGTAGCTTATGAATTGCTAATTGAAAATAATTGTGATGAAGTAATCGCACAACAAGTAAAAAAGATAATAGATAAAGTTTCATTCAAAGGTGCGAAGGTACATGATGAAGTTGAATCGTTAGAAGGTCAAATTGTTCAAGATGCTGATAGACTAGATGCTATTGGAGCTATTGGAATTGCTCGTGCTTTTGCTTTTGGAGGAAATCGAAACAGACCCATATACGAACCGAGTTCTTTGCCTACTTTACATGATACTTTTGATTCATATGCAAATTCAAAAAGTCATACAATAAATCACTTTCATGAAAAATTACTACTTTTAAAGGATAGACTGCACACTGAAACAGCAAAAACGATTGGAAAACAAAGACATTCATATATGGAAGATTTTCTAATGCAGTTTCATGCAGAATGGGATTTAAATTCAACATTATAATCAATGTTAAAACAGTTCGCATTAGGAATTGATATCGGAGGAACTAATTCAGCGTATGGATTGGTAGATAATTTAGGCAATATCGCTTATGAAACAAGTATTCCCACAACTAATTTTGATCAAGCAGAAGATTTAGTGCTGGCTATTTTTAATGACCTACAACAACGAGATTTAATCGATTCTATCATTGGAATAAGTATTGGTGCGCCAAACGGGAATCACTTCACCGGAAATATAGAATACGCACCCAATTTAAAATGGAAAGGCATTATTCCTTTGGCTAAATTATTTCAGGAAAAATTCAATAAACCATCTCAACTAACCAATGATGCCAATGCAGCAGCGATTGGAGAGAAACTATTTGGAAATGCGAAAGATTTGGCAAATTTCGTAACCATTACTTTAGGCACGGGACTTGGCAGTGGAATTATAATTGATAACAAAATTGTTTATGGAGAAGAAGGTTTTGCAGGAGAATTTGGTCACATCAGAGTTATTCCCAATGGCAGAATTTGTGGATGCGGAAGAAAGGGCTGCCTGGAAACATATGCATCTTCAACAGGAGTTAAACGCAGTATTCAGGAGCTAGATTCAATCAATAAAAGTTCATCCATTCTTTTAAATATAGAACATCCAGAAGCGATAGATGTTTTTGAGGCAGCTAAAAATGGTGATTTATTTTCCAACGAGATCATTGAATTTACCGCTCAAATATTAGGATCATCACTAGCCGATTTTGCTTGTTTCTCCAATCCAAAAGCATACGTTTTATTTGGAGGAATTGCTCAAAGTGGAGAAAAGTTTGCTGAACGTGTTAAATTTTATTTAGAAGAAAGTCTTCTTTCGATATTCAAAAATAAAATAGAAATTAGGATCTCTTCATTACATGATAAAAATGCTGCTATTCTTGGTGCTGCAGCGACCGTTTTTCTTAAAAAGTAATAAAACTTTAGATAAATGAAAAATCTACTCATAGTAATTTGCGCTTTGATTCCCTGCTTTGGTTATTTCGCTCAAGTTAAAACGAGTGTAGACGAACTAAAAAATGCTCAATCTATCAGGCAGAAATATATTGGTGCAGATCAACATGATGTAGAGTTGAAGGTCAGTAAAACCTATTATGTGGATCCTTTTATTGGAACAGGTGGTCATGGTCATACTTACCCAGGAGCAAGCGCACCTTTTGGAATGATGCAATTGAGTCCTGATACTCGATTTGATGGTTGGGATGGTTGTTCTGGTTATCATTATTCGGATTCAATTATTTACGGCTTTAGTCATACGCATCTGAGTGGAACCGGAGTTCCTGACTACTGTGATTTACTAATTGTGCCTCAATCTGGATCAGCTAAAATTAAACCTGGATATAGTCACAAGGATGGATATGGTGATAAATTTAGTCATGCTTCTGAAAAGGCAAGCCCAGGTTATTATGAAGTCCAACTATTGCAGCAACATATAAATGTGCGACTTGTTGCAGGCGATCACTCAGGTTTTCATGAATATACATTTCAAAATAAGAATGATAAAAAATTTATTCTTATCGATTTAGATCACAGAGATAAGTTACTGGATGCTCAAATCAAAATAAATAATAAAAATTCAATTTCCGGGTTTAGAACTTCGCAAAGTTGGGCATCTGAACAACATTTTTACTTTCAGTTAGAAACAAATATTCCCTATAAAGATGCTAAAATAATAACGAAAGATAATCAGCATAAATTACTCTTAGAATTCCCAATAGAGACTGAAAAAATAATGGTCAAAGTAGGGATTTCAGCTGTTGATAACGTAGGTGCAAAAGCTAATTTGGACAAAGAAATACCAGGCTGGGATATGAATGCCCTTCGAGCTCAAACTGTCAAAAAATGGAATGAAGAATTAGAAAAAATAGACTTTTATTCAGACGACAAAGAGGTAATGATTAAATTTTACACCTCACTGTATCATTCTTTTCTAAATCCAAATCTTTTTAGTGATAGTGACGGTCGCTATAGAGGACGCGATAATACTATCCATTCATTAACAGGAAATGATAAACAATACAGTGTTTTTTCACTTTGGGACACCTATCGAGGAACGCATCCTTTGTTTACAATTACCCAGCAGAAAAGAACAAATGAATTTATTAGAACGTTCCTCAGGCAATATGACGAAGGAGGGGATTTACCAGTTTGGGAATTAGCAGGAAATGAGACTGAATGTATGATTGGATACCATTCCGTGTCAGTTATAGCAGATGCCTTTACAAAAAAAATAGTAGGATTTGATGCTGAAAAAGCTTTGAAAGCAATGATTGCTACCTCTAATTTCAATGAATCTGGTAAAGTTTCATTTACTAAAAATGGCTTCATTAGTCTTTCTGACGAGCCTGAATCAGTTTCAAAAGCACTAGAATATTCGTATGACCAGTTTTGCATCAGTCAAGTAGCTTCTGCAATTGGTGATAAGGTAAATCAAACTCATTATGAACTAGGAAGTTTAAATTTTATTAACAACTTTGATCCAAGGACAAAATTTATGAGAGCTCGAAGAAGTGGGCTTTGGTATTCTCCATTTGACCCATCTGAAGTGAACTTTAATTATACGGAAGCAAATAGCTGGCAATATTCACTTTATGCTCCTCATGCAGTTGGAGTTCTTAGTGATTTACTAGGAGGAAAAGATTCGCTTGCGATTTGGTTAGACAGATTATTTACAACAAAATCATCGCTTTCAGGCCGAAATCAAGCAGATATTACGGGATTAATTGGTCAATATGCGCATGGAAATGAACCTTCTCACCATATTGCATATCTATATAATTACACCAATACCCCTCATAAAACACAATTCTACGTAGACAAAATACTGACAGAAATGTACAGTATTCAACCTGATGGTCTTTCTGGTAATGAAGATTGCGGGCAAATGTCATCCTGGTATGTCTTAAGTGCTTTAGGATTGTATCAAATTGCACCTGGAAATCCTTATTATGACTTCGGAAGATGCCTGGCACAGAAAGCTTCCATCAATTTAGAAAATGGAGGAAAATTTACGATCTCTACCAGTAATAATTCAAATGAAAATAAATATATTCAGAAAATAATATTAAACAGTAAGGAAATTAAACGGCTTTATATCAGTCATTCCGAGATTATGGAAGGAGGAGAGCTTATTTTTGAGATGGGAAACTCACCAAACAGCGAAGTGGACTCTTATGAACACGCACCAACGATCTCAAAAATTCCAACTGATTTTACCCCTATCCCCTATTTTGAGCAAGAAAATAGAACTTTTAGTGATTCTATGCAAGTTTCTATTAATTATCCACACCTCCAAAACAATACGTTTAGTATAAAATACACACTAGATGGCACAGACCCAACGGTAAAATCCAATGACTACTCCTCACCTATTAAACTTTCAAAATCGACCTTAATAAAAACTGCTCTCCTAAATAATACTTCGAAAAATATGGGATTTGCCGTTGAAAATGAATTCATAAAAAGAGATGCAACAATTTCTCTAGAACTGAAATCGACGTATTCTCATCAATATGCCGCAGGTGGGAAAAACGCTTTAATAGATGGAATAAAAGGTGGAAATGAATTTAGAACAGGAGATTGGCAAGGTTTTGAAGGTCAAGATTTAATGGCGGAAATATCTTTTTCAGAACCACGAATTTTATCAGAAATTGGGCTAAGTTGCATTCAAGACACCAAATCTTGGATATTCTTTCCACAATCAGTGACCTATGAAATTTCAATGGATGGGATTACTTTTAAACCACTAACAACTGCTGTCAATATTTCAAATAATGTAGGTAAACCAAATGCAAATTGGATATACACCTCTCAAACCAATACAAAAGAGCCAATTAGAAAAATAAGAGTTACAGGGAATAGTATTGGAAAATGTCCTAAAGGTCATCTGGGAGAAGGTTTTGATGCATGGTTGTTTGCGGATGAGATTATTCTTCGTTAATAAGTTTTAGTAAAAATAGAATCTATGAGCGAGGAACTAATTAATAAAATAGATAAATTTACGCTGATTAAAAAAATAGAAATTTAATTTAAACTAAAATGAAACAAATTAACATCTTACTTATTACAATTACAATCTTTTTAACTTCTTTCTCGAGGGCTGACGAGGGAATGTGGTTTTTGATGAATATTGAAAGACTCAATCATAGAGATATGCAAAAAATGGGACTTCAATTAACAACAGAAGAAATATATAGTATAAATCATTCCAGCTTAAAAGATGCCATCGTACAATTTAATGGGGGTTGTACAGCTGAATTAATTTCTAAAGAAGGATTAGTTCTTACGAATCATCATTGTGGATTTGATGCGATAGCTGAATTATCAACACCGGAAAAAGATTTATTAACGGATGGATACTGGGCAGCTAGTAGAAAAGAAGAATTAAAACCTGCTAGTCTTTATGTAAGATTCTTTGTGAGAATGGATGACGTTTCTAAACGAATTTTATCAAAATTAAACGATAAAATGACGGAAGATGAAAGAAGTAAAGCAATCAATGCAGAAATTGCAGTTATAGAAAAAGAAAACAATGAAGGTGGAAAATACACTGTTTCTGTTCGTTCGTTTTTTCAAGGAAATGAATTTTATTACTTTGTATATCAAGATTACAAAGATGTTCGTTTAGTAGGAAATCCTCCAAGTAGCATTGGGAAATTTGGTGGAGATACTGATAATTGGGAATGGCCTCGACATACTGGAGATTTCTCCATGTTCAGAATTTATGCAGATGCAAATGGAAATCCTGCTGAATATTCTCTTTCTAACGTACCACTTGCCCCAAAACAACATTTGAAAATTAATATTGGTGGTGTGAAAGAAAATGACTTCGCAATGATTTTAGGATATCCTGGTCGTACAAATCGTTGGATGCCTGCTGGAGGAATTGAACAAAATGTGAAATATGCTTATCCTGCGTGGGTTGAAGGTTCAAAACTAGGAATGGATAAAATGAAAATATATATGGATCAATCAGATGAAGTTCGTCTGAACTATGCTGGCGCTTATGCTGGAATTGCCAACTACTGGAAAAATCGTCAAGGAATGATTGATGCTTTAACAAAAGCAAAAACTGCACAATTAAAAGCGATACAAGAAACTAAATTTGATAAATGGGCGAACAAAGCAGAAAATAAAGGGAAGTATGGCAATGTTATTAGCAACATTAACAAGTTTTACAGTTTAACTAATGAAAAATCACGTCATGATAATTATTTACAACAATTATTAAGAACTAGCGCATTTGGAACTATTTCTCGTTCTTTAGGAAAACAATTGGACAATTATGCAAAAGCAGATCCAAGTAAAAGAGCAACCATGGAAAATGAAATAAATGCTATGATTGATGATTTTTTCAAAAACATTTATCTACCTGTAGAAAAAGATGTTTTAATTGCTCAATTAAATTTATACTCAACTAAATCTGTTGGATATCAAGTTTGCCCATTTGTTGAAAAATTAGGGAAAGAAAACAATTTCGATTTCTCTAAATACGTAAATGCAGCGTTCGAATTAAGTATGTTTACTTCGAAAGAAAGAATGAAAGCTTTCTTAGTTTTTCCAAATGAAAATTTCTTAAACAATGACCCTCTGTTCCAACTTTCAACTGATTTGATAACTCACTTAAGTTCTAAATCGGATGAAATTGCTGCTGCCCAAAATGATTTCATAGCCTCACAAAGATTACTTGTGGAAGGTTTGCGAGTTTCTAAAATTGGAACAATTCAGTATCCTGATGCCAATTCAACATTGCGATTAACCTACGGAAAAGTCCGTGCTTTACCTGCGGACAAACGTAATGATGCAAAAGTGAATAACTACACTACAATGGATGGTATGGTCAAAAAATATAAAAAAGGAGATGCTGAATTTGACCTTCCTGTGAAATTACTAGAAATGAATAAAGCAAAAGATTACGGTCGTTTTGTAGACAAAGATGGTTCTTTCCACGTTTGTTTCTTAACTGACAATGACATTACCGGTGGTAATTCAGGGTCTCCCGTATTAAATGGAAAAGGAGAATTGATTGGGTTAGCTTTTGATGGAAATATTGAAGCCATGGCTGGTGACGTAATCTTTGATCCTTCTTTGCAAAGAACAATTAATGTTGATATTCGTTACGTGTTATGGGTAATTGAAAATCTTTCGGGAGCAAAACATATTGTCTCTGAGATGGATGTAATAAAATAAAGCAATAAAACTTCAGTGAAATAGGGTGATCAAATCAGGTCACCCTATTTTTTTTCTCATTTTTCAAACTTCAGCAAGTTAAAAAATAATTAATTTAAACTCTTTAAAACATATTCATAAGCCTCGTTTATTTTCACGAAGCGCTCATGTGCTATTTTTTGTTGAACTGCATTTTCGTTTGAAAAGGTATCTGGATGGTGCAGCTTTGCCATTTTACGATACGAAGCTTTAACTTGCGCTATTGTTGCGCCATTATCTAAGGATAGAATCTTAAAAGCACTGGTTAACATCGATGTATCAACTGATTTAGACCTAGAACTACTTGTTCTCTTTTTCTTGAATCCATAATAAGAATAGGTATTCAAGATACTTTCTAAATCCTCTTCCGCGACATTTAACAATAAAGCCATCTCCCTTAACAAAGCCATTTCGGCAGGAACTATTTCCCCATCAACCATGGAAATTCCTGCTAAAAAGTATAAAATGTGCGTTTTTTTCCCATAGTCTTTCACAAAATTATTGATCCACAATGCTACACTATCAACCTGAATCGGTTCTGACTTGTAGTATTCTAAAATTGTTTCTGAAAAGTTATAATAATTTTCAGGGAAATAAGTAAGAAAATATTTTTTTATATAGATATGTTTCTTCCCTGCATCTACTGTTTCCTTTTGAATCATTAAAACTGCCAAACAAAGATAGGCTTCAAATAAATTATCTCTTGTATGCGGCAAATTTTGTTTGAAAACTCCTTTCTCAACTTTTCTTAAGCCATATCTTCGTTTCTGATATAAAAGCACAAGAATTAGAATTAGAATCGGAATTAAAAAAGCTAATGTTGCCGCCCAAACTGGTATAGATTCTTCTTTTACCGGCTGTTTTAAAATCGTTCCTACTGGACTTATTATCACTATAGAATGATGTATAGCGATTATAGAAAGTGATAGTGCCATACCTTTATTTTTCGATATCGAATATTAATTGAGAAATAGTAGCTTCTGAGAAATATTCATTGGCAGTTTCAAGTAATTCTTCAGCGGTTAATTTATCGATTGATTCATAAATTTCTTGGATGGTATCTATTTGATTGAACATCAATAAACTCTTCCCTAAACCAAGCATTAATCCAGAATTACTATCTAAACCTAACGCTAGATGACCTTTTAATTGCTCTTTTGAAGCATTTAGTTGCTGCGTTCCTAATTTTTTATCGCGCAATAATTTCAATTCCTTATGCACCAATTCAACAGACTTTTTAATATATTTTGGATCGGTTCCTAAATATACAGCCCAATATCCTGTGTCAAAAAATGTGGAATAAGTAGCTTCGATATTATAAGAGTAACCATATTTCTCACGAATCGACAAATTTAATCTAGAATTCAATGCTGGTCCTCCTAAAATATTGGTTAATAAGGTCATGCTTCTGCGTGAATCGTTTATATAACTAGGAGCTAATCCACCAATCATCGCATGAACTTGAAAATTTGATTCTTGGGTTTTTATTTTAAATGGAGAATTTCCTGAATAATCATTTTGAATTATCTCCACTTTTTTTTGTTGACAACCAATGAAATCAGCTTCAAGTATCTTTTCTAATTGTTTTCTTGGCACATCACCAACGAATGAAATAACCATATTGTCAGAGGTGAAAAAGCGACTAACATAATTCAATAAATGCTTTCTCCCAAAACTTTTTACACTTTCTTTAGTTCCTAAAATATTATTTCCCAGTGCATGCCCCTTGAAAAGATGCGCCTCAAAATCATCAAATATCTTTTCACTAGGACTGTCTAAATATGAATTAATCTCATCTAAAATAATTTCTTTTTCCTTTTGAATTTCCTTCAAAGGAAAAGAAGAATTAAGAGTAATGTCTGCTAATAATTCCGAGGCTCTTTTGCAATGATTTTTAGTGAAGGACGCATAAATACAAATTTCCTCTTTGCTCGTAAAAGCATTAAGTTCGCCTCCTACGGAATCTAATCGCGACAATACATGAAATGCCTTACGCTTATTTGTTCCTTTAAAAATACAATGTTCTAAAAAATGAGCAAGCCCTTCTTCATCTGGATTTTCAAATCGTGAACCAGCTAAAATAGTCACCCCCATATGCGCAACTTGAGCAAATGCGTGTAAATAAACTACGCGAATACCATTCGACAACTGAAATACTTCAGGCTTTATTTCGTACATCAAGGGTTTTTTCTATAGATTTTCCATTCATTATTTTCTTTTTCAAAAATAATGCGGTCATGCAAGCGAGATGGCCTCCCCTGCCAAAATTCAATTAATCGTGGCTTTAGCAAATACCCACCCCAATGCGGAGGTCTAGGAACAAAGTCTGGAAATTTAGCTGCCATTTCACCAACTCTTTTTTCTAGAACACTTCGTTCAGCTAAAGTATCACTTTGATTGGAAGCCCATGCTCCAACTTGACTTCCTCTTGGCCTTGTAGAAAAATAAGCATCACTCATCTTATTACTAACTTTTTCAACGACGCCTTCAATGCGAATTTGACGTTCATTTCCAGGCCAGAAAAATAACATCGATGCATTATTATTCTTTTCTAAATCTTGTCCTTTGTGACTATTATAATTTGTAAAAAAAACAAAAGACTCATCTATTAACTCCTTTAAATACAAAATTCTAGAACTTGGCCTGTTTTCAGAATCAACCGTAGACAAAACAAAAGCATTTGACTCTAATTGCTTGGAATCAAACGCCTCTTTATACCATTTATTAAAAAAAGTAAAAGGTTCTTTTCCAAAAAAACCATCTAACTGTCCGTGATCAAAATCTCGGTGATCATTTTTGATTTGTTCTAGAAAATCTTCCATACTTTTAATTTTTATTCATCATCACTAAAACCATCTTCTAGCTCGCTGTCTTCATCTTCTTCATCATCAAAATCCACTTCTTCATCATCAAAATCTGAACTAGGTGCTGAATACACTTTTTTTCCTGTAGGAATTTCTGTCTCAACTTCAATCTCTTTTTTATCTTCAAGAGGTTTTCGACTAATTTCCTTGTCTAATTCTTCTCTGTAAGGGAAAATATCTACAATTGGGGAAACGATAATGGAAGGAATTAAGTAATCAACCATTAAAGTGGATAAACTTTCTTTTAGTTTATCAAAAGCATCTTTCACAGAATTGGCAGTAACCAAGAAATTTTGAGCTACTTTTTTCTTTTTCTCAACTTCACCATCAACACTTGACCCTTCACTTTCAAAAGTGATTTTACATTTATACCACACATCACATTCTTCATAATGAAAAATATCGTGAATTTCAGTACGACTTATTCCAACTACGTTAAATTCGCCTCTAATAATTTGACCTAATTCTTCATAGATTCGTGTTTCAGCATCTGTAAACGTCATTGCGCATAGCAAATAAGGCTCAGAAACACGTTTAAAAGTTCCATTTTCTAGTTGTTTTGTATATTTAACTTTTACTGTAAACCAATTATTCATATTCTTTTGTTTAGTTCTTTTTTCTGTATTTTATTCTATTTATTTCTTTGCTGCACAAATAAAATCGTACAAGGCAAATATAAACAGAGTAATTGAGTTTTTTAGGAGGACGTTATCAATTTTTATGCACAATTTAGAAAATAAATTATGAGTTATATTTTATACCTTTTTTCAGAATAATGTAGGCACTGTTGAACAACTTTACAATGACAGACGATCCCAAAATATCATACTGAGAGTCTGGTTGATTTGTTATTTCATAGTTCACCCCATCAACAACGGCGCTAACACCTCCCATGATATTTCGATATGCAAAAACATTATTTTTTAATTGATAATCCGTTGGAATAAAATTGGAAACTTTTATTTTTTCATTATTTGAAAAAACGTAGACATAACTATTTTCACTCCACACTACCAAATCATCTTTCACTTCCCAAAATTTAGCAGAAAAATTACTTAATTGCTGTTTATTTCCTTTCCCATAATAATTCAAATTTCCATTTAAATCCTCATAGACAACAAACCCCCTTCCAGCTCGATATTTCCCCATAAAAAAAGATTCCACATCTATAAATTCTCCTTTATCAAAGACGGAAAAAGTTCTATTAGTTGGATCATTTAAAGTAATTATATCTGTTCCACCTTGAAATTCAATCGTTCCATTCCAAACGCCTAGATCATATATATTCCCATTCCAAAATATTTTATAAAAATTGCCATTATCCTTAAAAGCAACAATATTTTCCCCTATAAAAACAGGCATGTATAAATCATCAACCACCGTGTATAGCGGGTAAACAGATCCTTTCCAATACGCATTCACAGTATTATATCGTAAATCCTCATACACAATAATACTATCTTTCACTTCAAATGATCGACCATAATACGTCAATGTTCTCATTTTTCCAGCATCCCACATATTAATGGTTCCTGCCACTTTCCAACCTAATAAGTGATCAGAAACCTTATATTCAACTGTTAAGTTGGTCAAATCTTTCGGTGAAGTGCCATCGTACAGTCTCAAATTCCCTTTATTATCTATATAGGTAACAAACTCATCACCCGCTTTGTATTCAACAATTTTCTGAAATTCGACAATCTTAAAATTGTTCTCCTGAAAACTTTTGAAATAATTATTAAAATCAACGAAAGGAATTACATTTTGAGAAAAACTCAAGAAAGGAAAGAATAAAACAAAGAAATATTTCATAATTCAAAAGTAAGCAATAATTAAACCGAAAAAAATAGGCATTTGTATTTTCATGACTTTTTTGTATGACATTTAAATTCACCCGAGAATTTGCGAATCATTTAATCACTTTTTTATTCCACTCGACCTTTGTGAATGAGCATTAGAAAGTTATTTAAAACCTTTCATAACTTTTATTCCGTTTTTTGAATATTCTTAACTAGTTTTACAATTCAAAAAAATCAAAACTTAATGAATAAACTTTTTATCACAGCATTTTTGAGTGCGACTGCTCTTTCTTCCTTTTCTCAAAAGAAAATAGAATATGTAGAGTACAATTTACCAAACGGAATTCATGTTATTTTGCATGAAGAACACGCTACACCTATCGTAGCAGTATCGATCTTATATCACGTTGGGTCTAAAAATGAAAAAGCAGATCGAACTGGATTCGCACACTTTTTTGAACATTTGTTATTTGAAGGGTCAGAAAACATCAAACGAGGCGAATATAGTGCTTTGGTTGAAAAAAATGGAGGTGCATTGAATGCAAACACTTCCAACGATCGTACTTATTATTATGAAGTTTTGCCTTCTAATCAGTTAGAATTAGGTTTATGGCTAGAAAGTGAGAGATTACTTCACGCTAAAGTTGAAACCACTGGAATTGAAACACAACGTTCAGTTGTAAAAGAAGAAAAAAGACAGCGAGTAGATAATCAACCATATGCAACTTTTATAGGTGAAATATTTAAAAGAATGTTTACTGTGCATCCTTATAATTGGCAGCCAATTGGAAGTATGGAACATCTTGATGCTGCGGTTGAAAAAGATTACATTGATTTTTACAGAACTTTCTATGTACCAGCCAATTCAACATTGTCAATTGCTGGAGATATCAATATTGAGCAAACAAAAAAATGGATTTCTAAATATTTCTCTACAATTCCTAAAGGTCAAGCAATTAATCTTTTTCGTGATTTTGAAACGTTATCAAATGAGGCATTTCTAGCTAAATATGCTGTTGAAAAATCTAAATTTGATTCAAAGGATTTTATGAATTCAAAAGATCCAATCGCAAAAAAACTAATCGCAGCTGAGTCAGCAAAACCAACGATTATTCCTCGACCTGAAAAACCTACAGAAAAAACGGTTGGAGTGACAAAAGATATTATTTACGATAATATCCAACTTCCTGCTTTATTTATGGCATATCGACTTCCTGCTGAAACGAGTAAGGATTTCCCTGCATTAGAAATGTTGAACGAAATATTATCTGGAGGATCTAGCTCACGAATGAATAAAGTAATCGTTGAGAAAAAACAAATGGCGATGCAAGTATTTACTTTTGCATATGGTTTAGAAGATGCTGGTCTGGGAATATTTGGTGCAATTGGTTCTAATGATGTCAATCTTGATACATTACAAATAGAGTTAGATACCCAAATTGATTTAATTAAAAAAGAATTAATATCTCAAGAAGAATTTGAGAAAATTAGAAACCAATTTGAAAATCAGTTAGTTACATCTAATTCTTCCATTGAAGGCATTTGTGAAAATTTGGCTAATAATTATGTGTATTTTGGAAATGCCAATCGTGTAAATAATTTACTGGAAAGTTATATGAAAGTAACACGTGAAGATATCCAAAGAGTTGCTGTGCAATATCTAACTCAAGATGCACGCATCATTTTGCATTATTTACCAAAAAAAACTAATTAATAATAAAAAATAAAATGTTTATTAATTTTTCTTTTTTTCAAAACTGAATTTTCATAAAACATTTAAAATAAAATATATAGCAATGACTAAACACATTTTATACATCGGCTTATTACTTCCTTCGATATTATTTGGGCAATTGGACCGTTCAATTGTGCCAATAGCAGGAAAAGCACCGGTTATCAATATTAAAGATTCTGAAGTTTTTACTACTGAGAATGGAATCACAGTAATTTTATCTGAAAATCACAACCTGCCTAAAGTATCCTTTAGATTGGTAACCGATTCTTCTCCTATGGTGGAAGGACAAAAAGCAGGATTATCTAGTATAGCTGGAGAGTTAATTATGTCAGGAACGACTAATCGCTCAAAAGATCAGCTAGACAATGAAAAAGATTACATTGGAGCAACTTTAAACGCTGATAACCAAATAATTTCGTTATCATGTCTAACAAAGCATTTAGACAAAGGATTGGCTTTGATGTCAGATGTGATGATGAATGCAAACTTTCCTTTGAGTGAATTTGACCGGGTAAAGAATCAAAATATCGATAATTTATTGGCTGCAAAATCGGACCCTGGATCAATGGCTTCAAACGCTGAATCAAAAGCAAACTTTTCAAAAGGTCACCCATATGGAGAAGTAATGACAGAAACAACATTGAATAATATTACGTTGGACGATGTGAAAAATTATTACTCAAAAACGTTTACTCCAGATGGTAGTTATTTAGTAATTGTGGGCGATATTTCCATTGAACAAGCCAAATTAATGGTTGGAAAATATTTCTCTAATTGGAAAGGTGGTAAGGTATATAAGCAAGAATTAGTCGATGCTAATTTCCACAAGGGAAACCGAGTTATTTTTGTAAAAAAGCAAGGAGCAGTTCAATCTGTTGTTCACGTTTCTTTTCCAATTAAAATGAAACCAGGAGAAGCGAATCAACTTCCTTTAAATGTGTTGAATGGCATACTTGGAGGCGGTGGTTTTGGAACGAGATTCATGGCTAATTTAAGAGAAGACAAAGCTTTTACATATGGCTGCTATTCATCTGTCAATATTGATGAAGATGGAAGTTGGTTTTCAGCTGCTGGAAATTTTAGAAATGATGTTACAGATAGTGCAATAACTGAAATTTTGTTTGAACTTGATAATATTGCAAATGGATACGTTAAAGATGATGAATTAAATTTGACTAAAATGGCGATGGCAGGAAGTTTTGCACGATCACTAGAAAACCCTCAAACCGTTGCACGTTTCGCATTAAACATCATTAAAAATAAATTAAACAAAGATTACTATCAGACATACTTAAAACGTTTAGAATCAATAACAAAAGAAGATGTTTTAACAATGGCTCAAACATATTTCACGGCTAAAAATTGCAATATCATTGTGGTGGGAAATGAAGAAGTTTTAGCGAAAATAAAAAAGTTTGATTCAGACGGAATAATTGAACTTTTAGATGCTTATGGAGAAGAAGTGAAAGAAATGAAACCTGCAACAATTGCGAAAGAGGTGTTAATTGAAAAATATATTCTTGCAGTTACTCAATCAGCAACTTCTAAGTCCGCACTTAAAAAAATAGCTAAAATAAAGTCAACTGAGGAAATAGCAGAATTGACGATGGCTCAAATTCCATTTCCATTAAAATCAACAAAAGTATGGGCGTCTCCATCAACTGAAGCTGAAAAATTGGAAGGCCAAGGAATGGTTTTTCAACGTAGCTACTTTGATGGAAAAACAGGTGCAACTAATTCTATGCAATTTGGGAAAAAAGAATTTACAAATGAAGAAATTGTTGCAAAAAACAGTTCTTTTGGAATTATTCCGGAAGTGAATTATTCTAAATCTACGATGAAGTATGAATTGCTTGGCATTGAAAACCTGAATGGTAAAGATTATTATGTTTTAAAAACAAACGATGGACTAAAAGAAGGTTTCAGCTATTTTGATGTGGTAACCTTCTTGAAAGTGAAAAGCGTTGAAATTAAAAAAGAAGGAGATCAAATAGTTGAGTCAACGACCACTTTTGCTGATTTTAAAGATGTAAATGGAATATTATTTCCTCAGACGTTTACGTTAGCTGCTGGAGAAAACGTATTTACCGGAAAAGTTATATCAACAATCATCAATGGAAAACCAGATTTTAAACCGTATATGTAATCCATTAATATCTTACTTTTGTAGCGTCCTTATTAGCTAAGGACGCTTTTTTTTATAAAAAAATTGTATATTTGATAATGCGCTATTTCGTTTGCCTCATTGTATTCCTTTGTTTCTCTGGTTGTTTGTACTCTCAGACCCTAGAAGACTTGGAAACAAAATCTTTTTATTATGATGTAAACAATTATAGTCTTACTCCTGAATCAATGCTACTTTTAGCTGAATTTGTGGAAGAAGTAAAACTCAATCCGATTGAAATCGTGGAAATTATTGGATATGTTGAAAAACATGGTTCTGAGACTTATAATAAAATAAAATCAAAAAGACGAATGAGCTCTATAAAAGGAGTAATCGATTCTGCTATCGTTATACACCAATATAAACCTGAAAATATTGATTATCCTCCCTCCTTCTTATACAGTTATAGCGATGGTTATAATTGGAGGCGAGTTGATATTACATTCCGAAAAATGCCTGAAAGATTAATTTTACCTATAACAACCAATCAAAAGATAAATACGACAGATCAAATTCAAGATATAAATAATAACACGTCTCCTAATGCAATTGACAATGAGTCAAAGATTGATCCAACAATCACCAACGTTACAGGTGAAAAAATAGAAGATCTAGTCAAAAATACTGACAAGTCTATTATAACAACTCCTGAAAAGATAGATGAGAAAATCTCAAATCCTGAAAAAAATAAAATCATTGAAGCTGTTAAACTGGCCGAAGAAATTGAAATTCAAAAATTAAATAACAATATAATTATATTAGATTCTACTCAAAAAGATTTAAACTTAAATCTTAAACCGGATGAAACAGGGAAAATTTCAACCATAGGTAAATCTCAAGAGGATATTGATAAAATGGTAATTCGTGAAAAATCAAGGGAATCAAACGGTAATAGAAAAACAGCACATCCTGAAGTCGGCGTGAGACTTTCAAAAATAGATGTTTCCAATATGGATAATTCTGTAGTCCTAATCAACTTAAATATTCAGTTTATAGGAGATGCTCCGATAATTAACAGTTCTTCTATAAGTGAAATGGATGATCTTGTTAGGTTTCTCCAGAAAAATAATTCTATTGATGCGTTTATTCGAGGACATGTATGTTGTGGTGATGAAATGCCATTGAGTAAAAAACGGGCAAAAACAGTCTATCTTGAATTAATTAGACGAGGGATTAATCCTGACAGATTAAGATTTCAAGGTTTTAGCAATACGATTCCTGCTGTATCTCCTGAAAAGACAGATTTGGACAGAAGTAAAAATCGACGCGTTGATGTCATGTTCTCTAAAACAAGTAGAAGTAATGATCCAATTATTCCTATAACACAAATTAATGACACTAATTCGAATGATGTGAATGCTATTTTCAGCACGGATGTAAATATCCCTCTTGAAATGGATAAAAATGGCAGTATCGAATACAAGACATCAGGAAAAACGCAAGATCAAATTGACCAAATGTTGGTGAGAGAAAAATCTTCATTAAAACCAAAAAAGGATCTGCAAGACATGCAAGCAAAATTAGCTAATATCAATATTGAGAATCTTACAAGTTCTGTTTCTCTTGTTATTCTTGCTCTGCAGTTTAATGATGTTGATCCAATTCTAGATGAAACTTCGTTGAAAGAAATGGATGATTTATTTAATTTCTTGAACCAAAACAATCAAATTCATGCTTTTATCAGAGGTCATGTTTGCTGCGGAGACAATTTAAAACTAAGTAAAAAAAGGGCCAAGTATGTATATCAAGAATTAATCAAAAGAGGTGTAAATCCCGACAGATTGCGCTACCAAGGATTTAGTAACACTTTATTACTTGTTAACCCTGAAAGAACTGAAGCAGACAGAACAAAGAACAAAAGAGTTGATATAATTTTTTCTATCACTACAAAAGTGAATTAACTCAATCTCTGAATAGATTGAAACTTTATTACAATTAAAAATTCAATCGATTTTCTTTAATCTACCTTCAATAAATACAATTTGGATTATATATGACCTATTATGAGGTCAAAAAATAGTATTCTTACCATTTTGGAAATAATTTGACTATTTAAATAATTCTAAGAGAGTTAAAAAGTAAAACTTTTGACGTAAATTTGGTGAAAAATTAATAATAACATGCCAAAGATTTCACAAAAAGCGGTAGACATGCCAGCTTCTCCAATTCGTAAATTGGTTCCTTATTCGGAAATTGCAAAAAAACAAGGAAAAATTGTTTATCACTTGAATATTGGTCAACCGGACATTGAAACACCTGAAGTAGCTTTAAATGCTATTAAAAACATGGATCGTAAGGTGATTGAATATAGTCACTCAGCTGGTTTCGAATCGTACCGAAATAATTTATCAGCCTATTACAAAAGAACTGGAATAAATGTAAATCCTGAAGATATCCTTATTACAACTGGAGGTTCTGAAGCGTTAATTTTTGGTTTCATGACTACCTGCAACGTTGGTGATGAAGTAATTATCCCGGAGCCATTCTATGCAAACTACAATGGCTTCGCTGTCACAGCTGGTATAAATGTAGTACCAGTTACTTCAACCATAGAAACAGGATTTGCTTTACCAGCGGTAGAAGAAATTGAGAAAAAAATCACTTCAAAAACGAGGGCTATCGTCATTTGTAATCCAGGTAATCCAACAGGATATTTATATTCAAAAAGTGAGTTGGAGCAGTTGCGCGACTTAGTTAAAAAACATGATTTATTTTTATTTGCTGATGAAGTATATAGAGAATTTTGTTACGATGGAGCAATACCATTTTCAGTAATGAATTTAGAAGGTATAGATGAAAATGTAATTATGATTGACTCTGTTTCCAAGCGTTACTCCATGTGTGGAGCAAGAATCGGTGCTCTAATTACAAAAAATAAAGAAGTGATGGCGGCAGCTTTGAAATTTGGACAAGCTAGATTATCACCTCCAACCATCGATCAAATTGCATCTGAAGCAGCATTGAATACACCTCAATCCTACTTCGATAACGTTGTTGCTGAGTACGTAGAAAGAAGAAACATTATGGTTAAAGGATTAAATTCCATTCCAGGTGTGTTTTGTCCAAACCCAAGCGGTGCTTTTTATTGTGTAGCAAAATTCCCAGTTGATGACGCTGAGAAATTTTGCCAGTGGTTATTAGAAGATTTTCAATTTGAAGGTCAAACAGTTATGATGGCGCCAGCAAATGGATTCTATTCCACAAAAGGTGCCGGAAAGCAAGAAGCTAGAATTGCTTATGTTTTAAACCAAGATTCTTTGAGAAAAGCAGTTATTTGCTTGGAAGAAGCATTAAAAGTATATCCTGGAAGAATTAGTGAGCAGTAGAAATTAGAGAAAAGTAATTAATCAAATAGTATTGAAAAGTGGTTGTTCCAAAAGAGCAACCTTTTTTTGTGAGAAAATGTGAGTAGTTGTTAGAGACAATTAACTAACATATTAAAAATCAATAAATAATATAAGAACTATCTATTTAATAGAATGATAAAATGTAAAATTCTAGGGTAGCAATTTACAAGTTTCAAAATAAAAAGCGTAAATTCACCTACTATTATAGAACAGATAAATGGAAGTTATTGGATTTACGGCAGCCATACTTGTTGGAGTCATTCTTGGAATTCTTGGCAGTGGTGGATCCATTTTAAGTGTTCCAATTCTCGTTTATTTATTTAAGATGGACACAAGTATTGCCACCGCTTCATCCCTCTTCGTTGTTGGGATAAGTAGCCTCATAGGAACAATTCCAAAATATAAGCAAGATTTAATCGACTTCAAAACTGCCTTCTTATTTGGACTTCCTGCTGTTATTACTGTTTTTTTTACACGCATGTTTATTATACCCAATATACCCTCTGAAATATTTGCAATTTCTGGTTTTATGATTACCAAATCACTATTAATAATGCTTGTATTTGGAATAATGATGATTTTTGCGTCATTTTCAATGATCAGAAAAAACTATGAAGAAGCAGAAGAACAGTATTTTCCTAATTATTTATTAATTTTTTCAAAAGGATCATTTGTTGGATTTTTAACTGGATTTGTTGGCTCAGGCGGTGGTTTTATGATTATTCCAGCATTGATGTTCTTGTGCAAACTAACTCCTAAAAAAGCAATTGGAACATCACTTTTAATTATTGCTGCTAATTCGCTCATTGGATTCATGGTTGATTTTTCCATACATTATACTGACTTTAATTGGAAAATACTAATAACCTTTACAGCTCTAACAATAATTGGGATTTTTATAGGAAGTTACTTTACAAAATTTATAGATGGAAAAAAGTTAAAAATAGGATTCGGATGGTTTATTCTATCGATGGGCATATATATTATTGCACATGAGCTCTTATTTTAAAAAATAGAAATACAAATTAAAGATAATTGGAAATGAAAATAGAACAAATTTATACAGGATGTTTATCGCAGGGAGCATACTTTATTCAATCGGATGGAGAAGCTGTAGTTATAGATCCATTAAGAGAAGTAAATCCTTACATTCAAAAGGCAACTCTCGAAGGAGTTAAAATAAAATATGTGCTAGAAACTCATTTTCATGCTGATTTTGTCAGTGGACATGTAGACTTGGCAAAAGCAACCGGAGCAACGATTGTTTTTGGTCCAAATGCCGCAACCACTTTTGACGCTCATATTGCCGTTGATGGGGAAGAATTAAAAGTTGGAAAATTAACTATTAAAGTTATTCATACCCCTGGTCATACCGAAGAATCAACGTGTTATCTATTGTTAGATGAAAATAAAAAAGAAAAAGCTTTATTTAGTGGTGACACGTTATTTATAGGAGATGTTGGACGACCTGATTTAGCTGCTAAATCTCACTTAACAATTGAGGATTTGGCAGGTTCACTGTATGATTCACTAAGAAATAAAATCCTCCCTTTACCAGATGATATACTTGTCTACCCCGCTCATGGAGCTGGTTCTGCTTGTGGGAAAAACATGAGTAAAGAAACATTCGATACCTTAGGACATCAAAAGGAAGTGAATTATGCTTTACGAGCAGATATGACAAAAAAAGAATTTGTAGCAGAAGTAACGAATGGATTAACACCTCCACCCACCTATTTCCCTTTAAACGTACAAATGAACAAAAATGGATACAATACCATTGAAGAAGTCATTAAAAATGGAACAAAAGCATTAACTCCAACCGAATTCGAGGAGTTAGCAAACCAAACAGGAGCATTAATTCTAGATGTGCGAAATCAAATTGAATTTTCAAAAGGTTTTATTCCAAACTCAATAAATATAGGTATTAATGGCAGTTTTGCTCCTTGGGTTGGTTCATTAATTCCAGATCTTAAACAACAAATTTTATTAATAACAGATGAAGGTCGAGAAGAAGAAGTGGTTATTCGACTAGCAAGAGTTGGCTATGACTATGCTATTGGCTTTTTAAAAGGTGGATTCAAAGCATGGCAGGATGAAGGAAAAGAAATAGATTTTATTCCTTCTATTTCTGCAGATGACTTTATCGATATTTACAAAAATAACCGGGCAATTAATATTCTTGATGTACGAAAAGAAGGTGAGTTTAAATCTGAACATATTCAAACTGCTATGAATTTACCTTTGGATTATATAAACGAAGGAATGCCAAATATCGATAAAAGTAAAACGTATTATGTTCATTGCGCAGGAGGTTATCGTTCAATGATTTATGTATCTATACTTAAATCAAGAGGCTATGAAAATTTAATAAATATTGAGAGCGGTTATCAAACAATCATTAAGGATTCATCTGTACATAGAACTGAATATGTATGTCCTTCTACTTTTTGACAACTTATTTCTATATTAAATTTTTGACAGTTTTCAGGTGTATTAGCTAGTATTAAAATAGGCACAAACATCTATTAAATGGTAAGAAAGAGATATCAATAACCATAGATCGATCCGCAATAATTTCTAGTATTTATTTCGTGAAGGTTTCCTCTGTTAATGATAATCAACTAATTCAGGTATTGATAAAATAATTTTTAGTAAGTCTAAGAAGAAAAAGATCTAAGTATGGAATCACTTGCCCCAAGTCCAACATTCTACACATTTTTTTGACTCCAAACTTTTCCCCAAGCTAGCATCCAGTTTAGGAAAAAAATCTATTCCTGTCAATAATTCGATTTCGTCAATAGTAACAACGAAAGATTTTAACGCCAAATTTGAATCTTCATTTTTCATGAGAAATGCTATGCACTTTTCCTTACTTTTTTGATTATCCAAAATTATTTTATAATAAAATTTCGGTACAGCAACTTTATGAGGTCCAATTACACTTAAATTATCTCCTAAAATTGGGCCAACTACAATATATAAAGAGTCATATTCCTTGGCCCAAGTTCTTGTCAATTCTTCTAAATCATTCCAAATGTTTCTATTAAAAAGTGGGGCTTGAGGTGACATGTTGCTATAATAAAAAGATTCAAGCATGGACGATTCTGAATAGGTCATGTCTGCTGATGGCGCAAGGTGACCGCGATCATAACCAGATTTTAAATAATCGATGGCTAGATTGGTTTCATAAATTAAAGGATCAGCCTTGAACTTATTTTGACGATCCACCACTTTTACTGTTTCCAAAGCGGTCAACTGATAAGCTACCCAATTAGCTTGCTTAAATTTATGATTATAAGAAACAGAATATCCAACATGGTGAACAATTGTATCATGTTTTCCAAAATTCGGAATTTCAAATTTTGACTTCCCTTGCGTTAACCCAATGAAAAGAAATCCTTGAAAAAATAGGACTAGAATTATTCGCATATCAAAGCTATAATCGTTCGATTTCAAGAGGTGAAACTTCCGAAGTCAGACCTTTGTTATTCTTTACAAGAAAACGGATGTAATAATTAAAAGTATTCCCTCCTATAACTAAATCAGTAATCAAAACAGCGGTTGAATCCATTTTTAATCGGACTTTATCTCCAGGCTTAAAAGAAAAAGTAGTCCCAACTTCGTCCCTTAACTTTGACGACTGAACCAACGTCTTGTAAATCCATAAAAAATCCATATTCTTTTGTAAAGAATCCTTCATAAATTTAATCTCAGAATTGATACTTTTTAGTTCTTTTGATTCAGATTTCAACCTTTTAATATCTAAACTCATTTCCTTTACTGATTTGTTGTAATTTTCCTCTTCAGCATTCATGGATTTATTCAGAAAATATATTACAAGTAGGCAAATAATAAATACCACAGAAATCGTAATATAAAAAACTTTTTTCCTTTCTCTTTTATCTTCTATTTTACTTTCTATTATATTTTCTGGTTCTTCCATAACTTTCAAAGTGAATTAGTAGCACTAAAGATAAAAAAAAATAATGAATATATTTTTTATTATCTATAATGGATTATTAATTTTTGCATTCCCATTTTTTCTTTAGTAGACATCTTTACAAAATAAACTCCTTCCTTTGCATTTAACAAGTCAATCTGGGCAAGATTATCTCCAACAGATTTTACTTCATAGACCACTTTCTCACCAATCATATTGATAATTTCAAACTCAAAATCTTCTTCCCCACTTTCAGGTAATTTAACCATAAATATACCTTGAGAAGGATTTGGATATATATTCATTTCAAAAGATGCATTATCAATTGAATTGATTTCGAGAATTGAACAGGGTGTTGTATAAGGGCCACCTGGAGATCCTGCAATGCAACCAATAAACCAATTAGAACTTAATGAAGGATTTAATGAATCACTTAATAGCTCCAGCGTCGAACCTCCACCATCAGGTGATAACGGCAATAAAGGCCAAGGACTTGAATCATAATAATGCATAGAAAGAACAGGCTCATTGAAATAATTTATAACTGTCAATGCTTCATTTGAATTACTTAAATTGAAGGGGAATTGACCATAAACGGGCACGCCTGGATTTTGAGAATGGAACAACAAAGAATCAGAACATAGAATAATATATTCATCTGGTTGCAATAAAGATCCCATAGGAAAAGTATATTTATGAAAAATGGTACTATCAATAAAAGTCCAACCGGAAACATCTAAAACACCATTACCATAATTATGAAACTCAACCCAATCACCCGAATTCCAGGCTATATTTGAATGATAATTTACTTCAGACATAGCCAATTTCCCAACAAAGGGATTGATTGTAAATACAGCATTAAATAGGTCACTTGATGCGATATTTATATTTATCGTATCATTTATATCCTCTGAAAGCAGGACTGAATTAGAATCCCAATGTGAAAAATTAAACCCTGGATTTGCAATGGCCACTATTTCAACTGGATTACCATTAAAATAAACACCCGTCCATGGCAATGAATCTGGAACAATTGTACTGATTTTTATTCTTCCAGCTCCTTCAGGAAAAACATTCAACGTCACATCAACTTCTCCAACCAAAGAAAAATTTGAAACAATATTTTCTCTAACTACATCGCTTCTTTGTATCAATTCACTTTTAAACAAAAGATGATTGTTATTAAATTGATTCATTTGTGCGGGAATATCTGAGGGGTTTCCCCATCTTGTATATTCCTTTGGCATTTCTATTACTGTTTGCTGAAAAAAATCATTTTCTATCGGTAAAACACGATTCATATGGTATGAAGTATTCATTAAATCGGCATATCTATTGATAAAGTAATTTTTATATTTCGAATTTTCCATGGAATGACACCAAATATTTAAATATGGATAGCCGCACTGTCCCTTCATATAACCAATATGATCATCTTGATAATTAACCCATCCACCAGGATCCAATCCCGACTCCAAATCAAGCGTCCCAAATCTCCATCTGTAATTCGTAGCATCCGAACGATAAATTTTTATATTATTATAAGGCCAATCGTGATTCGCCATCCAAGATTCTGAAATAATATAATCCGTGTAATAGTTCAAATCAAAATATTCATCAGCTAATTTCCAGTAATTTGTACTAGTCGGATCTAATGTTGTGAACGCATCATAATCGACAAAAAAAGAATCAATTGATATACCAGTTATAGATCTCAACATTCCCCCTCCCCAAAAGCTCAAGGATAAAATATCTGTTGAATCTTCGTTTGCATTATCGTTTTGAACAAAATAGTCAATATCAAATTTCTCTCTTAATTCGTATAATCCAAAATAACTTCCATTAATATATACTGAAATTGGTCTCCACGCAGAATAATAAACATTTGATTCTCCTCCCATCAGCTCTACTTGACAAGCATCTTTATGAGGGAAACCTAAATACATATTACTTCCATTTCTTAAATAAAATTTATTGAATTTTGATCGATTTGGGCGGTTGGGAATCATCACATAATTTACAGTACCTTCTCCTAAAACAGGATGATTTAATTCCACTTTCATTGAGTGCTGAGGTTGAGAACGACTTCCACCCGCTCCACCGTCAATCATCAATCCTGAGTTTTGAGAAAAAATCAATTGGTGAGCAGTGTCAAAATACTCCACATAGGCAGCTTTTTGCCAATCGAACTGCCAATTATCAAAAATACCTGTGGCCCCATAAAGATTGACGTTGTCTGTAACAATAGATAAAACAGGAGTTTCGTGATTTATTCCTAACAAGTATGTTTCAACAGCTATCGTGCTTGGAAAAATACCTGTAGCAAATGCTTTAGCTTTTATTACTTGTGAAAAATACACTGAAATAGCGGTGCCATCATACAAAATTGAACTCGTCGTTGGATCACTACCATCAGTGGTGTAGTATATGGAAGAGGAAACTGAAACTGGATTAGGATTTACAATATTCACATTTAAAGTAGAACTATAGATTCCAGATCCCACAGAAAATGTAGGTTCCAGTAAATAACTTGAATATGGGACAGAAGAATTATTTGATGCGGAAGGTGTTGGCGGTTGAAAAATAGCAATTGAAGCAGATGAATCTGGAAAAGAGCCGACACTCACATCTACGTCCAAACAGTTTACAAATAGTGAGTTAATTAGAGTTGATGAAGGTGTGTATAAATACACAGTACCCCCACTTGAAGAAATTGTGAAATTGGTATGTAAAAAATTACTAGGATTGACGGGTTCAAATGTCGTCGAAACTTGAGCATAATCTACCAATTTTATATGAATATCTATATAATCATAATTAGTTGCTGGATCAGTAGATGCTACGTCAAAAGCCAAGCTTGAAATATAACCAGCAGTTAAACCAGCTGCTAACAATTCTGACGATTGAATTAACATTTGTGTTTTGTTACCCCAATACCAATTACCATAGGGTGCAGGATAATCATACGGACTATTTTGAATTGTACCTGATCCTATTGTAATTCCGTTTAATTGTATATTCGGTCTTTTTGCTACTCTTTCTCCTGAAGTTAAAGTGCCACAAAATGAAGAATTAGCATCTTGAAATGCAGATATAGTTGAATTAAAAGTAGTTGCAGATTGGTTAAAAACAGAATTAGTTGTGTAACCAGCAGAAGAGTAGGCACACATATTAATCAAAACATTAGAAATTCCATCCCAATAAAAAGGCGTCGAAAAAGTATGTGTATTCCACCCAACTATTGGGTTATAAATGCCTGTATTCGAAACATTTAAAAATCCTGAAATCGGCTTTCTATTTTTAGCACTGCAAAAAATCGTTTTAAATTCTCCTGGTGCAATTTTAATATTTGGAAAGGTCCATTTAGCAGGATCAGCCAGGTCATTAGATAATGAATAATTCAATAATGAAATACTATCAACTGTTGGATTATAAATTTCAATCCAATCCGGATACTCACTATCTTCATCCATGATTGTTGTATAATTTTTATTAGACCCTTCATTGATAACGATTTGAGAGTTAACAACATTATAAAAAAGAAGGAAATAGATCAATACAATAATGTATTGAAAATCAAGTATTTTTTTATTCATAACTGAAGGAAAATAATAGTATGCAAAATAGATAAAATTAGATTCAATTTCTAATTAATTGTTAAAAATATTTTTTATTTAGTAGAATTCATTATCTATGCCGTTAAGAAATTATGCAACTAAAATTAAACACTTATATTTACATCGTAAAACCAAAAAAAGATGAAAAAACACTTTCCTTTCATTGCAAGAATTGTAATCTCGTTATTATTTCTACTATCTGGAATAGCAAAAATGTTTCCCATATGGGCATTTGAAAAACAATTAGTAGATCTAGACATTTGCACTTGGTGCACAGCTCCTTATGCAGCACGTATAATTATTGCAATCGAAATCGCTATCGCTTTTGCTATTTTGCAAGGCAATTACTTAAAGAAGTTTGTTATCCCTTTTACGATTTTACTGTTGATAGTTTTTAATCTTCATTTAACAACTGAAATGTATAAGCATGGTGCTATGAATGGTAATTGTGGATGTTTTGGTCAATTAATCCCGATGACGCCACTTGAGGCATTTATAAAAAATATAGTCGCAATAGCTCTTCTAATTTATATTTTCAAAAACGTAACAGATAAAGAACCTGGAAGTAATAAACCTATTTATCTTCTAACTATTTACCTTGCTTCAACACTTCTTCTTTTTATTGCTTTCCCATTTTGCCCTTGTGATAAAGTCACAACAGCAGTTCAGCCATATTTTGAAGAAATACTTCCTGAAACTACAAATTCTGATACCATTTTAGTAAGCGATACCACTAAAAAAGATCAATCATTAAAAAATATGCCTTTAATCGATACAACAAAAGATCTAAAAAAGGTAGAGGTGGGACCTAAAAAAGTTAAATCAAAATTCTCCAAATATTCTAGGTTTGGAAATAAGACAGTGGATTTAAATGATGGAAAAAAAATACTTTGTTTATTCGTTCCAGGCTGTGACCATTGCAGAGATGCCGCGAAAGAAATTTCAATAATGTCAAAAAAACCTGGTTTCCCCGAAGTGTACATTCTTTTTATGGATGAAGAAGCTGAGTTGATTCCTGAATTCTTAAATGTAACAAAAAGCGCATTCCCTTACCAAGTTATTAATATTCCTGAATTTTGGAAGACCCTAGGAAATGATGCAAATACGCCTGGTGTAGTTTATTTAAACAACGGTAACATTCTGAAATTTTATGAAGGAACTGAGGCTAATAAATTTAATGCTGATGGATTACTAAAAGCCATTGAATCAAAATGAATTTCAAAACGACAATTTTCCTGATATTCTTAACTGTTTTTTTTACTGGTCTTGCGGAATCGAATAAAGATAGCTTATTAGAGGTCCCTAAAACACAAATAAATAAAGCAGTAAAAACAGGTCCAATAACAACACGCAAAAAAACGGACAAAAATATTATTATTTTAATGATTCTAGGATTAGCAATCCCTTTAACCGCTGGTTACTACGTAATTAAAAGAAAATAAAATACAAACCTCCTTTACCAGCAACAAGCGAAAATAAATACGTTGAAAAATTATTTATTATAACCCGCGATCTTTTACTAATTGTTAATAAAATCAATGCTTCCAGACTTCATTTTCTGGTAGGATTTAGCTAAGTATGCTAATAAAATTCGCATTGAATCAAATGCTTCTTCAGACTCAGCGCTGATTTCTTTCTTTTGTAGTCGAAGCAAAAGTTTCATATACAACGCATGGAAAGCAATTTCAATATGATTTTTGTCTTTTAAATTAGACTTTTGTTTAAAATCCTCAATATTCGGTAACGCAGTATCAAAAAGTGATTTATATTTTTCATCGTTTACAATATTTAATAATGTTGAATGAAGATATGAAATCTCAACCATCACCTCATTAATCTCATGCAAATGACCGGAAACCTCTTTCTTTTGAGATTTCATGTTATTTATCAAGTCTGTATACCAAGTAGTGTAATTTCCAATAAAAGAAGAATCTGGAAGTTGTGGTTTCACATAATGTTCTAAAATGTCTTCTAAATTAAATTTATAAGCGCGAATTATATCTTCAATTTGATACATATACAAAATATATTCTGCTATATTTTCTTTTAATTTCTGTTGGGCTACTAACATTATTTTACTTTGTGGATTTTTTTATTTTTTACCTACTTCTTTTTTTATTTTCTCTTGATTTTGATTCAAATAAGCAGTAAACTCTTTTGTAACATTCATCTTTGGAGTGATGTAATTAATTTGACCTCCTTTTGCATAAATCAACAAAATATCAATTCCATTTTCTTCACAATATTTTTTGCTGAATTTTTCAATTTTATTCCCAATAGATTCTAACTTAGAGAGTGTTTCTTTTTCAAGTTTAGCTCCTTCTTCTTCTTGGTATTTCATCATTTCAGCTTCCTGTGCCTGCAAATTACGTTGATAACCTTCATCCTCAACTTGTGATAATTCATTATTTTGGGCACGTTTTGCATAGGTTTCATAATATGCTTGTCCTGCTGCTCTTTTTTTCTCTAAAATTGCTTGAAATGCTAATTGTTTTTTAGTAACAATTGCATCTTGTTCTTTATAGTACTCAAAATTAAGTTTCATACTATCTTGGTCATAATAGGCGATTTTTAATTCCCCGATTTTTTGAGCTTGGATATTGGGTGTTGTATTAACAACCACTTTTTCTTTCTTTGCTTCGCTGCATGAAGTTAAACATACCCCCATAAAAGCTATCGTTACAAATCCTAATTTTACCATTTTTTACTTTTTATTATTTATTTCTTGATAAGAATCACTCCAATCAGATCGCATAGAGATGAAACGATCTAGACAATTATTTAGCAAATTTTCATTTACTAATAAAATTAATTCATCCAAACCATTCACATCCAACTCCCCTATTTTAAAAATTTGCTCAAATTGACCTAACTCAATTTTTACAACGTATTTTGCATTTAAATGAAATATTTGAATAGTATATCTTGGATGTGGTATATTTGAAATCAACCTCATTTTTATTTTTTTTACAAAAGTAGTAGAATTGATTGAAAAATACTGATGCATTCATAAAAACTTACAGTCATCCTGCATTTTTATTAATTTATTTTCCAAAAAAAAAGACACCTTGTTAGAAGTGTCTTTGTATTTAAATACTTTAGAATACTATTTAGCAATCCCTAAATCTGCATCTTCGTAGATTTTAAATTCAAAAGGTACCTTGACCATATATGCGTAATCTTGCCCTACTTCATACATATCCTCATCTGTTTCACGATACAACCATTCTACTTTAACATCAAATCCATTGTCCGAAAGTTCATTTAATTTATACAAAAGAAATAAAATTCGTTTTGATGATGTGATGTTAAAATATTCCAAATCAATGATTACAGTTGTCTCACTTGAAGGATCTAATAAATAAGAGTCAAACCAAGATAATATCGGCCCCCAAAATTCATCCGGTTGATCTGGTATTGATCTTCCTTTAATCTGCATCACGCCAGAGTTCTTATCAAACAGAACATAAGGAGTTTGTGGAGAAGGATGTATTAATAATGTTTCCATTTACAAAGTTTAGTGTATGCAATTTGTGAAATTTATTTAATATATAATTATTTTTTCTACCAATTGATATTTTTCATAGACTAAAACCTACTTATTGGTGTACTAAAAATAAACTATGAGCTTAAATAGATCTTTTAGTCATTGAATCTGACTTATCTATTACAAAATCTGCTAAAAACCGGATGGGATATTGAATACATTTTATTAAATTAATATCTGAAGTTGCTAAAACTTTCTTTAAAATTTCTTGATTAAAATAACCATAACTTCCTACAACAAAAACATCTGTAATCTTAATACAACTATTTAATATTGATGTGTTTAAAAAATTATTAATGTTTTCAAAATGACAGTTTTCAATCTCTAAATGAGTATCTTGTAAGTCTTTAACTTGAACAGCAATAGAACTTAAATATGTTTTACTATTTTCTCCATAAACATTCGACATAATTTCGCTTCGATTACCAAATACTTTCGACAATGAATTCATTGTAGATCCTGAAAAATCTCCTTTTAATAATTTAGTAATCAAAATTTTACCAAAAAAATAACCGCTTCCCTCATCTCCAAGTAGATATCCCAAACCTCCTTGAATTTCAGTTATTTCATTTCCGTTAAAATGGCAAACTACTGACCCAGTTCCAAGTATCGCTACCGTACCTTGACTTTCACCCAACACAGAATGGCAAGCACCTAGTAAATCTGAATAAACATGAACATGCTGAAATCCCCATTGCAAGAAATAACTGGTAATAATCTGGTTATTATCTTCATTTAAGCAGCCTGCACCATAAAAATAGACCTGAGATTCTTTCATTTCACTTTTGGAATCCCAGTATTTGTCAAATTCTTCAAAAAAAGAAGTACCCCAATTAGAAGGATGAAAAGATTTTGTCGAAAAAAAATGTTTTTGTTTTTCTTTATCTACAAAACACCAGTCTGTTTGAGTGCCCCCACTATCCGCAATTAGAATTGTATGATTCATACCCGAAAGGTAGTGAAATAAATTAATCTGATATCGCAGAAACGAACCAATCTGGAAAAGAAAAAGTGATTTATTTTAAAAAGTCACTGACAGCAAGTCAAGTACACTTGGTATTTCACTAATTGATTTTGAGAAATTTACTCCGTTTTTCACTTCTCTATAAAACCCATCTGGTTGAGAGCTAGAAAATTGATTTTTTGAGTCCGCAGCTGATGCACTCGAGACACTTGGGGAAACTTGATTACTATTTTCAGATAGATATGAATCGATTGAATAGGGTATGTCATTTTCAATTACGTTCTTCTCACTTTGCGTGCTATTATCACTGATAGATTCTATCCTACTTTTCTCACGCTTTAAATCTTCAGTAGTTGACTGCCTCTTTGTCGAAATTATCCGATCTTCTTCAGAATTAGCTGAATTTACTTTTAGATATTTTTTTGTAATTGGATTTATTACTTTTCTCTTGCCCTCTTTCACTTCATTCTTAGCTAATTGTGATATCGTAGAAATTTCCTTATTTTTCATCAATAACGGAAATGCAAGTAAAAGAAGTAACAACAATGCTGCAATTTGAATAATTGGACGTCGGTGAAAAGGTTTATCAAAAGGATATACCAACTTTTCAATGGATGAATTCCAGCGAGCAGCGGCTCCTACTTTATATTTTTCAGTAAATAATAGATCTAATTTTTCCTTTGTTGACGGTCTAACATTTTCTATAGTTTGTTTTTTCATCAATTCCACTTCTATAAAAACATTTTTGAGTTGATCAAATCCTTCCTCATCAGAACACCATTCAAACAATTGTTCTTTTTCATTCATTGATAATTCAACAAATGATTTATTAACTACAATTTCTACTAATTCTTTATTCATAACTCAACGATTTAAGGTAGGATTGAATTCTTTTAAACTCTCTGCTAAATATTTTGTTGCATAAAACAACCTTGATTTTACGGTTCCATCACTAATCTCTAAAACATCCGCTATTTCTTTAATAGACAGAGCATCTTCATGCCTTAAGGAAAAAACCTCTCGATGTTTTTCATCTAAATCAGCTAAACACCGTTGAAATGAATTTTTAAAAAACAAATCTTGAACTTCTTCCAATACATCTGAATTTTGATCTGAAATGGAATACATATTATCTAGACCGCTTGAAGTGTTCTTTCTAACTTCTTGCTTTTTATATTCATTTTTACACATATTATTTGCAACCGAATAAACCCAGGTTTTAAAGGTTCTAGAAGTATCAAAAAGCTCTGGCTTCCCAATAATTTTCGCAAACAAATCATGTACAAAATCTTCTGCTTTTTCGCGATCCTTCCACATCATTCTCATAAAATATGAGAGGAGAGGTTTTGCAAATCTTAGATATAGTTCATCGAACGCACGTTTATCACCACGAGAAATGCAGAGCATTAAATTCTCATCCGTCATTTTTTTATGTTGCGCTCCAAACATATGGATTAGTTCACTTTTATTATTTTTTGCACTGGCTCATATTTATCACATTGTTTAGCAACCTTATCCAAAACCTCATCAATTATCTTCAATTGAGTGACATTTTCCTGGGCTGAATAAAAAGCCCTTAATTGCAATAACATTGGTAAGTAATTAGATAATATGGGTTTGTAAGTCTCATTTGCTGCTGCATACGATATCTTTTTTTTCAGTACCTCATTCCATAAATAATCATTTTTATAAAAATTATTGAAAGCACTTGAGTGATATTCAAAAACTAATCCTACGATATATAATTTCTCTTGAATTTTAAGAAAATACTCCTTGGGAGTTGTTAATGAAATAGACAGGGATTTACGCTCATTTAGGCTACAAAAAGATTGCAAATATGCCACATCAATGACCAAACTTGAAGGTAGCAAATAGTTTTTACTCAATAATTGACTTCTATACTCTTGACTTTGAAGTAATTCCAAAGAAACAATCTGAACATCCGATCTCAAATGATTGACCATTTGCATGTATAAACAGGAATAGGTATCCTCCACACCGTGAGTAATCAAAGTTCCATTTTCTGGCGCAGATTGCAACAAATCCTGTGCGTAAATCAGTTGATTATTCTCCATTTGATTCATGGAAAATATTTTTTTCAAATAAACCAAGGCATTTTTAGTATCATTTAGAATCAAGTAATAAGCTGCTAATTGTAATTGAACATCCTTATTATTTGGCTGCAATTTTTCTGCTTTGAAAAGGTGATCTATGAGAGAAAGTGAATAATTGCCAGCTATATATTTATAAAAGTGATATTCAAAAGATTCAGGTGCATTTTTTTTAAAATAATCTACAATTTCACTCATTTGAGTTTGTTGAAGAAGTGTAGGAGTTCGTTGATCTCTCTGCGATGAAGATTGAACTTTTACCTGTGAGAATTGAAATTCCATTTTCTCATACGCACTAACGCTATCATCTACTAGAATTGATTTTCCGGTTGTGACTTCGTTTTTCAGATCCTTACTTTTGTTGACTTGCTTCTTGCTAACTTGTTGAGATTGATTGGCAGGGAGAGAATCTAACAAGACATCTCCGGAAGGTTCTGCATTTACATTCGTTGAATTAGTGATTACAGGAAGATTTGTATTCGAATTAGTTGAATTAGTTGTTTTTTCCATCTCATTAATTTGAGAAAAGCTTGAGAAAGAAAAGAAAATAACGAAAAATAAATATAGTACAGGCATTTTTGTATGAATTTGTAGTCAGTACATCTCAAAGATACAAAGGTTCATTCAAAAAACACAAATTCATGAAATTAATCTTGAAAACTAAAAACCTTGGAGATTTTAGTTTAAAGAATCAGAGGCGAAGAGAAACTTATTAGGAGAAACCAAACTAGTTTTTACAGCGTACATTACGATTCCAGCCGTATTTTTCACCCCTAATTTCGCCATAATATTTTTTCGATGGGTATTGATCGTGTGTGTACTCAAAAATAGTTGCTCGGCGATTTGTATGTTTGTCATTCCTTCTGAAATCAAAACAATAATTTCTAATTCTCTAACAGATAAAACAATAGGTTCGCAAGAAAAAGATTCAAAATCAATGTCATTCACATTTATTGAAGCCTTGTGAATGGTTTCAAGAATTTTACCACAGAAGAACTTATTTCCTTTATTTGTTTCAACCACTGCATCTATAATCTCCTGGATATCACAGTCTTTTTTTACATAACTCATGACACCAGACCTCAAAGCATCGACCAATGTTTGGGCTGATTGCAAAGGAGTGATAGCAAGAAATTTCACGGTATTATTTGACGCTAAAATCGTATGAACAACGTCTATATCAAAATTATCAGATGTGTAATCAATCATCACGACATCAGCTCCAAAACTTTTAACCTGATCTTTTAATTCTTGATTACTTCTAGCTTCACTAATAATTTCAAGATTTTTCACAGAGGAAAGAATTGCTCTCATTCCTGCTCTTACTAATTCATTGCTATCTGCTAAAATAATACGCATCTTATTTAGAATAATTTTAAACAAGGCAAATATAAGAAGACTAATTGATATTATTCAAAATCTCAATTATTTATTTTTTTAACTTTCATGTAAAAATTGGGATCAACTATTAGTGACTCTTTTTTTTCAAGATTTATAGGAAGTTTTATCCATTCATCAGTAGGGAAAATCCAATGACCATTAGTAAGTCTAATTTTCATATCAAACCCTGCAACACAGTCTGTCCATCTGCAAATAACAGTTTCATTTTCAATCTTATATTCTAATTTCGGAATTTGAATCGTTCTTAAATACTGATCAAATATTTTTGAACAATTAATTCCACTTGCATTATTTATGAAGTTTTCAATTTCACCTGTTGTAACCGTTTTATGCCAGAAAGTCTCGTTTAATCCGCGTAATAGTTGCCTAAACTTTTCATCATCGTCCATAAGTTGCCTAATAATATGAATCAAATTACTCCCTTTGGAATACATATCTCCACTGCCTTCTTTATTGACAGAATATTTACCAATTATTGGTCGGTCGTTACGAATCGACGAACGAAGTCCATTTTGGTATTCATTTCCAGCTTCAACTCCATACAGACAAGAGGTATAGATGGTTTCAGAATAGGTTGTAAATCCTTCGTGCACCCACATATCTGCAATATCATTCGTTGTAATGTTATTTCCAAACCATTCATGACCACTCTCGTGCACTAAAATATAATCCCATTTTTTCCCCCATCCAGAACCTGATAAATCTCTTCCCAAATATCCATTTTGAAAATTATTACCATACGCCACAGCACTTTGATGCTCCATTCCTAGATAGGGAGATTGCACTAATTTATAGCCATCTTCATAAAAAGGATAAGGACCAAACCAGTGTTCGAAGCTTTTCAACATGGAGGGAACTTGTTTAAATTGAACTTTAGCTCTCTCTAACTCATAATCTAGTACCCAATAATCGCAACTTAGATTACCTTTTTCTCCCTTATAATTTTCTTCCCAATGCACATATTTCCCAATGTAAGGAATCACATTATAGTTATTAATTGGATTTTTGACTTCCCACGTTGTTGCAACAAATCCCTTCGAATATTCTTTTGTGTCAATTATTCTTCCATTTGAAACAGCAACTAATGTATCTGGAATAATTATTGTCATTGAAACCCCGTTTTCCGGCTCATCACTTTGATGATCTTTGCATGGATACCAAACGCTTGCCCCAAGACCTTGGCAGGCAACAGACATCCATGGTCTTCCTTTCTCATCCTTTTTCCATATCCAACCACCATCCCATGGAGGATTTATTGCTTCTCGTGGTTTTCCGGAAAAATAAATAGTAATTTTTTGTGCTTTTTCCTGAAAAACAATCTCCGAAAAATTTAGATGAAAAACATTTCCTTCGCGCTGGTATTTAATTTTTTTATTTTCAAAAAACACAGAATCAATATTCATAGGAGATTGAAGGTCAATCTGCATAAAATCAAATTTCTCTGTCATCTCAAAATAAATCCTATTTTCTCCTTTTATGGTTTTTGAGTTGTAATCTGGTTGCACAGAAAGTTCATATCTCAGGAGATTCCACCAGGATCGCTCCGAATTTATAGATCCTCTTAACGTATCTTGATGATTCGTTTTATTCTGACTCACTAAGCTGAAAGGTAAAAGAAATAAAACAGCGAAAAATTTCATATTAACATGATTTGTCAATTCAAAAATAATAACAATAAAGAGAAAATAGTACGTTTGATTCAATCAACATACATTTTGTCTTTTAGTTGCTCTTTCAATTTCTCAAGAAAGGGATTCAACTTCTCCAAGGTAACATGATCCATCACTACAATCTTGTACCATTTTGGATCATGATGATTATCAGGTATTAATCCAAATTTAGTAGCGATCTCTTTAGAAATATATTGTTCTTTCATGGTAACAATATTTGAGCTTGCATGTCGATAAAACTGCACTTTTAAAGCTCTTAACTGATCACATAAATAGTCCGTTCTTTTTTGTAAGATAAAAATTTTCTCGCTCCAACCATTTGGTCCATAAGTTGATAATATCATCCAAATCGCTATTGCATTTGCCCCAGACCGACTTCCTACCAGGGTACAATCTTCGCCTTCAACATAACTTGCTTCTTGAGTTGTTGTATAATGAATTAAATTTTTACGAGCTAAAAATATTCCCGTACCATAAGGAGCTTGAGCCATTTTGTGGGCATCCAATGTAATAGAACTAATGATTGGATTCTGGAAATTGATTAGGTTATTTTCCCCTTTAGAAAAGGGATAGTAAAAACCTCCGAACGCAGCATCGATATGTAATTTAAATTCAACATTTTCTTCTTGTACAGCGTCTACGTATACTTCTATTGAATCTACAGAACCGAACATAGTTGTCATCATATTTGCAACGACCACAAAATAGTTAATACCCTCACTTTTAGCTTGTCTAATTGCTTTTAAAACCGAATCTCTACTAATTTCTCTTGTTTCAAAATCAACATCAACTTTATATATTGAAATATTTAAAATATTCGCTCCCTTTGCCATTGAATAGTGACTATCGGTACTGCAAATAACCGCAATTTCGCTGTACTTGGCTTTGAATTTACTCTGAAAATAATTACGATACATCCAAATTGCTTGCATATTTGCCTCCGTTCCTCCCGAAGCAATATATCCATCAAATTGATCTATTGTACCCTTTAAAATATCTTCAGCACAGATAGAAATAACCTCTCTTTCTATAGCTTGTGTCCCCGCAAAAAAACTTTCTGAACTTCCTAGTGTATGACAACCAATATGATTCGGATTCTGAAGTAATGTAGATAAAAAGGGTGTGTCCGACATAGTAAATTTATCTTTGGTGAACACTTTTTCATCTAAATAAGTAGCTGGTACGCCAATGATCGACTCTTTTTGATAATTTACGTTATGGGTTAAGGCTAGGAATATTTTATCATTTATTTCCTGCTGACTTTTTTTAATCCAGTTCATTGGTTCGATTTAAATACTGTAGAAAACAAAGTTAATGGAAAAACTGCAGGATATCTGTTAAAAAAATATTTAAATGTTAAATTATTTACGACTTCCTTGAATAAATAAAGAGGGAGTTTGACCAGTATGCCTTTTAAAAGCACTATTGAAAGCTGATTTAGATTTGAATCCAACCATTTGACTTTGCGCCTCGATTGTGTAATTGTTATTCGATAAAAGCACAGCTTTTGCTTCTTCTACCCTATATTCATTAACGAAATGAACAAAACTTTTATCAAATTCATGATTAATTACTTGTGATAAATATTTACTATTTGTATTTAATCTTTTAGCCAAAGTAAAAATATTTAAATTTTGATCAAGGTATGGTTTCTCGGTTTTAATCACCACCAATAAATCTTCTTTAATTTTTTCAAAAATTAGTCGTTGACTTTCTGATAATACTTTATCTTTTTCATCGAAAGAGTCAGATTCATTTGCTTCATTTTCTAACACTAGGATCGTCTTCTGCTTAATTGCATGCTGGCCTGAATAGATGATATAGAGCAGAATTATCAGATTAAAAAAAATATTTGTGATAGCACTTATTTTTTTATCAGGGCTTTTAATAATTATTTCCTTTAAAGAATTATAAGTTGGATTATAGGCTAACTCAGGAACATAAAATGTTTTACTATTTAAGCGGACAATTTTATACCGAACATCTTTATCTGCTTGCTCATAACCTGTTAATGAGACTTTATCTCCAGTAATAAGATCATTCACAGAATTTGTTTGAATTTTAACACCTTTTTTGTAACTTGAGATTTTGTGAGTACTGGAAACATTTTCTCCTTTTATAACATTTACTAAAACCATTCCCACGATAAAGAAAACATAGCCAAAAACTAAAATTTTTAGCCAACTTAAATCAACTTCTTCAGAATAGGAATAAATTTGCTCCATCTTCCGCTTATGTTGCCTATACCCTTTTATTGATAGAAAAATATAAATTGCATTTTGAATTAAAAATACCACGACCAAACTTCCCAAGGCAATTATCGTTAAAATATCAATAATTATTTTTTTTAAAGCTTGATCTTCTTTTGGTAATGCTACTACTGTAATTGACAAAATTGAAACTAGAGCACCCACGATAATCGCTGGTAAAAAGTGAATAATTGGTCTTTTGCCATTTTCAAAGGAAATGAGTTGTCGAATATATAACCACATTAAAGGACCTAAAACCAAAGACAAAGGCACAACTAATAGCAATACAACAATTGTGATCGATCTAAATTTTATATTTAAATCAACTAAAAAGAAAAACAATACGATGAATGCAAGTGAGACTAAAAACCACGTAAAATATTTCGTATCTTTTGATTCGTTTTTTTTTAAGGTTGTAATTTGGAAAGCATATAAAAATCCTACAAAGCATGTCAAAACACTCAGTAAATTATAAATAGAAAAATTAATCTCTAACATGTATTATCTTAATAATTCTTACTTAAATTAACTTCTCACTTATGAAGATAACAAAAAAAAATCGATTTCTGAATAATTAAATAATTTCAATTGCTTTATCAACCTTTTCCTTAATAATAGCTATATCAAGAACTTCTTTCATTGTTTTTACATAATGAAAAGTTAATCCTTTTAAATAGGATTCTTTAATTTCTTCTATATCACTTCGGTTTTTTTCACAAAGGATAATTTCCTTTATACTTGCTCTTTTCGCCGCTAGTATTTTTTCTTTGATTCCGCCAACAGGTAAAACTTCCCCCCGCAAAGTAATCTCCCCTGTCATTGCTAGATTTTTTTTAACTTTTCGCTGAGAAAATAAGGAAGCTAACGAAGTCAACATAGTTATTCCAGCGCTTGGACCATCTTTTGGCGTTGCTCCTTCAGGAACATGAATATGAACATTATAATTATCAAAAACTTCCTGCTTCAAATTAAACCAATCACTGTGCGATTTTAAGTATTCCAATGCGATAACGGCTGATTCTTTCATTACATCGCCAAGATTTCCAGTTAACGTTAATTTCCCTTTCCCCTTGGTTATAGACGATTCAATAAATAAAATATCACCTCCAACGCTCGTCCATGCTAAGCCTGTAACAACACCAGCAACACTATTATTATCATATTTAGTTTTACCTCTACCCGCACCTAGTATTTTTACAATATCTTCCTTTGAAATTTTCGCCACAAAGTTCTCTTCCATCGCAATTTGCTTCGCTCGATTACGAATTAATTTAGCAACAATTTTATCTAAACCACGGACTCCAGATTCACTTGTGTATTCTTCCACTACATATTCTATCAACTTAGTGTCGATTGAAAAATCTGCCTTAGAAATTCCATGCTCTTCTAGTTGTTTCGGCAATAAATGTCTTTTAGAAATTTCTATCTTTTCCTCAACGGTATAGCCATTTACTTCAATTATTTCCATTCGATCACGCAAAGGACCTGGAATGGTTGACAGATTATTTGCCGTTGCAACAAACATGACACGAGATAAATCAAATTCTGTTTCTACATAATTATCATAAAATTCATGGTTTTGCTCTGGATCTAAAACTTCTAGCATTGCTGAAGATGGATCTCCATGATTACTTTTTCCCAATTTATCAATCTCGTCCAAAACAAATACAGGATTTGAAATTCCCGCCTTTTTTATGTTTTGAATAATACGACCAGGCATTGCACCAATGTATGTTTTTCTATGTCCACGCACTTCTGACTCATCATGAACTCCTCCCAATGACATACGAATATATTTCCGCCCTAATGCTTCAGAAATTGATCTACCTAATGAAGTTTTCCCCACTCCTGGAGGTCCATAAAAACAAAGAATTGGAGATTTTTTATTTCCTTTTAGTTTCAATACTGCTAAATATTCTAAAATTCTTGTTTTTACATCTTCTAAACCATAATGATCTCTTTCAAGTATTTTGGCTGCTCGTTTTAAATCTAATTTGTCCTTTGAATATTCTCCCCAAGGCAACTCTAAAATTAGATCCAAATAATTCAATTGAACTGAATATTCTGCTCCTTGCGGATTCATTCTTTTAAATCGATCTAATTCCTTATAAAAAAGTTTTGAAACACGTTCATCCCATTTTTTTGTTTCCGCACGCTTTGTCATTTCAGTAACATCCTGATCCTGTGGATTATCACCTAATTCTTCTTGAATAGCACGAATTTCTTGATTTAAAAAATATTCGCGTTGCTGCTTATCCATATCTCTGCGAACCTTCGAATTTATTTCATTTCGCATTTCCAACATTTGCATTTCAAGTGATAAATGTTCCATCACTTTCAATACACGTTTTTTTAGATCAAATTCTTCCAGCATTTCTTGCTTTTTGACAACATCCGCATTCATATTAGATGAAATAAAATTCACAAGAAAGGTTGGACTCTCAATGTTCCCAATGGCAAAAGATGCTTCTGAAGGAATGTTTGGACTATCTTTTATTATTTGTAAAGCAGATTCTTTGATCGATTTGAACATTAAATTCAACTCTTTGTTATTCTTTACGATTTTTTTCTCCTTAATCATTTTTACTCTCGCAAATAAATAAGGTTCACTTTTAACCGCTTCGATCATCTCAAATCTTCGCTTCCCTTGGATAATTACCGTTGTACTTCCATCAGGCATGCGCAACATTCGAATAATTTGTGCTACGGTACCTACTTTGTATAAATCTGAAAATTCCGGAGATTCTTCGTCTTGATTTTTTTGAGAAACAACACCAATGATCTTCGTTCCTTTATTCGCATCTTGAATTAACTTAATGGATTTATCTCTCCCAACAGTTATTGGAATAACAACCCCAGGAAATAAAACGTTATTTCTTAAAGGCAAAATAGCTAGTTCTTCTGGAAAATCTTGGCTATTCATATTTTCCTCTTCTTCTGGTGTTATCAATGGAATAAATTCTGCCTCAGATTCTCTTGATCCAGATAATTGTAATAATGAATTGTCAAATATATTGCTCATACTATGAATTTCTTGTTTACGTCAATGTGTCAGTCAACTTGGCATATTAATTTTAAGGACGCTCTTAAAACTACAATCAGACAAGGACTTTACTCTTTTTCAATTCTCGTGCCATGGGTGGTTAACTGCTATTTTGTCACTCGATTTTTAAAAAAAAACTTAGCAAAAAAACGAGGGATTTTCCTTTCTTTTCAGTTGTTTATCAAATAAAAATCTCAAGAATTGAATGTGTTTATCTATTCAATGAAAAAATAGCAGCTTTAAAACTTCGCTATTTTTTTTAAGATTTGAATTTCATCTTCAGTCAACTGTAAATCTCTTCGTTGCATCATATTGTTGGAGTATTCAATTGCTTTCTCAAATTTAAACGTTTGAATTCCATCAGACCCTCCCCAAGAAAATGAATCAATAAATTTAGCCGGAAATCCTGATCCGAAAATGTTAGCAGAAACACCTACAACTGTAGCTGTATTAAACATTGTATTAATACCGCACTTACTATGATCTCCCATGCAAACACCCATAAATTGAATATCTGTTGACTCTTCCTTATTCGTTTCGTATGAATATGTACTAACAAATCCATAGTTATTTTTTAAATTGGACGTATTGGTATCTGCCCCTAAATTACACCATTCACCAATCAAAGAATTCCCCACAAAACCATCATGCCCTTTATTCGAATAGGCTTGAAAAACGGCATTATTAACCTCTCCTCCAACTTTACAATGGGGTCCTAAAGTTACGGCTCCATATATTTTCGTCCCTAATTTTAATGCACTGTGCTCATTCATAGCTAAAGGACCTCGAACAATCGATCCTTCCATGATTTCGGCAAGTTTAGCAACATATATCGGTCCGGTTTTGGTATTCAAGATTGCTCCTTCTACAATAGCTCCTTCTTCCAGGAAGATTAAATTTTCATCTCCTATTACCAAGTTGGTTGAGGAAAGTTCTTGTGATGTTCTTCCTGCAGTAATCAATTTAAAATCTGCTAATAACACTTCACCATTTTTTTGAAATAAGTGCCATCTTTCCGAAATTATAACCGGAATTTCACCTTTATATTCAACGACTTTAGTTGCGTCACCAATTCTCGCGAGCCAATTTTCGCCTATCATCAGAACTTCATCATTTGATAAATGATAAATGGCTGCAATCATATCTTCATTTGGAATTACTGAAGCATTTACCTCAATCACATCCAGACTAGATGAAGGATATTTCCCTGATAGATAATTCTCCGTTTTGTAAGTGATTATCGCTTCCGACAAGAAGAATTTCCATCTTTCATCATTCGTAAAAATCCCCATTCTTAAATTCCCTACTGGCCTCGTTAGTGTCAATGGGGCAAAACGAAGATGCAAATTATTATCATGGAGTTGAATATTCATTTGACTAATAGATTGTTATGAAGTAATTACTGTCGTTTTTTCTGTTGGTTTGGAAATGATAAAAAGTCCTATATATGTTAAAAGACCATTAATTATAATAATCTCACTTCCAAACTTGTACTTATTGAACCAATGAATTGAATACGTATCCAAGATAAAGATTAGAACTGGTGCAATTATACAAATATAAGGAACCAAAGAATCAATTAATTTTCTTTTTGTTAGTATGCCAAAAAAGAACAAACCAAGCAAAGGTCCATACGTGTAGCCTGCAACTTTCAATACGATGTCAATTAATCCATCAATTTGAATCTCATTAACAATCAAGCAAATGATTAAAAATAAAAGTGAAAAACCAATATGGACAAACAATTTTTGACTTTGTCGTGTTTTCTCATCTTTTCTTTTGAAATTTAAAAAGTCGATGCAAAACCCAGTTGTCAAAGCTGCAAGCGCGCTATCTGCAGAAGCATAAGACGAAGCCGTTATTCCTAGTAGGAAAAACACACCTGCTATGGTGCCAAAGAACCCAAATGTTAAAAATGGAAAAACATAATCTGTTTTCAGTAAACCATCCGCTTTCAAAGGTAATTCTGACATAATTCCTTTTTGATTCACATACACATACAAAGCACCGCCTAAAATCAAAAACAAGAAATTCACACACACCATAATAAAAGTAAATGAATACATGTTTTTTTGTGCTTCTTTAATATTCTTGCAAGTCAAATTTTTCTGCATTAAATCCTGATCTAATCCTGTCATTGCAATGGCTAAAAACATTCCCCCTAAAAATGATTTCGGAAAAAACATGGTACTTTTATAATCGTCAAAATAAAAAATCTTGGTCATACTAAATCCTTTGCCATCAACTCCAGTATTCTGCAAGGTAATTTTATTGTATAATTCGACAAATGACACATCAAGGTCTTGACAAATAATTACGGTGCAGACAATGATAGACGTAATTAAAAAAATGGTTTGAAAAGCGTCTGTATACACGATGGTTTTAACTCCTCCTTTAAAAGTATACACCCAAATCAATAATACGGTGATAATAGCTGTTGCCCAATATGGCACTCCTAAGCCCTCGAAAAGAAACATTTGTAATACAATCGTTGCTAAATAAAGGCGAAGTGCAGATCCAATTGTCCTCGAAACAATAAAAATAAAAGCCCCAGACTTATAGCTATATTTACCAAAACGCTCTTCGAGATATTCATAAATAGAAATCAAATTCATTTTATAATATAAAGGCATCAAGACTTTTGCAATGACTACATATCCTAAAACATACCCTAAAACGACTTGAAAATAAGTCATCCCCGTATTAATAACACCACCTGGAACAGAAATAAATGTCACGCCAGACAATGAAGTCCCGATCATTCCAAAAGCAACTAGGTACCAAGGACTTTGTCTATCACCAGTGAAAAAGGTATTCGAATCCGCACCTTTTGATGTCCAGTATGAAATCAGTATTAAAAGTGAAAAATAAACAACTAGAATTGTAATAATTAATGCTGGAGTCATGCAATTTAAATTTTCAAAACGTAAATATAGTAAAAGACATTAGATTTTTAGACATTAAACAATCAGACAAAAGACAAAAAAACGCATAACACTAATCTAAAAGCAAAGCGTTCTAATTTCTTTGAGCGATAGCGTTCTAATGTCAACTTTTTGTTACTTTTATCCGAAATTGCATTATATATTTGCATTAAAAAACTTAAAGTATGAATTCGGATTTATTTTTACATATTGTACTCATTATCCTTCCAGCGGGAGGAATTTTTCTAACTGTTGTATTATTTCTAAAAAAACAAGGTGAAAAAGAAGTGAGATATCTGCAAATTGAGTTAAAAAAAGAAAGACAAAATTTCTTTCTTCCAAGTCGAGTTGAATCCTACCAAAGAGCGGTTTTGTTAATGGAACGAATTAATCCAAATAGTTTAGTGATGAGACTTCATGCACCTGGAATACCAGCGAAGGCGTTTCAAGCTGACTTATTGAAAGCAATTAGAGATGAATTTGATCATAATGTAGCTCAACAAATTTTCATTTCGATTCCTGCGTGGAAGATGGTTAAAAGTTCGAAAGAGGAAACAATTAAAATCATAAATCTAGCAGGTAACCAAATGGAATCAGTTGCTACATCGACAGAACTAGCAGGGAAAATATTTGAAATCGTAAATGAAATTGGAAATACCCCAACAGATATTACTGTTGAATATTTGAAAAAAGAGTTACAAGAATTATTCTAAAAATCATATCTAGCATCCACTTTTGTTTTCACTAACCGTAAAAGACGTTCAAATTTAGGAATATGGCTCTCTATGTATTTGTCAACATCAGAAATAATTCGTGAAATATTTTTTTGCGAGCTATCCGCCAAGTCAGATGAAGCTTCAATTATTGTTGGCTGAAATCTGAAATAAAGTAGATTTTTCTCTTTTTTGGCCGAAAAATACAAATCATCGTCTGTCAACATTATTTCCTTTTCAATAATATCAAATTGATTTTCTTTCCTTTTCCCGGTTCCCAAACTGATAAATATTATAGGGTCATTTGGGTACAATTGACGAGCATAATTATACGCTAAGGTTGATGGATTTTTAGCTACAATTGCCCCATCCATCAATAATGAATTCCCCAGTTTCACAGGCGAAAAGAAGCCTGGTAAAGCTGAACAAGCTTGCATCATTTTTGATAAACTGAGATGTCTAAAGCGAGTTAAAACATCTGTAAACAAAAATTGAGAGTCTGAATTAAGATCATAAGAAACAAATAAGAAATGCTTTTTTAAATTTTCCAAATTAATTGACCCACAAAAACTTTCTAATAAGTTATCAAATGGAACGCTCGAATTAATTACATCATTATTTGTTTTATCCCGAAATAATTGTGCCCCTTTTTCTGTAAAAAAATCAAGAATAGAGGAAGGAGAATGAATCGTTTTACCATTGTAATCTTGTATCATTAATGCTCCTCCAATAATTGAACCTGTGCTTGAACCAGCATAGAGATCAACTGAAGAGGCTAAATCTATTGATGAATCTAATTCAGAAACCATTTGTTCAATTTTAGATAATACTCTTAAAGGAATAATACCTCTAATGCCGCTCCCATCAATTGAGACTACTATACGATATCTACATTTCATATGCTACTTCTTTTCTATATGTTATAAGTTACAAAATACTTATTGCAAATTTGCATATGAATGAATACTTTCGCAATATAAGTGTTTATACTTATATTACTCTCGAATATTCTTATTTCTGAAGTTTATTTTGAGATCATTTAACGCGTAAACTTCTCCCAATTTGTATGGAAGATGACTGTTTAATTCCGTTTAATTGACAAATTTTTGAAATGGTGGTATGGTTCTTCGTTGCAATAGATGTAAGGGTGTCTCCAGGTTTTACCTTATGATATTTATAAACTGGGCGAACTGGAACAGCTTTGGTGGTTGTTTTTTTTACGGTAATAGCACTTTCATTATAATTAGTTGGCGTTGTACTAGATTTAAACAAGCCTTTGTGAATCAACAAATTCTGATCCTTACACAACATCTTTTCAAAATCAATAACTGCCTCTGGATTCATTGGCTCATCGTAAAATCTAATTTCAAAATGCAAATGAGCACCAAATGAGTGCCCTGTATTCCCCCCCAATCCTATAGGTTCACCGGCTACTACATCTTGATTAGGAACACACAAATGTTTACTTAAATGTGCGTAAAATGATTCCAATCCATTGTAATGCCTAATAATCACCAAATTCCCAAATCCTCCTTCATTAAACTTAGCATAACGAACTTTCCCTGACCAAGCAGCCTTTACGGTATCACCAACATTTAATGCAATATCAATTCCATTGTGATTACGTCCTTTTCGGAGACCATATCTAGAAGAAACAATACCATTAAAAGGAATATGGAAATCTTTATTTTCATCATCGTTTACACATAACCACAAAGTATCTTTCAGTTTCCCTAGATCATTTTTTCTTTCCGATGTAAAACAAACATTATTATCCCAACTTTGCTTGTAATTCAATGTTGGGTCCTTCGAAATTAATTTATCCAGTGATTTATTTAATATCCCATCAAACTCTGAGACCTCAACAAATTCCCATGTTTTATTGGCATAAATAATCATACGACCTTTAAGAGTGTACACAGTATCTATTATAGATTGGCCTTGAATTGAAACCGTAGATCCTACAAAGAGTAGAAGAAATATAGCTCGGATCATATTTTTTTTTGGTTTGATTTTTAATTCCCCTTTTCTATAAAAATAAAAAAATCATCATTTTCTAGTGTCACAAATATACTCAATTCAGCTCTTAGTTGACAACATCCATTACCAGGAGATTATAAAATAGGCTTTCATTTGGTTGCACAAAACCTTCAGACCCTGCACTACCATAGGCTTCTGATGCAGGAACTAAAATATACATTCTATCTGATTTTTTAGCATTTATTAACGCTTTTTTTAATCCTGGAATTATTCCTTTATCACTGAAAATTAATTTATAAGGTGAATTAGAGCTATACGAATTATAATAAATAGGATTACTTTCGCTACTAATCATACAATGAAAAATAATTGTATTCTTTTCACTAAATTTTATTTTATTTTCTTTATTTTCCTCAAATAACCACACTTTAGTCCCATCGACAACCCTTGTTGGAACCTGCTTCTTAATAACATGTATTGATAAATAATTGACCGAATTTGGTGGAACAAACCATTCTTTGGAACCTTCTTTTTTTATGCCTTTAAAACCTCTTGCTAATTCTGATGGAATTTTTATTCTAACAAAATCTCCTACTTGCAATTGTTCTAGAGCAAAATCCCATCCTTTGGTTTGCATTTCATATCCGACAAGAAATGGAAAAGATTCCTTTTTAATTAAATGATTTCCATCTATGATTTTTCCATCTTCTAGAGTAACCTTATAATCAATTAAAATTACATCTCCTTTTTTCACTTTCTCACCATCCCCATGAATTAACCAAGAAATATCGACTCCATTCGCAAACGTTTTTGAGGAATTTATCGCTAAATCATCTGATTCTAGGGCCGTTTTTAAAGGTGAATTATTTGACACCGCATTTTTAACTTTTACCCCCGATTTATTATCATGCCCTTGTTTTACTTTTGTTGTACAAGAAATCGCTAAAAAAACAACACTTACTATTAGTACTTCTTTGATCATTTTATTATTTCATTTAAATAAATATCAACAATAATTGGGGTTAATGGCTTAATTTTATCTAAATCACCCGTTAATCCATGCGCTAGATGACTAGGAATAATCATTTTTGCTCTATCACCCACTTTCATTTTCTTTAATCCTTCCTGAACTCCAGTTTCAACGTCACTGTGATCGATTACTACGACAATAACTTCATCCTTTGCCGTTTCATAGCAAAGAGTTCCATCTAGCATTTTTATTGAATATTCAATTTCTACTACAGATCCTACTTTTGGCATATCACCACTTCCTTTCTCGTAAATATAATATTGCAAACCTGATCCTGTTTCGATCATTTTCCAGGTTGAATGTTGTGCTAAGAATAATTTAATAGCAACTTTTTCTTCCAATGCTATTGTCTTATTTAATTCCATGGACTTTTCCTTTGTCCATTCCACCTCCACTGGTGACTTTTTTTTTGATGAACAACTAGTTGAAATTATCAAAAAAAGCAGAGACATGACAAAGAAGACCTTCATATTTATTTATTTTATACAAATGTAACCGTTATTGTTATAAATATGAACATCAAAATAAAATAGAATAAAAAAATTCAATTTTTCATAATTGTTAACATAAACATAACATTGAGTTAAAACTGAGTTTAAATAATTGGGTTTAATTTGTATCATGATAAGAACGATAGAAAATACAGAAATTAATTCAGTTGAATATAATTCAAGTGATTTAAGTTTATATCTTCAATTGGGACATTCAGCTGCTTCAGTTGGAGATGAAGACGAAGCAAAAAACTGGTATTCAATAGGTCTTACTAGAGCTCAGATTGCTGAAGACTCTGTTCATATTCAATTATTTACAAGATTTATTCAAACTTTTTTCTAAATAAAGGTAGTATCTCATAAAGTGTGTAAGTAGCTAAAAGTTATTCTGAAAATATTGACCTCCCTCCAAAGAGGTCGAAATTTTTTCGGAAATAACTTTTTAGTAATTTTAACACACAGTATATGAAGACAGAAGATTTATTTAGCAAAG
>CANFRV010000005.1 GCA_947449575.1 Flavobacteriales bacterium
ATAACAAATTGTTTGAGAAGTAGCGCTAATTATAGGTAATGCATTTACTTGAATTTGAATCGTATCACTAGTTAAACATGTTCCTGAACCAAATGTATATGTTAGTATGGATGTACCAGCGGCAGAAGGGGTAAAAACTCCTGCAGAGGTAACATTCGTGCCCGACCAAGTACCTAATGATGGAGAAAATCCACTTAAAGTAACGGGGGAACTATTTAGACATTTCGAAAAACCTGTTCCTGCATTTGCTATTTGCGGGTCAACAACTTTTACAATCATTGTATCAGAATTCACACAACCTGTAGTTGAAATTGTATAAGAATATGTCAAGATATAAGATCCTGATCCTGAAGGTGTAAATACGCCAGCAGAGGTGACATTGGTGCCTGTCCACGTTCCTCCTACAGGGCTATAACCAGTTAATGTATTTGATATCGGTTGATTACACAAGAGAATACTTGGGCCCGCATTTACAACTGGCAAAGGATTTACTGTAACTGTGCCAACTGCAGTATTGCTGCATCCGGTTAGAGTTGACGTTCCAGTAACGGTGTAATTGGTAGAGGCGGTTGGAGAAACCAATAATGGATTACTTGTTGAAGAACCTGCATTCCATGAATAGGTATCTCCTCCACTAGCTGGCAAGGACGCTGTTGCACCACGACATATTGTTGGAGAATTAACGGTGATTATAGGCAATGCATTTACTTGAATATGAATAGTATCGCTAGTTATACATGTTCCTGAACCATATGTATATGTTAGAATGGAAATACCAACGGTAGAAGGGGTAAAAACTCCTGCAGAGGTAACATTCGTACCCGACCAGATACCTGCTAACGGAGAAAATCCACTTAAAGTAACGGGGGAACTATTTATACATTTAGAAAAACCTGTTCCTGCATTTGCAATCTGAGGGTCAACAACTTTTACAATCATTGTATCAGAATTCACACAACCTGTAGCTAGAATTGTATAAGAATATGTTAAAATGAAAGAACCTGATCCTGAAGGTGTAAATACGCCAGCAGAAGTAACATTGGTTCCTGTCCACGTCCCCCCTGCAGGACTATAACCGCTCAATATATTTGATATGGGTTGATTACACAACTGAATACTTGGACCTGCATTCACAACTGGTAAAGGATTTACTGTAACTGTGCCAACAGCAGTATTGCTGCATCCAGTTAAAGCGGAAGTTCCAGTGACGGTGTAATTGGTAGTAGCGGTAGGGGAAACCAATAATGGATTACTTGTTGAAGAAGTTGGATTCCATGAATAGGTATTTGCGCCAATGGCTGTCAAGGACGCTGTTGCACCACGACATATTGTTGGAGAATTACATGATATTACTGGTAATGGGTTTGTTGTAATTGTGACCGCATCTGTAACTGAACAATTTGAAATGTTGGTAACGGTTACTGTATAGGTATTTTGGATCGCTGTAGTTCCAGTGTTTGTTAAAGTAACTGTTGGATTTGAAATAATAGACGAACTCAATCCTGTGGTTGGTGACCACAAATAAGTTAAACCAGCAGTTGAAGCAGTTCCAATACTTATACTTCCGCCTGTGCAAATCGGTTGATCAATACCAGCATTTGCAATAGGAATAGGTAATATATTTACAGCCGAACTTACTGTAGTAGTACCACATTCATTTGTGACAGCAAGAGAAACAGTGTGAGATCCAGTAGTTGAAAAAGAGATGGCAGGCGGAGTCGCTAATGTTGAGCTTGAAGGTGTTCCTCCGTTAAATGTCCACAAATATGTTAACGCATTATCAGCACAATTCTTCAATATTGCTGTTGGAAAAATAGTTTGACCAGAACAAACATTTACAGGGACTAAAATAGATACTTCTGGTTTTCGCTTTACTTTAATGGTTGTAGGTGTTGTTGTAAATGTTCCACAGACATTCGTAAGCGACAATGTAACAGTATATGTCCCTTGATTATTAAATCGAATAATAGGGTCTAATGAACTAGAGTTTGTACCTGAAATATACCGATAATCTGTCGTTGAATCAGCAATGCATGTTGAACCCGTTTTAGTTACTGTCCAATGTCTAGAAATACTTCCACAAGTAGGCAATCCTGTTGATGTGTTAGTAAAATTAACAACAAGTGGATTACATCCAACAATTGCGGAAGTTGTGAATGAAGGAACCGGAGGGGCTTGAATGCAAACTGTTTTTTGAATCGTATCTCGTCCACAATTATTAATAGGCCCTTTAACAAACAATGAAACATCGTACAAGCCAGGTTCAGAAAATGAAAGGCCAAGTATATTTGAACCCCAACCCGCTGGATTATTAGTATTCAATGAGTAACCTAAAGTCCCAGACACTATATTTACGGGAGTGCTAGGAGAAGTTTGCCAAAGAATCGCGGTAGTTAAATTACAAGTCCCACTATTATTAACATCAATACCTGCAATCGAAGTATTTGTAAAAGTTACAGTACTATTTACGCAAGCGATTGTATCTGGTGAAATTGAAAAATTTGCCTCTGGTTTTGTAACGGTAGTGATAGGTGAAACTATTGACTCTGACCACCCGCAAGGATTTGCAGCTCTAATTTTAACAAAAAAAGTATTTGGCGTCAATCCTACAGGAGAAGAATTACAAGATGAAGTTGTAAAAAAATGAGTAAAATTTGCTGGAGGAGGGTGAGACAATATTATGTCAGCAGATCCGTCATTAATTGAAATTGTGTAAGTAGTTCCTGGAGGATTAGCGCTTGCTCCTGTAATGGGAAATGAAAGTGAAAATGGTAAACATAGCTCAACTGTCGTGCCAGGATTACCTAAACCTACAGCTGGATTAGTTCCATTATAGACAGTATAGGTTTTGGTACTAACACAACTATTATTTCCAGTAACAGAAAGAGTTAAAGTAAAATAACCTTGCGTATTATAATTATGTATTGTACCAGTTGCAGGAAGACTTGTCGAAGAATAAGGAGAAGTTCCATCACCCCAATTTATTTGGTAATTTGAATTTGATGTTGTTGAATTATTACCGATTGTTAATTCAAAGTTAGAGCTACCACAGTTCGTAAACTGAATGGCACTATTTTCATCATAAATAGAAGCTACTGGTTTTTTCTTTACAGTGACAGTCTGATTAGTAGAGCGAACACAACCAAAACTATTGGTTGCAGTTACAGTAACTGTATAAGATTGGGTTCCATTTCCAAATGCGGGATTATATATATGAGAAACATTTGATCCAGTTACTAGCGCAGAACCATCACCAAAATTCCAAGAAAATGTAACTCCTGATCCACTAGGAGTCGAAAAACCAACAGTTGATCCTGCACATTCATTATCATTGGTAATTGTAATAACAGGTACTGCAGGTAAAGGATTTACGGTTACTGTAATTGTTTTAGTTCCAGTTGAATCACCGCAAGTTCCTGTAACCGTATATATGGTTGTCACCGTAGGATTAGCTGTTACTGATGCTCCTGAAGTAGAACTGAGGTTAGTAGAAGGTGACCATGAATAGGAGCTGGCCCCAGAAGCAGTTAGAATGACTGAATTACCTGCACATATGGAAGTACTTACCGGACTTATGGTAGGATTACATTGTGCATTTGAAACGGTATAAAGGAAAAGAAATAGTGTAAGTAAAAAGAACTGTTTTTTTGTTTCCAAAGTAAAGAAGTAGGTCATAAAGTAGGTCAAATTGTTGAACTCACATGTTCAAATTCATGGTGAATATAGTTATTATTCTTTACTAAATACACATTTTTCATAAGATTATTATTATCGAAAGTAGCTTAGTAAAATTTACTTGATTTTAACAAACCAGAATTTACTTCTTCAAAAGTATCTTTATGAAACAAATACCTGGATTATTTTTGGAGAGAGAAGGATATTCTCCTATTTTCACTGATTGAACTTTTCGTAAAAAAGAGTTACTTTAGGGTTTAAAATCAGTAACTTAATTCTCTTATCTTCTGAATGCTTTACTTCATCAAAAACTTCATCAAAAGGCACTAAAGTTTCATTCGAAATTTTCGTTTTAAAATCTTTTAATAAATTTTCACGTCTTTTTTTAACTGTATCAATTGTTGGATGATCCCAATTTACAAAATCATTTATTTCAGATATTTCAACGCCTTGTTCATTCCTACTACTAAAAAAAGATAAAATTTCCTTCTCTCTCCCTTCCAAAATAGATGTTGGATGATGCACAAACTTTCTTTTTCTGTGTTTTTTGATTCGTACAAATAAGAGGGTGCTGACACAAAATAATCCTCCTATAATTAATGCTATAAACCCATAATTTCCTGACTTGATTGGCTTAATAAGAGGTCCTGTAAATAAAATTTTCTCGAAAATTTTTGCTTTCTCTGTTATTATAACTTCTGCCTTTCTGTTAGTGCAATTTATGGTATGAATCAGCAGTGTAGAATTATGAGGTATTATTTCTTTGATTTTATTATCTAGTCGTGAATCATAAATAACATATTTATCATCTGTAAAAAGAAATTGATAGATAGAATTATGATAAAGGAGATATTCTTGACTTGACAACGAGGAAAGATCAGAAGAAAAATCAGGAAAAAATCCCGCAAATAAGCCATGATTTTTCCATTTTTTAGACCCAAAATGAAAACTCCAAATTTCTTTTTGTTCATTCTTGTCCGTTTGTGAATTTCCAGAAATCATATAAAAAACATCCTTTTCTACTTTTCCAAGGGCCATATACATTGGTTTTGGTTGCAAACCATCAATTTCATAATGATACCATTCTCGATCGATAACATCATAACGGGTAATCAAATTCTTAAATGCGAAAAGTCCATATCCTCCAAAAATATGTGGTTCTCCTTTGTATAAAAAAAATGTTCCTCCATATTGATTTTTATGGTGACTAGAGCGATCATCTCTTTTGATAGTATCGTTTTCTAAAATATACACTTGTCCACAACCCTTATCTACAAAGAAAATTTTCGAACCTTTTTCATGAAGGATTTCATAACCTTTCATAAAATCTTTAAATGATTCTGTGAGGTTGAATTGCAATTTTCTAAATTCCCACTTGTTCAACTTTTGATTGTATTCTTGGCAACCCACAGAATCATCAATTACTGTGTATCTATTATTTTGATAGTTGAAAAATATGAATGGAAATTCTACTTTTGAAACGTATTCCTTTTGCGAAGTACTAAAAAAGTGAATCAATAAGAAACTTACTAAAAATAATCGCATATTAACTTTTTTAGGTTTATAGGAATAACTCTAAATAATTCTTTACTATTTTTCAAAAATAAAGCGAATGAATTGCAGTAGAATGAATTCAAGTCACTTTTAAAATGTAGATCTAAACAAAAAATCAAGTACAAATATATATTATTTAACCTCATCTTGACCTTTTGGCTTTACTTTTTGAACTTCCCAAAGCCTCTCTTATTCTTTTAAGTAAATAACTCATCTCTTTTTTAATCATTTCAACTCTAAATCCTACATCATAATAAAATCTTTCATTTTCCGAAAAAATTAGACATCTAAAATGAGTATCTTAGATGTCTGCTTTTCTTGGTGATTTTGGGTTGGTTTATATTTTTAAAACGTTACTTCTTCTGTCAAATTTTCTTTTTTGTGAAATCATAGAGTCTACAATGAGTAATCAAAATCACCTCCTTTTTTACGTAGTTCAAAGTTTATACTTACAAAAATATTTTACTTGATTAATTGTATGAAAAAAGGATATTCTCCTATTTTCTCCTATTTATTTTTCACTAAATATGCAGGCTTTTATTCGGTAAATTCATCTATATTTACTCGAATAAACGAAGTTTTAGGTTAAAAGGCAAGCATTCACTTCAGGCACACAGAATTTTTGCTAACAAAGGAACTATTTCTAGCTCTTCGAAAACTTTCTGCGATTTTTTGAATATCTAAAAATTAAACTTACTTTTAACAGTTCTTAAAAAAAGATTGAAAGAGCATGAGTAATACACACACAATCCATAAAAACCACAACCAACATGCTTAAAAATATCAAAAATGACCTTGGTTTGTTGTCGCACCAAGTAATCAAGAATGGAAAAAATTTAACACAAAAAAATATGTTTGCAATCACCATAGGTTCATCTTTACTTTTATTGGCATCGTGCTCTAACGAAACTGCAATAAATTCAAAATCAAGCAGTAGCAAGGTTCCTGTTGAAGATTCAATTAAAACCATCAAAATCGTTGAAGGAGGAACGTTTAAAGAATTGAAACTGGTGAAAATTATTCAAAGTAAAGTGATGTCACCAAAAGATCCGCTTTCTGTCTATGAACCAGCAATTAATTCACCAAAATCAATTACGTATTCAAAGGATGGGAGTAAATTCTATATTAATTCATTGGAAGGTTATACAACCATTGTTTTCGATTCTAAATCTTTGAAAAAGCTAAAGGAAATTAGACATGAATTCAATGCTAGCAATAATGCCTTGTTTAAAAACAATGAAAATTCTATTTACGATTATAAGTTCAAACAAACTAAATCTGAATATAACTATTTCCTAGGAAAACCCGTTGAAAGTTGTCTTTCTCACGATGGAAAATACATTTGGGTTACCTATTATCGACGTGATTGGGATCCAAAAGCTGAGTCTCCATCTGCGGTTGCAATTATTGATACAGAAAAAGATGAAATTGTTCGTGTAATGCCTTCGGGACCCTTACCAAAAATGATTGCCTGTTCTGGCGATAATAAATATATGGCAGTAACGCATTGGGGAGATAATACAGTGGGGCTAATCGATATCTCAAGCAATAATCCAATGGATTTTAATTATATTTCTCACATTGTTGTAGATAACCGTTTGAGCATGAACTTCGGAGCTAGCTCAGATCGAGATGCAGATTGTGGAAATTGTTTACGAGGAACTGTTTTTACGCCGGACAATGAAAAAATATTAATTGCAAAAATGGGAGGAAACGGAATCGCAGTAATTGATGTTAAAACAAAAAAATACGTGGGAACAATCACCGGTTCCTATTTAAATTTACGTCACTTGGTTATCAATCAAGGATATTTGGTTTTGAGCTCAAACAAATTTGGGATCGTTCAAAAAGCGAAGTTAGACGATATTTTTGCTCAAAATTTCAACGAACAAAATCAGTTAGTGTATACCAAATGGGAAACGGTAAAAGTTGGTCCAGGCGCTCGTACAATAGACATCACGGAAGATGGAAAATATGTATTTGCCTGTGTAAACAATGCTTGTAAAATAGCAATAATTGACGCTTTAACAATGGAAAAAATTGCTGAAGTTGATGCTGCTCCTTTTCCTGTGGGCATGGCATTATCACCAGATAGCAAACAATTAATAACTACTTCGCAAGGAAAAGATGAGGTGCCTGGTTCTGGAAATACAGTGATGGTTTTTGAGGTCGTCTACGATAAAAAGTAAAATTAATATTAAATCCCATTTCTTACGCTTGCTTTACCACCTTTAGCTGCAGAAAAATAGTGCAACTGTAATTATATGTTAGCGCTGCTTCATTGATTTACTATTTAGCAAGTATTGCAACAAATAGCAAACCTTACAAAAATCATAATGATGAGTAATTCATTTCATTTTATTGATTTTTGACCTTCGTACATTTACAAAAGGAATCATTCTTTTCAAGTGAAGGGATGTTGTAATTAATAGCAGCGATCTAATGATCAAGTATATATTCTTTTGTTCAGTATTTTACCTAGTAACTTCGTGTAATACAGTTATGGGAAAGGTAACTGCATTGGACGAATTAAAAATTTCGATCCAAGAAAAAATTAAACAATCAGTAGATGAAAGCCTCTTAGTAGATCTTGGAATAGATACTTCTACAACCGAACTAATTTACAATTTTTATGAAGCAAATGGTTTTAACCCCAAGTGGATCAATGACTCTACTTTGACTGAAGAAGGGAAAAAGTTGAAAATAATATTATCCAATACTGTCCAATTTGGAATCCCAATTGCTCGCTATTCTGATATAAAATGGTATAAAACAAATTTTCTTCAAGACGAAATACTGATAACTGCCACACTAGCTTATTTGGGAAATGATTTACAAAATGGGTTTCTTGAAAAAGATATTTTAGCATTAAAACCGTTACAGCCTGTTTCATTAAAACGATTAGAAGAAATTACGCATTTTAAAGAAAATACAACTTCTTCCTATGAAAGACAAATCGTTCAATTTGGTCCTGCAGATAGTAATTATCAACAACTAGCCATTGGATTAATTGATTATTGCGCACAGTACCCTATTGACACAAATACTTTTTTAATCAAAAATTATCAGATAGATTCATTGTCTAATCACCAAGCTCGTGAAGCACTCTATTCGAAAGGTTATTTAAACAATTTAGAATCAAGTAAGTTGGAGTATATTGCAGCATTAAAATATTTTCAAAGCCAAAATGGTTTAATATCCGATGGTAAAATAAATAAATATACAGCCACAGCACTAAATGAAAGTACGTATCACAAATTAATGCGAACCGCTTTAACCATGGAAAAATGGCGGTGGAAAAATGAATATCCTAGAAAACATATTAAAATTAATATTCCTGAATATACACTGCGGCTTTATACGAATAACACGTTACGAAGTGAAAATCGAATAATCGTAGGCAAAACAGAAACACGAACTCCAGAATTGACCGCACAAATTAATCAACTGGTTATTTACCCTTATTGGTATGTTCCACAATCTATTGCGAGCAAAGAAATCTTACCTCTAGTAAAACGAAATGTGAATTATTTGGCCAAAAATCATTTCCAAGTTTTTCGTAAAAATGTTGAAATTAATCCACGATCAGTAAATTGGGCGAGGATAAAAAAGGGAACATTTCCATACAAATTACGGCAAGAATTTGGACCTGACAATAGCTTAGGAATCTTAAAATTTGAATTTTATAATACATATGGCGTTTACCTTCATGACACACCAAACAAAGCTCTTTTCAATAATGATATTAGGGCCTTTTCTCACGGATGTATACGCCTCCAAAACCCCGTTGACATAGCTAAAATAATTTTAGACAACGATTCTATCCACTTTAAAAGAAATGAGATAACCTCTGTGGAGATGGATCGTTTATTTCAACTATTTGACAATTATAAAATAAATTTAAGAGACCCAGTTCCTATTTTTGTAGAATACAAAACAGTAACTTTCCAAGAAAACAGATTGATCTTTCATCCTGATATCTATTTGAAAGACGAAAAATATTTGAAATTAATGATTTTCAAAGGGACAGTAAAGGAAAAGAAAAAACCTGCTTTAATTATGTAAAGATTATATATTATCTTCTTTAAACCATTCAGCGTATGAAGTTGGTGTTTCTTCTAATCGTACATTTTTAATTTCAACGTTACCAGGCAAGTGATTTTGGATACGGTCAAGCATATCCAACAATAAGTTTTCACAAGATGGTTGATAAGGGGAATAAATTATTCTTTCAAAATTATCGCTTAAGCCTTTAATTTTTGAGTGAGGCGTGTCATCTTTTAATACCAGTGTATGGTCAAAAATATCAATGACATTTTCTTTTACAATCCTTTTAAAATCTGTAAAATCAATGACCATTCCTTCTTTCGGATTATTTTCTTCTTGTATTTGTTCTCCTATTAACGTAACACTTAACCTATAGGTATGACCGTGGATATTTTTACAAGGCCCATCGTATCCAAATAAGGCATGTGCCATGTCAAATGTAAAGACTTTTGTAACGCGTATTTTTTTCATTAGGTATTATTTCAATTATGCTCTTCCAAGTTCTTTTAATCGTTTTATATGAGAACGTAAAGCGTCACCAAAAGTGGGTTTAAGGTTGTAAGGTAAATTGAAATCCTTCGCCGTTTTTTCCACTATGTATGAAAGATTTTTATAGTGAATATGACAGATGCTAGGAAATAAATGATGTTCTATTTGAAAATTCAACCCACCCACAAACCATGTGATGAAACGATTATTTCTTGCGAAATCAGATGTTGTTAATAATTGATGAACTGCAAATTCATTGTCGATATTTCCCTCAGATGTTAACATCGGTTGATCTGCCCCTTCAACAACATGCGCCATTTGAAAAATAAGGGCTAAAATAAAACCAGCGACCCAATGCATAATAAAAAAGCCTATCAACACTTGCCACCAATAGTATTCCGTAAAATAGATAGGCAAGCCGATGATTAACACGCCATAAAGGACTTTTCTAAATATCATTTTGGCAAATTCTACTTTCGGATTTAGATTTTGACCTTTTGTTAGTCCAAGTCGATTGTATTTTGCCAATTGAGGAAAATCATTGTACGTTTTCAATAAGGTCATCAAACCATAAAAGAAAAAGGCATGAATGTATTGATATTTATGAATCGCCTTTAATGGGCCTTGCTCCGCTAAACGAAGAGGCCCTTTTGAGTCAATATCTTCGTCATATTCACTAATATTTGTGTAGGTATGATGCAGCACATTGTGTTGAATTTTCCAATTAAGAACATTACTCCCCAACAAATACAAACTTCCACCTAGCAAATTATTAACCCATGTTTTTTTGGAATATGATCCATGGACAGCATCGTGCATTACTCCCATTCCGACTCCAGCAACTCCAACACCCATTATCACCGCATAAAGAAGCGCTAACCATACAGTAGTATCAGTCGTTAAGAGTAAAATAAAAGGTATAATATACAAGGAAACCATTACAACTGTTTTTAATTTCATTGCGAAATTAGCTGTTGTTGCGATATTTTTTTCCTTGAAATAATTATTGACATTTTTTTTCAATGCCGAAGCAAAAGTCTCTTGACTCTTTTCTTCATTTGTGAATCTTATAGCCCTCATGTTTTACAAATTTACAAAAAAAAAGCTTCGAAAATACTTTCAAAGCTTCTTTTACTTCATGATGAGCGAATTATAAAGTCCCCCTTCTTTCTTGTTCTGCTTCTATCGATTCAAAAAGAGCTTGAAAATTACCTTTTCCAAATGATTTTGCTCCTTTTCTTTGAATAATTTCGAAGAAAAGTGTTGGTCTATCTTCTACTGGTTTTGTAAAGATTTGAAGTAAATACCCATCTTCATCTCTATCAACCATAATTCCTAAACTTTTGAGAATCGATAAATCTTCACTAATGTCACCCACTCGCGCTTGAACATTGTCATAATACGTCCCAGGAACATGTAAAAATTCGACTCCTCTTTTTCTCATTTCTGATATTGTAAAGACAATGTCATCAGTAGCAACCGCAATATGCTGACAGCCAGAACCTTTATAGAAATCAATATACTCTTCAATTTGAGATTTTTTCAAACCATGAGCTGGCTCGTTAATAGGGAATTTAATACGCCCATTCCCGTTCGTCATTACTTTGCTCATAAGAGCGGTAAATTGAGTTGAAATATCCTTATCATCGAAGGTTATTAAATTAGCAAATCCCATCACATCAGCATAGAATTTCGCTACCTCGTTCATTTCTCCTAGTTCCACATTACCTACCATATGATCGATGTATTTTAAACCTGTTGTTGTAGGTTTATAATCATTTGTAGAAGGAATGAAACCAGGCATGAAAACGCCTTTATAATTTTTCCGCTCAACAAAAACATGAACAGTATCTCCGTAGGTATGTATTCCTGATTTTACTATTTCACCAAATTCATCTGTTAAAACGGTCGGTTCAAGATATGGTTTTGCTCCTCTTTTTGTGGTTTCTTCAAAGGCATTTCTCGCGTCATCCACCCATAAAGCGATCACTTTTACTCCGTCACCATGTTGACGAATATGGTGAGAAATTTCACTGTTCGGATCGAAAGGAGTAGTTAAAACCAATCGAATTTTATCTTGTTTTAGAACGTAAGATGTTTTTTCACGATCCCCTGTTTCTAAGCCAGAATAGGCAATCTCTTGAAAACCAAAGGCGGTTTTATAGTAATGAGCTGATTGTTTTGCGTTACCTACATATAATTCAACATAATCTGTTCCTAAAAGAGGTAAAAAATCTCCCGCTTCTTCAAATATTTTTTCAATTCCGTAATTAAAATTTGCTACGTTTGTTAAATCTTTAGTCGTCATTTTTTCAAGTTTAATAGTTTAAAAAAAGGGTTAATTCATTTCTACATTCTCCGCGTTTCTCCAAGATTTGTAATAGTCTTTTACCTCAATATTCATCGCTGCTTTTGTAATTTTAACAGGAGAAAACGGATCGATCATAACTGCTAGTTCGTTGGTTTCTTTTTTTCCAATACTTCTTTCGATAGCTCCAGGATGAGGTCCATGAGGCACGCCTGCAGGATGTAAAGTAATTTGACCTTGCTTGATGTTGTTACGACTCATGAAATCACCATCCACATAATATAAAAGTTCATCAGAATCAATGTTACTGTGGTGATATGGCGCAGGAATAGCTTCAGGATGATAATCATACAAGCGAGGAACAAAGGAGCAGATTACGAAACCAGCTCCTTCGAATGTTTGGTGAATTGGCGGCGGCATATGAATTCTTCCTGTAATTGGCTCAAAATTGAATATTGAAAATGCATACGGATAATTGTATCCATCCCAACCGATTAAATCAAATGGATGCGATTGATATAGGGTGGAATAAATGACATCTTTCTTTTTTATTTTTATTTCAAAATTTCCAAATTCATCATGTGTTTCTAAATTTGTTGGGAATTTGAAATCACGTTCACAAAAAGGAGAATTCTCTAAAAACTGTCCTTTGTCGTTCGTATATCTTTTTGGGGTTTTGATCGGACTATACGATTCTGTGATTAAGAGTTTATTTTCTTCCGTTTCGAACTGAAATTGATACGTTGTACCTCTTGGAATTACTAAGTAATCTCCATATTCGAACTCAACTGAACCATACGCTGTTTTTAAAAGTCCTGATCCTTTGTGAACGAAAATTAACTCATCTGCATCCGAATTTTTGAAGAAATAATCATTCATTGAAGAAGTTGGTGCAGCAATGGAAACAGCTAAATCAGCATTTAAAAACAGTACTTTTCTGCTTTCAATATAATCGCTAGCCGGCGTAGCATCAAAACTTAAAAAACTCAATGCTTTAATATTATCATCCAAAGCAACTTCCGGTTTTACGGAGTAGGGAGCTTGAATTTCATCCACCATAGTAGGAGGATATAAATGATATAATAAAGAAGAAACGCCTGCAAAACCTTCTGTTCCAAACAATTCTTCATGGTAAAGTTCTCCGTTTGGTTTGCGAAACACAATGTGTCGTTTGTGTGGAATTTTACCTTGATGTTGATAAACTGGCATACTGTCTAAATTTAGTATTTATGAAAATTAATTTTTAGATTATTGATAAACAGTGTTTTCAATAACTAGAGCAAATGTATGACACTCTAAATCGAAATAATGTGACGTGTATCACAAACTGAAAATAAAATAATTTTCGATAAAATAGTACGCCGATTTTACCTGGCAGGAGCAGCTTAAAGGAAGAGGTAGATAAACTTAATCGAGGATATTTGATTCATTAATTAAGCGAGATAGATTTAAAATCTTTATTTTTTTTCCTTTCAATTCGATTATTTTATCGTCTTGAAAATGATATAAAATTCGAGTAGCTGTTTCTCTTGTTGTTCCAGCAAGATTGGCAATCTCTTCTCGTTTAATAATAATATTGATGGTGGATAAATCTGTTTCAAGCCCGTATTTATTTTTTAATAAGAGCAGGCTTTGAGCAATTCTCTCCTTCACAGGCCTTTGGGTTATTTTTGTGAGGTTCGTTTCAATTTTTTTTAATTCCTCCGACAAAAGATAAATAAATTTTAAAGCCAATTTTGGATTTGATTCTACTAATACTAAAAATACTTCTTTTGGAATAAAACAAATGTGTGACTTTTCGAGTGCGACAGCTGAACAAGAATAGGTATCTCCGCTTAAGGTTGCTCGATAGCCCATTACATCACCATCTTTCGCTAAATGCAATATTTGATCTTTTCCATCTATCCCCAATTGACTTACTTTCACTTTCCCTTTTTGAATACAGAAAACACCTTTTGAAGCTGCTTCTTCATGAAAAATAAGTTCCCCCTTTTCAAAAACCTTCCCGTTTTTTCTTGAATTTATAAATTCTATCTCATCCGTTTTTAATGCACAAAAAATACTTTTTGAATTTTCAGTACACGATTGACAATTAGTATTTAAAAATTGTGTCATCAGTTAAGATATTATATGCTAAAGGTAAGAATTTTATGAGATAATTTTCTTTTCAATGCAAAATCAATTTGGAAAATAGTCAACTAAATGCTCCTCTTTCTATGAATTTCGCTTACATGATATCTGTCATTTTTTTTAAATTCTAGAATCAATAAATTTGCGTCTTATTTTTAAAAACAACTTTGAAAGTTACTATTTTTTAGCATGAGTAAATCACGATCTGTTGAATTAATGTCCCCCGCTGGGTCGTATGAATCTCTTATGGCTGCTATACATGCAGGCTGTAATTCGGTCTATTTTGGGGTTGAACAATTAAATATGCGTTCGAGGTCTTCCAATAATTTTACAATTGAAGATTTAAAGAAGATTGCAGAAATTGGTCAGCAAAATAATGTAAAAACCTATTTAACGATCAACACGGTATTGTATGATCACGATATTTCGTTGATGAAAACAATTGTTGATGCGGCAAAAGAAAGTGGTATAACAGCTGTTATTGCTGCGGATCATGCGGTGATGAATTATGCAAAGAAAGTAGGTGTAGAAATTCATATTTCCACGCAAGCCAATATTTCCAATATTGATACAATTGAGTTTTATGCAAATTTCGCAGATGTTGTTGTTTTAGCGAGGGAGTTAAGTTTAAAGCAAGTAGCCGAGATTAGTCGAGAGATTAAACGAAGAGGTATTACCGGACCAGCTGGTAAATTAATTGAAATTGAAATCTTTGCTCATGGTGCTTTGTGTATGGCTGTTTCTGGTAAATGTTACTTGAGTTTACACACGCATTTTGCCTCTGCCAATCGTGGAGCTTGTATCCAAAATTGCCGAAGAAATTATATTGTGACGGATAAAGAGGAAGGGATTGAATTTGAAATTGACAATGAATACATTATGTCTGCGAAAGATTTATGTACGATTGAATTTATTGATAAAATCATTGACGCTGGGGTAACCGTTTTAAAACTAGAAGGAAGAGGAAGATCGGCTGATTATGTGCACGTGGTTACTACTTGCTATAATGAAGCAATTGATGCCTATTTGACGGGGACATTTACAGCAGAAAAAAAAGAAGACTGGAAAAGACGATTATCAACCGTTTTTAATAGAGGATTTTGGGACGGTTATTATTTAGGGAAAAAGATGGGAGAATGGTCCGATGAATATGGCTCGAAAGCTACTAAACAAAAAGTATACATTGGTCGTGGTGTGAAGTATTTTGAAAAGGCACAAGTTGGGGAATTTATTTTAGATAGTCATTCTCTTACTGTTGGAGATGAGGTCATGATTACTGGTCCAACAACGGGTTATATTGAAACGATTGTTTCAGAAATGAGGTTGGATAATATTCCAACGGAGGGAGTGAAAAAAGGAGATACTTTTTCTTTCCCGTTGGGGATTAAAATGCGCCCATCCGATAAATTATATAAATTAATCGAACCCGTAAAATGATTCGAATAATTCAACATCGTGTAAAATGTATCGGTTGTAATGCCTGCGTTGAAGCGGCTGATTATCGTTGGAGAATCTCGCGAAAAGATGGGAAATGCACGCTAGTTGGAGCAACAGAAAAAAGGGGGTTTCATACGATTATAGTGGATGATCATGAACTAGAAGATATTGTTTTGGCAAAAACTAATTGTCCAGTAAATATTATTACGATTGTTAAAATGTAATGAGTAGAAGGTATTAATAGAGACTTCTACGAGATTTTTTATAAAATAAAAGCCCCCGTAGTTGAATCTATGGGGGCTAAAAGTTTTAATAACTTTTTTTTTAAATGTTTAGAAAACAATTACTTTTTCATATTTCTCATTTTTCGCATTGGTCATTGTTAGGAAATATTGACCTTTTCCGTATGTCGTAACGTCAAATGATTTAGTATATGTTCCGTCGAATTTTTCTAATTTTTCTTCAAAGACAATTTGCCCTAATTCATTTCTTAATCTCACTGTATATTCCATTAAGTCTGTTGACGTGAAAACTAAATTAAAATATCCATTGCTTGGATTTGGATAGATATAAAAATGAGTACCAACATTTGTAACTTCATTAATACCTAAGCCAGTCATCGTAGAAATCGCAGAAGTTGCAGAATGACATGCTCCAGAAGAAACGACAACTGTGTAATTACCATTTGCTGTTGCAGTATAGGTCTGTCCCGTAGCTCCGATTATTGCTAAGCCATTCAAGTACCATTGATTTCCTGTTGCTGAACTAGATGTAAATAGAGTTCCAGAATGAGTAATTGTTGGCGTTGCAGGAAGAGCGACTACGGTCATAGTAACCGATGAAGAGGTGATTGTTGACGAGGTAACACATGTCGATGTATAAACACACGTAACAACATCTCCAGTAACAAATGCGGAACTTGAGTAGGTTGGTGAACTTGTTCCAACATTTACACCATTTACCTTCCATTGATAGGTGGGAGAAGTTCCACCACTTGTAATGGTAGCAGTCAGTGTACCCGTTGTACCTGCACAAATTGTAGTACTCGCAGCTGCAATAGAAATAGTAGGAGCTGAACTATATGTGATGGTAATTGCTGCTGAAGTATATGGACTTCCAACAACCCCAGGTAAATTTGATGTCATCACACATGTTACAACAGAACCTGCAGCTAAAGTAGTAGTAGTATATGTTACTGTAGTAACACCAGTACTTACTCCATTAACACGCCAATCGTACGTAGGAGCCGTTCCTCCATTTGTTGGTGTAGCTGTAAATGTTACACTTTGCCCAGCACAAATTACATTGTCTGCATCATTCGATGCAACTGCAACTACTGCGTTTGTTGTGGTCGCTAATTGAAATGAATACACTCTTGTTGTTGTTGCAGAAGGAGTTGTGTATTCAGCAGTATGCCAAAATGTCAATCCATCAGGATCTAAAGATAAGTGAGAATAATCACCATATCTATTAGCAGATGTTTCTGAACCAGTTCCTGTGATCGCCATTGTTTCAGCAAACGTCATTTGACCAAGAGGATCAGTTGCTAACCTTCCAGTATAGCCAATACTTGGATACATTGTACTGCTCGATTTATTGTATGCCATACCAATACTTCCGTTATCATCCATTGCAATGGAGCCAATCCAACGCGTATGAGAATCTGGCGTATAGGTTCCTTCTTGATATAAAGCCCATGTACCGCCTGTTTGTCTTAGTTCTACCCAACGAATACTTCTTTGAGTACTACTGATTTTTACACCCCAATTTAAAAGAACAGTATTATAACCTGTCCACTTTCTATACTGAGCCCTATACGTTGCAACACCTCCAATACCATCTAGTTTACCAGTGGTTCCTTGTTGAGAAACGTCATTCCATCCAGAATCGTATGAAGCGTCAAAAGCGGAAGTAACAATTGTTGATTGTGCCGTAATTACAGCAGTAGGAGTTGCTCCCCAAGTAACGGCCATATTCCAAATTTTCACCCCATCGATAGCTCCACCTCCCCACGCATTTTCAGAGTAAGCAAAGAAAGGACATGGCGTTCCAACTGTCGGCAAACCACCATCTGCATCAGCAGGTAAAGGGCAATAAAAACCACTTGTTGCGCCTGTTGTAAAAGTAGCTGTTACTGCTCTTGAAGATAGATTTCCAAGTAACATTTGGTCTCTTTCGAAGCAATACATTCTACCACCTTGATTTGAAGTCATGTAATACCCATCAGCCCAGATTGAAAATTTAAGATAATCTGGAAATTGAGAAGATGTAAAAGTGTAGGTATAATATGATCCTGTTGGATCATTCGTTGTAGAAATCGCAATGAACACTTTTGCTGGAGAACCAAATTGCGCTATAAACCATCTGTCTGCATAGCGATCATACATAACGATAGGATCACCTTCACTTGATACGTCTGGAGTCCAAAGTGTTCCTAAATCAACGGTTAACATATTTGCTCCCGTAGATTTATTAAAAACTTTAACCGGTGAAGAATTAATACATTGCACGTAATGATTTGGCCCTGCAGCTCCAGTTGGATCGGAAGGTCTGTAGGGAGACGTTTGTCCTTGCCAGTTTTTTATAGGTGCTTTATTCGCTAACGTTCGAGTGCCCATTTCAGTTTGTCTTACCGCAGGATCTTCCCCATATTGAGGCCCATCTGCAGGGGAATAAACAAAAGTTTGAGCTGGGCGAAGACTTCTATCATCACCCTCTTCTTTGTCTTTATCTTTTTTGAACTTAAAAGGGTGTTCTTTGGCTAATTCTGTTAAAGGTTTTGTAATATGGAAATCTGTACAAGTAATTACAGTCGGAATAGTCTGATCTACTGGCGAGATGGCTTGAGAAAAAACCCCTGCAGAAAGAAAAAATCCCGATAAAAATAAGGTAATTGTTTTCATAGTTTTTATAGTTTAATGGCAAATATACTTTACGGATTCAATATTACAACTTTATTTTTTATTATCCTAATAACCTGTTTTGGCGTTCCATTATAAATACAAGATAGATCTTACATTTATTTCTCAAATCGACTTAAGATCTTTTAAATAAATGGAAGTGGACTAACTCACATCTAAAATTCTAGCAATCGGAATGGAAAATTTTAATACAAGATTCTGTATCTAATTGTGTTCGGAATCTCTTTTAGCTTTTTCTCTAAATCGAGATTATGCAAATTATCAATATCCGTAATAACATACCCCATACTTTCATTTGTTTTCAAATATTGACCGACAATATTATTATCAAACTCCGATAAAATTGTATTTATTTGCGCTAATACTCCTTTTACATTTTCGTGAATATGCATAATTCGATGTGCACTTTGGAATTCAGGCAATTGAATTTCAGGCAAATTCACACTACCAAATGTACTGCCTGTATTGATGTATTGAATAATTTTCCTGGAAACAAAATTTCCAATATCAAATTGAGCTTCTTCTGTGCTTCCTCCGACGTGTGGAGTCAAAATTACATTCGGCATACCACATAATTCAGAAATAAAAGGTTCCTCCATACTAGCAGGTTCTTCCGGGAATACATCAATGGCCGCACCTCGCACTTTTCCAGATTTTAAATGGACAATCAAAGAATCTAAATCGACAACATTTCCTCGCGAGAGGTTTAAGAAGATGACACCATCTTTCATGTTTTCAAAGGAATTCGCTGTAATTAGATGATCATTACTTACTCGTTTGTCAACATGCAAAGTAACCACATCTGAGACAGCTAACAATTCATTTAAAGAGGAACATTTTTTTGCATTTCCTAAAGCCAGTTTATCCGTAATGTCATAGAAATAAACGTCCATCCCCAACGCTTCTGCAATGACAGAAAATTGGGAGCCAATACTTCCATAACCAATAATACCTAACTTTTTCCCTCTTATTTCTACACTTTTAGAAGCCGATCTATCCCAAATTCCGTTGTGCATTTTCATACTCTTTTCAAAAGTATTTCGGATCAACATAATCATTTCTCCTAACGCTAATTCTACAACGGACCGAGTACTACTATACGGTGCATTAAATACTGCAATTCCTCTTTTTGAACACTCCTCTAAATTCACTTGATTGGTCCCCATACAAAAAGTTCCAATGGCATGTAATTTATTTGCACAATCTAAAATTCGTGGAGTAATTTGTGTTTTTGTGCGGATTCCTAGGATTGAAACATCTTTAATGCGCTCACATAATTCATCTTCGCTTAAAGGTTCGATAATCGTTTCTACACTGTATCCCTCTTTTTCAAAAGAGAGAACCGCATCTGGGTGAATATTTTCCAATAACAGCACACTGATTCTATTTTTAGGATAGGATACCGATGCTTTGTAAGAAAGATCAAATAATATTTCATCTAATGATGGTGCTAGTCGATCCGCTTTATCGATCACCACCTTGCGACTGACATTTTCTGTGTACGCATAGAATTTTGTAGCAGCACCTCCTTCTAGGGTTTCATAATCTGTATACCCGTCACCAATCATAATTACTTCTCCTTCGAGGTCAAGCGATTTTATTTTTAACACTTTTCCCTTATTCTCGCATAATTCATCTTTTTCATCAAAACCGATGATGTTTCCAGTGTGATCAAACCGAAAAGTATTTGCAAGCACTTGATCTGGTTTAATCCCAAATGCTTGTACAATAGGAATAATTATTTCTTTGAATCCATTGGAAATGATGTAGATATTATCTGCATTTTGCTTGAAAAAACTACTATTCCGAACAACAGAATCTGACACTTTATGTCGTAATGCATCGATAACATTTCCTAAATGATCCCGATTTGCTCCCAATAAAGTGATTCTTTGTGTCAGCGATTCTTTCAAAGATAATTTTCCTTCCATACCTAAGTTGGTAATTCTTTGAATTTCACTTAAAACATGAATTCCGCGAGGATTATTTTCATATACTATTTCACATAAAACATCTAGAGCTTCAACTTGAATAAAAGTACTATCAAAATCGAAAATAAATGTTTCTTGACTTTTCATTATGCTAATTGTTTTATAAAAATAGATTAAATCGAGGTGCAAAAATACTATTTTTAATAAGGATATGACTTTTCAGATGCACTAAACCGTTAAACGTATTCATTTTTCAATCGATCTGAGAGTGTTTTTTTCATATTTGACATATTATTATCTATAATAACAATCATTTATAAAATAATGTTTTTATTTTTGTTCACATAATGTATATTTTATGTTTTTTTTAATCAATTTGATATTTTTAGACAACTGCTTTGTCTTTCAAATAATTAAGTTGAATTAATAGTTTAATTTTTACGGGGATATGGAAGTTTTAAATCAATTAGATTTTATAAATAAAGAGATAATTAGAAAGTTAAGTGAAGACGGGAGATTGCCTTTTTCTGAATTAGCAAAACAATTAAAAATTTCTAATTCATTAGTTCACCAACGTGTAAAAAAACTGCAAGAAGCAGGTATAATTACTGGCTTTTCAGTTCAATTAGACGCGAAGTCAATGGGTTTTGAGTCATTTACCTATACTGGAATTGTAACAAAAGAGGCTCGATTTGCCTATTCTATAGCTGAAGATTTAAAGAAAATACCAGCGGTTGTTGAGTGCCATTGGGTTTCGGGAAAATATGCCCTATTTATTAAGATCGTGGCTAAGAATAATGAAGATCTTAGAAAAATCCTATACGAACAAATTCACAATATTGAAGGAGTTGGAAGCACCGATTCATTTATTTCTTTTGGAGCTGCATTTGAAAAAAATGTAACCATATAAAAAACACCCATTTTCTAGTCCTTTTTGAAGGTTTACTATAAAACTGTGATTTGAATCATGTTTTGTAGCAAGTAACGTATCTACTTTTGTATATTCATAGGTTTTGTATGATTGAAAAGGAGTGAACTTGACAAAGGATAAAAAAATAAAGCAAATTAATTTAGAGGAAATACTTCGTGAAAAAAATCCACGTTTATTGAAAATCCTCCCAAAATTTGTAATTCGATATATAAAAAGGATTATTCATCAAGATGAATTTAATGAATTTTTACATTTTACAAAAGATCATTACGGCTTAAATTTTATTACTGCAGCATTAGATTTTTTTGAAATAAAAGTGGAATGTGTTGGGATCGAAAACATTCCTGAAGCTGGAGGATGTATTATTGTTGCCAATCATCCATTAGGGGGTATTGATGGTATTGCTGTTATGAATGGCGTTGCACAACGAAGAACAGATATTAAAGCATTGGTAAATGATTTATTAATGAATTTGGAAAATACTGCTAGTGTAATGATTCCAATAAATAAATATGCGAAAAACCTAACTGAAAATGTAAAATTGATCGAGCAAACGTATGCGGCTAATGAGTGTCTTGTTCTTTTTCCAGCAGGTCTCGTTTCTAGAAAACAAGATGGAATCGTGAAAGACTTAGAATGGAAAAAAAGTTTTATTACAAAAGCAATAAAATATCAACAAGTCGTAGTTCCGATCTACGTAGAAGCAAGTAATAGTTCTTTCTTTTACAACGTGGGTGTTATTCGGAAAAAATTAGGTATCAAGGAAAATATCGAAATGTTTTACTTGGTAGATGAAGTATTCAAACAAAAAGGGAAAACAATTACACTAACTATAGGAGCACCCATTAATTATTCAGCTTTCACAAAAAAAAATTCTGCTTTGGGTTGGGCGCAGGAGATGAAAAACCATGTTTATAATTTAAAATACAATCATCAAAAAATATTTTAATTGAGAAGATGAAATATATTTTAATTCCATTCCGAGTCGTTTATAAAATATACTATTTATTTGTATTTGCTTTTTCATTGGTTATAACGTATCCATTTGTGTATATTTTGCTGAAAAGCCCTAAACGATTTCCCTTGGTTTTCAAGCTCATGAAAGTGCATGCTTTCTTTTTATTATTCTTTGCGGGCGCTCCCTTAAAAGTAATCGGACGAGAAAATATTCCAAAAGAAGGAGCCTTTATTATTTGTCCAAATCACAGTTCTTTTCTAGATATCTTTTGCCTATACACGATTTTCCCCAACTATTTTGTCTTTACGGGAAAAAAAGAAATAGAAAAATGGCCATTATTTCATATCTATTATACCTCAGGAATGAACATCTTAGTAGATCGCAAAACAAAAACAGGAATGATTACTGCTTTAAAAAGAATGTCGAAAGAATTAAAAAATGGAATTTCCTTAGCGATTTTCCCCGAAGGAACGATTACAAAAAATGCTCCTCACATGGGTGATTTTAAATCGGGTGCTTTTGCTATTGCAATTCAAAACCAAGTGCCTATTGTTCCTATAACTTTTGTGACCAATTGGAAAATTCTACAGAGAGGAAGTTTTTTTATGGGCAAAGGAGGCCCTGGTATTGCAGAGGTTGTAATTCATAAAGCAATCGTTACAAAACAGTTACGAAAGGAAGATGTAGAAGATTTGCAAAATAAAATAAGAGAGATTATTAATACACCTCTGCTAGCGCAAATGAATTAATGGTATATCCAAACTTATTTTTTTGCCTGCGTTGTTCTTTGTTCGATTCTTTTCTCAAATTTTTCGCCTTTAAAGATCCGTTGAACAAAAATTCCAGGTGTATGAATATCATTTGGATTTAATTCCCCAGCGGCTACTAATTCTTCTACTTCCGCAATCGTTATCTTTCCTGCAGTCGCCATCATTGGGTTGAAATTTCTAGCAGTTGCTTTAAAAATAAGATTCCCTTCAGTATCCCCTTTCCACGCTTTTACAATCGCAAAATCTGCCGTCAAAGCTTCTTCTAAAATATGAGGTTTTCCATTGTAAATTCTCATTTCTTTCCCTTCAGCGATTTCAGTTCCATAACCAGCAGGCGTATAAAAAGCTGGGATTCCAGCACCGCCAGCTCTACATCTTTCAGCCAAAGAACCTTGAGGAATTAAATCTACTTCCAATTCACCAGAAAGCATTTGTCGCTCAAACTCATCGTTTTCACCTACATACGAACTGATCATTTTCTTTATCTGCTTGCTTTCAAGCAATAAACCTAAGCCAAATCCATCAACACCAGCATTGTTTGAAATGCACGTTAAATTCTTAACCCCCATTTTCACTAATTGAGCAATAGAATTTTCTGGAATTCCACAAAGACCAAAACCACCTAACATTAAGGTCATATTATCTGAAATCCCTACTAACGCCTCTTCTACATTATTTACAACTTTGTTCATCTATCTTTTTTTATGCGAATTCTCATTTAATTAGTGTTCAAATTTTCAATTTGATTACATCTTTTTTAATCCTTTACGACTTATATTATCTTTTTATAATCCAAACAAATTTTCGACCGCTGCAGCAGTAGTAGTATCATCAGCTACTGGTTTAGGTGTGTATTCGCCCGAACAGCCATTTGTTTTTTCACTGTAATTTTTGGGTTTTTCAAACTCAGTTGTTGAAATACCGATTTTTGGATCTTTGTATACTTTTTGCATAAAGTAGCCATAAATTGGCATAGCTGTTCTTGCTCCTTGTCCTTGGTCTGTCGATCTAAATCTAACACCTCGATCTTCAGCTCCAACCCAAACGCCCGTCACTAATTCTGGAGTTAATCCCATGAACCATCCATCTGAATTATTTTGAGTTGTACCTGTTTTACCTGCTGTTGGAGCCAAAATATTACCATATGCAGCTCCACCTCTCAAGCGACTTCCTGTTCCTCCTTGAATAACTCCCTGCATCATCTTAATCATCGTATACGCTACATCTGCACTTAAGACCTCTTTAGATTCTGATTTAGCACTAAAAATAACATTTCCATTTCGATCTTCAATTCTCAAAATTGTCGTTGGTTTTACAAAAACACCATGATTTACAAAAGTAGATTGAGCACTTACCATTTCATAAAGAGATAAATCCATTGATCCTAAGCACATCGATGGCACAATATCATTTTTATTTAGTTTGATATCCATGTTTTCCATGGTTTTAGCAATTGTTTGAGGACCAGCTTTTCCACCCATTGCTTGCATAACGGCAACGGTAATATTATTTTTAGAAAGCGCTAAACCTTTTGAAACCGAACACATTCCACCAGATAAACTTCCAGAATTTTTTGGACACCATTTTCCGTCGATGTTCCCTTCAGGATCTATTAAATCTACACAATGTGCCACGTCAGGAAAAAGGGTGCAAGGTTTTACAACGCCCATTGCAATTGCTGACGCATACACAAATGGTTTCATCGTTGATCCTACTTGCCTTCTACCTTGTCGCACATGATCATATGCAAAATGGTCAATATTAACACCTCCCACCCAAGCTTTCACAAATCCAGTTTGAGGTTCAATTGACATCAATCCAGAATGTAAAAAAGATTTGTAGTATCTTATAGAATCGTTGGGAGAAATCGTCGTGTCCTTTTCTTTCACAAAACCACTTGCTTTATTGCCTCCCCAAGTAAAAACTCTCATACTAACCGGAGTATTAAATACTTTTTTTATTTCAGCTTCACTGACGCCAGCTGAAACAAGTGATATATATCTTGGACTATTCTTCCGTGCACTAGTCATCAGAGCTTCCGCTTCCGCATCCGTTAAATCATTCGAAAAAGGGTAATTCCTTAAATGTTTATTATTCTGATCAAATTGAGGTTGCAACGTTTCACTTAGATGAAGTGCCATAGCATCTTCGGCATGTTGTTGCATGTTGGCATCAATTGTCGTATAAATTTTCAATCCATCTCGGTATATATCCCATGCCATTCCATCAGGATTTTTATACTTCAAACTACCATCAGAATTTTTTTCTGCAAATAAAGTTGTTAATTCTTTTCTTAGACCTTCTCTAAAATATTGAGCAACACCTCTTTTGTGATCTACCTCTTGATAATTACATATCAACGGCTTCTTACTAAAAAGTGAATATTCCTCATCCGTAATGGTCACCCGAAGTGCTGGATTTTTAGATTTACTATTTTTTAACCATTGAAATAGAACTTGGTTTCTTCTGTCAAAAGCACGCGTACTGTCTTTTTTTCTCGCCTCATCTATTTCATCTTTTGTAATTAATGAAGGAGAAACCTCTTTTTTATTTGCTAAGAAAGTACGATAATTTTTGATTTGAAAAGTATGTGGATTGAATAAGGTAGGATTTTTACACATCCCAACCAACATTGCTGCTTGATCTTTTGTTAAGTTTTTTGGCGTAGTATTAAAATATACTTTGGCCGCATTTTCTATACCAACAGCATTGTATAAGAAATCAAATTGATTTAAATACATCGTGATAATTTCTTCTTTCGTGTATCGTTTTTCTAATCGAGTTGCAATGATATTTTCTCTTGCTTTTTCATTAATTCGACTAAACATTCTTCCTATTTTTCCTCCACCACCAGAAGAATAAGCGACTCCATTAGCTCGAGCAATATCTTCTTTTTCTCGCTGCTGTAAAGTAAAGAGAAGTTTAGCTAATTGTTGCGTAATTGTAGACGCACCACCTGCACCACCTACACTAACAATGGCTCTTCCTATCGCTTTAAAATCTGCTCCAGAATGCTCAACAAATCGTTCGTCCTCAGTAGAAATTAAAGCATCTGTAACAAATGGAGAAATTGCGTTATAAGGAACACTTGTTCGGTTGATTTTCCAATATTTTCCTAATTCTGTTTTTCCATCATCTGCAAACACAACAGAAGCTAACAATTCAGGAGGAGTTTCTAACGACGCCACGGTAGGCAAACTGTCATCTGGCTGAAACAATAGCAGACTAGTGATCAAAATCATCGGCATCAGACCTATTATCCAAAAGATAATTGTAACTTTCTTTTTTTCTGAAGTAGAAAAAATGGGTTTCTTAACGTTGCTTTTATTATTCATGAAGCGTGCACAATTTATTGTAAAAATAAAAAAAACTTTGATTCAAATTACATACTTGAAGAAACTTGATTTATTGCAGAATATAACTACGTTGACTATCTAATTTTAGGAGAATAAACATAAACATCGAAAACGACATCATTGAAGAACCTCCATAGCTAAAAAATGGCAAAGGAATTCCTATAACTGGCGCAAAACCAATGTCCATTCCTATATTTACTGCAAAGTGATAGAACAATATCATCGCTACAGAATAGGCGTAAATTCTAATAAATCGTGACTTTTGTCTTTCAGCAATCATAATAATTCTGAAAAGCATAAACATATACAAACAAACCAATATGAAAGAACCCAAAAACCCCCATTCTTCTGCAAAGGGACAAAAAATAAAATCGGTTTCACTTTCAGGAACATGGTTACTTTCTACACTTGATACGGAAGCCTTATTGTATCCTTTTCCTAAAAATCTTCCTGATCCTACAGCCGCCATGGCTCTATTTCTATTATAATCATCCCCATCAATATCTTCTCGAAGACCCAATAAGAGTTCGATTCTATCTTTTTGATGAGGAGCCATCCCCTGAAAAAGGGTACTAACACTTAGAGAAATAGATGCGCAAAGAGAAAATCCTATTACAATAATAAAGAGAGCATTTTTTCTATCTCTTTTAGATCCAATATATCTCAATATTATTAACACAGCAATCGACATGGTTGCTAAAGTCAAAATAACTCCAACAACGCCTGGGATTTTAACCCCTGGCAAAGAATCAAAAGTGATGGTATTATTACTGACTAATAAGGTCGCAACAACTAAAAACACAACAGCAAATAAGATGGGAATAAAATGGCTTCCAACCCATGTTTGCTTAAATTTTATCCCTGGAATTAAATTAACTACTTTTAAAACTAATGGATCATAGGTCAACCCTTCTCTGTACATTACGAACAAAAATGAAGTATAAACAACAAATGTTCCAGCATCAGGTTGAAGGAGGATAAGAATCATAGGCGCCAGAATAATCAAATTGGCGATCATTACTGTTTGTAGGTTTTGCAATTTAATATTTACACTACTGATATATTTAGCTAATAAAAGCGCAGTTCCTATTTTTGCAAATTCTGCAGGTTGAATACCTAATGTACCTATTCCTAGCCAAGCTCTAGCTCCAAATTTAGCGGGCATAAACAAAACCACTACTAATAAAACAACTGTAAAAAGATAAATCGGGGTTGCGAATTTTCTGTAAATATCAGCATCTATTAAAAGAACGAGTAATCCTAAAAATAACGAAACGACAAGCCACACAAATTGTTTTCCATATTTTTGCGTAAAATCAAATAAGTTAGGTGCTTCTGGATTATAGGCGGTAGAATAGACAGTTGCTAAACCTAAAAGCATAAGAATCATAAAGACACTAAATAAAGGCCAATCAATATTTGTTGTTATTTTCTCCCCTTTTCTCATGGCTTATTCGTCCCGTATACATTAAAATCAAGCATTGCCTTTTCTTTTACAGTGTCAGTGACATGGCCTTTCACATACTTTTCAATCATTAAACCAGCAATAGGAGCCGCCCAAACACCTCCAAAACCGGCATTCTCAATAAATACAACAATTGCTATTTTAGGCTTATCCATAGGAGCAAAAGCCAGAAAAACCGAATGATCTTTTTTTGGTTTATTTTCAACTGTTCCTGTTTTTCCGCAAACAATAATATCTGGCAAGCGAGCTTGTTTACCTGTCCCCCCATCTACATACACTACCCTTCTCATACCTTCGTGAATGGCATCAAAATGTCTAGGTTCAACCATCGTAATATGTTTCTTTCTAAATTGAGGCAGTGGACCACCATTTCCAATTGATTTAACAAAATGTGGCGTGTAAAACCAGCCTTTATTTGCGATCATAGCTGCGACGTTTGCCATCTGAAGTGGCGTCAATAAAACTTCCCCTTGTCCAATAGAAATGGAGCGGATTGTTGAAAAAGCCCATTGATGATGACCATACCACTTGTCATAATATTTAGCATCAGGAATTAATCCTGAGGTCAGACCAGTAATATCCGTGTCGAATTTATAGCCTAGACCAAAACTTTTCATGTACTTAGCCCATACTGTTAATCCTTGTTCTGCATCAACAAAATTATTTTTACTTTTCCCTTGCTGTATTATTTTTTTTGTAACTGCATAGAAGTATGGATTACAAGAATATTTTATCCCATCTGATAAGTTACCAGCCGAAGGATGATTGTGGCATCCCACCATACTCTTGTTACATCCAAATCCAAATTCTGGAGTGATTACCCCTTCTTGCAATGCAATTAGAGATTGTAATAATTTAAAAATCGAACCTGGAGAATAATTTGCTGCTAACGGTCTTGGATATAATGGCTTATCTGGATTTGCTGCTAATTTTGGGTAATTTTCAGAGATTTTACGTTTTCCTACCAATAAATTTGGATCAAAAGAAGGTGCCGAAACAAGCGCTAAAATCTCACCAGAAGAAGGTTCAATTGCCACAATACAACCTCTTTTCCCCTTCATTAATTTTTCACCATATTCTTGAAGATTGATATCAATCCCTAAATTTAAATCGGGGCCTTGTTTAGCAACTGTATCATATTTTCCATCCAAATAGGACCCTACATCGTTATTTAAGGCGGACGTGACTAGATACCGAATACCTTTACGCCCTCTTAATTCTTTCTCGTAGAAGCGCTCAATTCCTGCACGCCCCATATTATCTCCAGATTTGTAAAAATGGTCTGCTTCGATTTCTTCCCTATACACTTCGGAGATATAACCAAAAATATTAGCTCCGTTTGCACGAGTATAACTTCGCATACTTGTCACTTCTTCATAGAACCCAGGAAACTCTTCGAGATGAGCTGCAATATTTGCGATTTCATCCAAAGTCATTTCCTTAATAAATGGATATGGTCTTACTTTTTGATAGTTTGAAGTTGTTTTATTGGTGTGTTTATTATAATATCTTCCTTCCCCTTTTACAATTTCAACAAATCTATCTTTTACTCTTTGAACATCCCATCCTATCAATTTTGCAAAAGCTACCGTATCCAAATTTTTGATGTTTGCTTCAATCATCATAAGATTATAGTAGGTCTTATTCGAAACAATTTTAACACCTTTACGATCGTAAACAGCTCCTCTAGGCGGACTAATTTCTTTTCTTTTTTCAGCAATTTCCTGTGCTCTTAAAGCCCAACTTTCATCTATGACTTGCATATAGAGCAGTCGTGAGGTGTATATAACCCCTACCACGAGAATAAAAGAAATAATTACGTATTTTCTAGTATCGAAATTCATTTTTCCTTAGGCTTAGTCACAAAGACAATTTGTAGTAAGATACAGAGTAAAAATGATACCGGCACGCTAAAAAGTGTTTTTTTGAGAATTAACAAAATCTCCGACATTTTAAACATTTCTAGTGCGAAAAACCATAGATGATGTATGACTAGAAGCAACCCAAAAACCGAAATAAACCATCGTTGACCCATTTCAAAAATAGTGGATTCTTTGATTGAATCGTACCCTTCTCTTGGAGAAAAAATACCAAAAATAATTGGCCGAAGATATGCAACAAGCAATAAAGAAGAAGTATGTAAGCCATAGGTATTGGATATTGCATCAATACTAATTCCCATAACAAATGCTAACAGTAAAAGAATGACAATACTTGTATCAAAAGGCAGTAACATTAGAAAGAGAGGGTAAACCATAATTTGAATACCAAAACCTATTTCCAAATTATTAAAAATAAGCGTTTGAGCAACTATAAATAAAATAAAACGTAAAAACTGAGTTATGATTAATTTCATTGTTGTATATCTTCAGGAATTTCTTTTTCAATTTTATTTTGTTCTTGTTGCAATAAGTTCTTCACAACGTACACATTTTGAACTACTCTGTAATTTTCAGAAAAAATAAATGAGACATCCCAAAGAGGTTTTCCTTCTACTGATTTTAGCGTTTCAATATGACCAACCGTCAATCCTCTCGGAAAATTTCCTGCGCCACCACGCGTAACAATTTTTGATCCCTTTTTAATTTTTATATCATTAGAAATCCCGCTAATAGATCCTCTTCTTGGATCTTTCCCATCCCATTTTAGTAAACCAAAAGCTCCTGAAGATTCAATAATAACATCCACATTCACACTTTCAGTTAGAACAGATTTTACAACGGAAAAATGGTCACTTGTATTATGAATAACGCCAATAATTCCTTTATCAGAAAAGACTCCCATTCCTCTTTTGATTCCCTGTTTTTCACCAATATTGATTGTAAAGAAATTATTTCTTTGGTTGCAACTAGAGTTTATGATAATACCGGGAACATAGTCATATTGCTGCAGATACAATGAATCATCAATTTTGACCAATTGATTGTCTATTCGGATAAAACTAGGTGAAATTTTTTTGCGAAGACGAACATTTTCTTCTTGAAGAGCAATATTATTTTCAGTTAAGGCCCAATGTTTTGTAATACTATTTCTAACTGTCAAAATAGCGGATGCGACAACAGATGAGCTAGTTAGCCATTGTGATCTTGGAAAATTTAAATAAGTAAAATAGTTTGTAAGTGCATAAATTTGTAGTAGCGCAAACAACATGAAAATACGAAAACGTCTAAAAAAAGCAATTAAATTATGCATTTTTAAAATAAGAATAAAGTCCTGAAATTATACAAGACTGAAAATTAATCTCTAATTAAGAATTGGTATCTATCTATATTTTTCAACGCGATACTTGTTCCACGCGCGACCGCTCTCAAAGGGTCTTCCGCAATATGAACAGGTAATTTCGTTTTTGCTGAAATACGGCTATCTAATCCTCTTAACATTGATCCCCCGCCCGCAAGATAAATACCAGTTTTGAAAATATCCGCAGAAAGTTCAGGTGGAGTCATTTCAAGAGCACTGTGAATCGCCTCTTCAATTTTACAAATAGTTTTATCTAACGCATACGCAATTTCAGAATAGGTTACGATAATTTCTTTTGGTATACCTGTCATTAAATCTCTTCCATGAACAGCAAAATCTTCTGGTGGATAATCTAATTCTGGAACCGCAGATCCCACTTGTATTTTTATTTGTTCCGCTGTACGTTCACCTACTAAAATATTATGTTGGCGTCTCATATATTCCTCAATATCAGAAGTGAAATCATCACCAGCAATACGAATGGATTTATCACAAACAATTCCTCCAAGAGCAATAACGGCGATTTCAGATGTACCACCACCTATATCGATAATCATATTTCCCATTGGTTCTTCCACATCAATTCCAATACCTAAGGCAGCAGCCATCGGCTCATGAATCAAGTAAACCTCCTTTGCTCCAGCATGTTCCGCTGAATCTCTTACAGCACGTTTTTCAACTTCTGTAATTCCTGAAGGGATACAAATCACCATTCGCAGAGCAGGATTAAATAACCGTTTTCCAGGATTGATCATTTTAATCATCCCACGAATCATTTGTTCAGCACATTGAAAATCAGCAATTACACCATCTCTAAGAGGTCGAACTGTTTCAATTAGTTTGTGTGTTTTTCCATGCATTTGTTGCGCCTTCTTTCCGATAGCAACAATTTTACCTGTTTGAATGTCACGTGCAACTATAGAGGGTTCATCCACAACTACTTTATCATTCATAATGATAAGTGTATTTGCTGTTCCTAAATCAATTGCAATTTCTTGCGTTAAAAAGCTAAATAATCCCATTTTAGAGCTGTACTTTATATCGTATAAAAATATTCAGAATTTCGTAATAAATAGGTTTTTAATCTATTTTTTTACGAAAATAAGAATTTTAATGTTTAAAATGTCTATTTCCGGTAAAAACCATTGAAATTTCATTTTCATTGCAGTAACTTATTGACAATTCATCTTTAATGGAACCTCCTGGTTGAATCACCGCTTTTATTCCTGCGTTCTTTGCCAATTCAACACAATCAGGAAATGGAAAAAATGCATCTGAAGACATAACTGCTCCTCTTAAATCAAATCCAAAAGAATTCGCTTTGTCTATCGCTTGCGTTAATGCATCAACTCGAGAAGTTTGACCTGTGCCACAAGAAATTAATTGATTATTTTTCGCAAAAACGATTGTATTTGATTTCACGTGTTTTACTAATTTATTAGCAAACAATAAATCTTTTATCTCAGCAGCAGTTGGTTTCAAAATTGTTTTAGTTTCGAGGTTTGCTTCCGTTTCTGAAATCAAATCTTTGTCTTGTTCTAAAACCCCATTTAAAATGGTGCGAAATTGTCGTTTAGGCAACTCAACTTCTTTTTGCGCCAAAATAATTCTATTTTTTTTACTTTTCAAAAGTTCAAGAGCTTCAGCATTGTATGATGGAGCAATAACTACTTCACAAAAAAGTTCATTTATTTCTTTAGCTGTTTCTAAATCAATTTCTTTATTTGCTATTAATATTCCTCCAAAAGCACTCACTGGATCAGTTGCTAATGTATCTAGGTAAGCTTGTTTTAAGGTGGGTCTAATCGCTAATCCGCATGGATTATTGTGTTTTAAAATAGCAAATGTAGGAGCATCATTTTTGAATTCGCTTATCAAATTCACTGCTGCATCAACATCTAATAAATTATTGTAGGACAACTCTTTACCGTGTAATTTGTCAAAAATTGCACTTAAATCTCCGTGAAATATTCCTTTTTGATGTGGATTTTCGCCATATCTCAATACTTCTGATTTCTGAATGCTCGCTTTAAAGATTTCTTTTTCGCCTTGGTTAAAATAATTAAAGATATGTGTGTCGTAGTGCGAAGAAACATTAAATGCATCACGTGCAAAATCTCTTCTCTCCGCTAAGGTTGTTGTCCCTTTCGATTGTGAGATGATGGTTAAAAAAGGAGCATATTGTTCCTGACTAGAAAGAATGATGACATCTTGATGATTTTTTGCAGCTGCTCGGATGAGGGAAATACCACCAATATCTATTTTTTCTATGATGTCTTCATGAGAAGCTCCAGAAGCAACAGTTGCCTCAAATGGATATAAATCAACAATTACTAAATCAATTTCAGGTATTTCGAATTCGGCAATTTGATCTTGATCTTCTTGTAAATTTCTTCGATTTAAAATTCCTCCAAAAATTTTGGGATGTAATGTCTTTACTCGTCCACCTAAAATGGAAGGATAAGAAGTTAAATCTTCTACTTTTTCAACCGGAATACCTAGGTTTTGGATGAAAAGTTCCGTTCCTCCTGTTGAATATATGGTTACGTTTTGAGCGTGTAATTCTCTGATAATTGGCTCTAAACCAGTTTTGTCAAATACAGAAATTAATGCTGCAGAAATCTTTTTTGATGCGTTCATCCTTTGGATTAAAAATAAGCGACAAAATTAGTGTAAATTTCTTTATTTTTCTAACTTTTTTCTAACTTTTTACCTGCTCAAAATGGAACGTTTTATTTTAGTAAAACTAGTAACCTCCGTTCGATTAGTATTTTAGCTGCTTGAACTAAATTGCTGCTCGAATTTACTGCTTCTTAGATGCAAAAATAAGGCTTTAACAGACTTGACTGAACGGATGTTTAGGTTTGAAGTGAATGCATACTTCAGAATGTGAACTAAATAATAATCTAGTCTATTTTCCGTTTTTTTTAGTAGCTTTGAAAAGGTATACTGAAGTAAAAGTTGAAAGATATGCGGGAACCTGTTTACCAATTAAAAGGAAGAAATTAAATGCAGAAGATTTGCTTGGTGGAAGATGAAAAAAGTCTGTCAGAAATGATCCGTTTGAATTTAGAAATGGATGGATTTCAGGTGGATGTGTACGATAATGGTCTAACGGCTAAAAATTCCATTGCTAAAATTGCTACGTATGACTTAGTGATTTTAGATGTCATGTTACCCCAAGTAAGTGGACTAGATCTTTGTAAAGAACTTCGAAAATTATCAAAAGTGCCTATCCTTTTTTTATCTGCGAAAGGTACAACGATAGATCGAATCGCAGGTTTAAAACTAGGAGCGAATGATTATCTGCCTAAACCATTTGATTTAGAGGAATTATTATTGAAAGTTCAAATTCTATTAAACCGAAATGAAATCGAGCAAGAAGAGGAGCTAACAATAGGAACAAAAACAGTTCGTTTTTCCACGTTTGAAATTACAGATAATACAAGTTCAGAAATCATTGTTTTGTCAAAAAAAGAGATTGATTTGCTTAAATTATTTGCAGCAAAAGAAGGCCTAGTGGTTTCTCGAGATGAAATATTAGATAAAGTATGGGGAGATCAATTCCCCACATCACGGACGATCGATAATTATATTCTTTCTTTCAGAAAAACATTCGAAAATGATCCTAAAAATCCATTGTTTTTTCATTCTATTAGAGGCGTAGGGTATAAATTTACTTCGAAAATCGATAATTAATAAAATACTACGCCGAGTTAACAAAATACGTCTCGACTATTATTACTTTTGCATTGAGTAAATTTTATGAAAGAAAAAGAAAAACAAGAGCGTTACGACAAAGCCTACTTAAGAATGGCTCAAACTTGGTCAAGTTTATCACATTGTTCTAGAAAGAAAGTAGGGGCTATTATTGTCAAAGATGGAATGATCATTTCTGATGGTTACAACGGCACTCCAGCTGGATTCGACAATTGTTGTGAAACTCAAGAAGGTGACACTCAGTGGTATGTACTTCATGCTGAAGCAAATGCGATTCTAAAAGTAGCCAAGTCAACGAATAACTGCGGGGGTGCGATTTTATATCAAACACTTTCACCTTGCAAAGAATGCAGTAAATTAATTTTACAAGCTGGAATAACTAAAGTTGTGTATATAAATGAATACAAGGATACATCTGGTATTGACTTTTTAAAAGAAGCAGGTGTTGAAATCGTCCACATACAAAATATTGAAAATGGAGAATAAAAAAAACACCTATTTAGTTCCTATTTTACTAGCCATTTTTATGTCGCTTGGATTATTACTTGGTAATTTTCTCACGAAAAGAATTAGTGGTGAGGCTTATTTTCTGGCAAACGGAGGAGAAAAATATCAAAAAATTCAAGATATTATTGAAATATTAAATACCAAATACGTTGACAGTGTCAATGCTGAGGAATTATTTGAGCAAACAATAGGAGACATGCTTCATAAATTGGATCCTCATAGTAACTACATTCCTGCCAGAGAATTAAAATCAATGACCGAATCAATTGAAGGCAAATTTGGTGGAATTGGTGTTCGCTTTTTTGTAATTCGTGATACCATCTGCGTCACAAATGTTATTCCTAATTCTCCTTCAGAAAAAGCCGGTATATTGGCTGGGGACAAAATTGTGAAAATAAATAATAAATCGGTTGCCAGTAAAAAAGTGACAAACGATGCTATAATGTCAATGTTGAAAGGGGATGAAAACACAGGGGTTGAAATTCAAATTTATAGAAAAGGAAAATATCTAGTCAAAAAAGTTATTCGTGGAGAAATCCCGATCTCATCCATTTCAAGTGCAAAGATGATTAATAGTACGACTGGCTATATTAAGCTTGAGCAATTTTCTGTAACCACAACAACTGAATTTAGAGCAGCTGCCATGGGTCTTCAAGCAAAGGGGATGAAGGCAATGATTTTAGATTTACGAAATAATGGAGGTGGAGTTTTAACAAGCGCCACAGATATTGTGGATGATTTCTTAAGAGGAAATTTACCAATCGTCATGATGAAAGGGAAACATTCTGAAAGTTTTACCTACAGATCAACGTCGGGTGGGTTTTTGGAATCAACTAAACTGGCGATTTTAATCAACGAAAACTCTGCTTCGGCTAGCGAAATTGTAGCGGGTGCAATCCAAGACAATGATAGAGGAACAATTATAGGAAGGCGGTCTTTCGGAAAAGGTTTGGTTCAACAAGATATGCAGTTGAGAGATGGTAGTGATTTACGATTAACCATCGCACGCTATTACACGCCGACTGGAAGGTGTATTCAAAAATCATACAAGGGAAGTATAGAGGAATATTATCAAGATCAATTCGAGAGAATGGATAATGGTGAATTATATCGACCAGATACTACTTTATTTGTTGATTCATTAAAATTTAAAACTCCCAAAGGAAAAACAGTATACGGAGGAGGAGGAATTATGCCAGATATTTTTATTCCTTTTGATTCTACCGGGATGAGTTTTTATTATGCAGAACTTAGATATTCCAATGCATTTCCAAGCTTTGCTTTTGATTTTGTCAATAATAAACGTAATCAATGGAAAACACCAGAACAATTTAATTCTTCGTTTAAGGTAACGGATGATCTTCTGTCCAAGTTTGTCATTTATGCTGAAAAACAAGAGAAAGTTAAACAGAATGTAGGAGGTTTTAAATGGAGTAAGAGATTAATTTCGCAAACTCTAAAATCTGAAATCGCTCGTCAATTGTGGATTGAGGATGGCTATTTTACAGTAATGCAAGGGAATGATGCAGAGATCCAAAAAGCCCTACAAATACTTATGAAATAGTAGGTTTATGGTTTGTCTATGCGTATGCTGCTAGATAATTAATATAATGCGTCTAGATTTGATCAATACTAACAAAAAATCCCTTTTGAAATTTGTCAAAAGGGATTTTTTTATCTTTTTAAAATGATAGAATTTAATTTATTCAACCGTCACTGATTTTGCTAAATTCCGGGGTTGATCGACATTACAATTTCTCATAACGGCAATGTGATACGAAAGTAATTGTAATGGAATAGTCGCCAACAAAGGAACCAAATGATCATCTGTATCTGGTATTTCAATCACGTGATCCGCTATTTCTTTTACTTGGGTGTCTCCTTCGGTAACAATAGCAACTATTTTCCCTTTTCGAGCTTTCACTTCTTGAATGTTACTCACTACTTTTTCATACGAAGTCCCTTTTGTAGCGATAACAAATACAGGCATCTCTTCGTCAATCAAAGCGATAGGTCCATGTTTCATTTCTGCCGCAGGATATCCTTCAGCATGGATATATGAAATTTCTTTTAGTTTCAAGGCCCCTTCCAAAGCTACTGGAAATGAACTGCCTCTCCCTAAGTAAAGTGCATTTGGTGCATCTTTGTAGATCGCTGCTATTTCTTCAATAAGTTTATTTTTCTCTAAAATTCGTTGAACTTTATTTGGAATTTCTTCTAATTCTATTAAAAGTGCGTGAAATTTAGATTCACTAATCGTTCCTTTTTTATGTGCTAAAGAAAGAGCCATTAATGTTAAAACCGTCACTTGGGCCGTAAAAGCTTTTGTGGAAGCAACACCAATTTCTGGTCCCGCATGCGTGTATGAACCTGCATCTGTGATACGAGAAATCGAAGACCCTACTACGTTGCAAATACCAAGAATAGTTGCCCCTTTTGATTTTGCTAATTCAAGAGCAGCCATCGTATCCGCTGTTTCACCTGATTGAGAAACGGCAAGAACGATGTCATTTTCATTGATAATAGGATTTCGGTATCTAAATTCACTAGCGTACTCCACCTCAACATTGATTCTTGCTAAATCTTCTATTAAGTATTCACCGACTAAACATGCATGCCAAGATGTTCCGCAAGCAATCATAATAATTCGGGGAGCATTAATTATTTTATTTTCATACTCTTTAAGACCACCTAAAGAAACCCATCCCTCACTTGAATTTAATCGACCTCTGAAGCAATCAGTGATAGATCTAGGTTGCTCATAAATTTCCTTTAACATGAAATGCTCGAATCCTCCTTTTTCAAGGGCTTCCAATTGCATTTCCAATTTCTGAACATAAGGTGTTATTTCTTGGTTACTAATGTTGAATATTTTCAACCCTTCCACCAAGTCGACAACAGCAATTTCTTCATCTTCTAAATAAACAACTTTGTTTGTATATTCAATAATAGGCGTTGCATCAGAAGCAAGAAAGAAATCTCCATCTTTTCCAATTCCAACCACAAGCGGACTACTTTTACGAGCAGCAACTAATTGATTTGGATAATCTTCAGATAAAACGACAATAGCGTATGCTCCTACAACACTATGCAGTGATAATCGAACTGCTTCCGATAAAGAAACATTTTCATTTTTTTGAATGTCATCAATTAAATGAACCAACACTTCGGTATCTGTATCACTTTTGAAAACATAACCACGAGAGATAAGTTCTTTACGTAAAGACCCATAATTCTCTATAATTCCATTGTGAATTAATGTTATTTTCCCATCTGTAGAAGAATGGGGATGTGCATTAATATCATTTGGTGGACCATGTGTAGCCCAACGAGTATGTCCAATTCCTGAATTTCCTTTAATGTCTTTTCCTGCTGCAAATTCTTCTAATTTAACAACTTTACCTTGACGTTTATAGAGATTTATTTTACCATTGTTTAACAATGAAATTCCAGAGCTATCGTATCCTCTGTATTCTAAGCGCTTCAATCCTTTAATAATAATAGGATAAGCCTCTTCTTTACCTATGTAAGCAACAATTCCACACATATATTAAAACTGGGTATATTTTAGCGTTAATTTTGGTTTGTTTTTGTTAATAGTATTTGAGCCGTTAAATATAATGCGATTCAATGAACTATTAAACTTATCTGGCGTAATAAAAATTTCAGTACCCTCGATGAGTGCTTGCAATGCCATACCGTCGACAGGAATTGCAAATCTTTCATTGCTTACTATTCCTTGCGCATATGCTCTTAAGTCTACAATAAATTCTTTATTGATTGCATCATAAATGCCTGTACCAATGCTATACAATTTTGATTTCCCTCCAATAAATCGAGTGGAAATAGTTACCATATCACCAGGAGCATATTTTTTACCTGTCTGATATTCTATAGGTAGCTTTAATTGTGCTTCATGAATAATAATCTTTTTTGGAAGATTAGCTAAACCAGGAAGCTTAATTGAAGCTCTACTTTTTAATGCTTGCGCGTAAAATAAACTTTGATTGCCTATCAAACTGCTAGGGTTTTCAATTTCAACTTTATTATATTTTGCGCAAGAAGAATTTAAGACAAAATCATATTTTTTCTTATCTCCCCCTTGTTTATAATATATCGTTAATTTTGATAAAGGAATTTCCAAATTAAAATATAAAACTCCTCCAGAACCTGCGCTTTGAGAACCATTATTTACTCCCACATACAGACCTTTGAAAAAGTTTAAAAAATTGTAATTTGAAGAAAACGTTGTTGGATTAGTTGAAGCTTCTTCAATAAGTTTTCTCGCTAGGTTCGTGTCTAAATAAATTCGCATTTGAGCAGGCACATGTGTGGTATCAATGACCGTTTTTGTATAGGGGTCAGGCACAATATTTTTGTGGTTTGGATCAACCAAATTTTTATTCGAAATCGTTTTATTCGTAAAGGAATAATACGTTGAATTTATTCCTAAACTATCTGTTAATTGGTATACTTCTACAGTTTGTGTCGATAAATCTCCGTAAAAACCATTGCTTAAATATTCCAATCCAAGAACAAACGAATCAATGGCAATGGTACTAATATCGCCAAAAGAAGGGTTCACGCTTGGCAATCTTAATTGTGTATAAAAACCAGCTTTACAAACCCCGAATTTTGGATCATTATATGAACCTAACAAACCTGCAGTCGCATTACTTGTGATAACAGAGTCTTCAAACGCCGTGTAAGTTTCAATGGAAAACGTGTCTATTTGAATTGAATTTAGCAACTCATTTTTATCTATAGAGTTGGCCCCCAAAGAAGTGACATTTTTCTTACACGAGGTGAAAAATAAAATGGTAAACATAAAAGTAGCGGATAGTCTGAAAACTACCCGCCACTTAAAAAGATTGTTATTGGTCATATTATATGAGTACTTCTTCTTCAATTACTTTGTCAAAAAATTCTGACATTACTTTATTTTGATGCTCTTCAGCCACATAATCTTGTTTTAGACATGTTGCTTCATCAAATATTTTTCTCAATGCCGGACTTAAATTTTCACTTCCAACGTTTATACCGTCAGAATATTGCACCATTACTTTCGTAATGTTTTCAATACTAGTGTCTCTTAATTTCTCAGTTAACTCATCATCGAATCCGTCAAATTTAAGTTTATCTGCAAATCTAACATCCCAATTTTTAGTAAAGGATTCGTTGTATAAGCTATAAACTACTTTTGTATCTGCAAAATGTGGATCTTTTGAATATAGTTTTTTAAGATAAATAGGCATTAACATAGTCATCCATCCATGACAATGAATAACGTCTGGTTGCCATCCTAATTTTTTTACTGTTTCCAAAACACCTCTGCAGAAAAACATGGATCGTTCGTCATTGTCTTCGAAATATTCTCCGTTATCGTCGGTAACGTTATTTTTCCGCTTAAAATATTCGTCGTTATCGATGAAATAAATTTGCATTCTTGCCGCAGAAATAGATGCAACTTTAATAATTAACGGATGATCTGTATCGTCAATTATTAAATTCATCCCGGAAAGTCTAATTACTTCATGCAATTGATGCCGACGTTCATTGATAGTCCCATACTTAGGAGTGAAAACACGGATCTCTTTTCCAGCTTCTTGAATTCCTTGCGGAAGCCTCCTTGCAGTAGTTGCAATTTCAGATTTTGGAAGGAAAGGTGTAATTTCCTGCGACATAAAAAGGATTCTCTTTTTTTCCATGAAAAAATTAGATTGGTAAAATTCTGTACAAAAATATAAAAAAAAAAGCGGAACTTCAACAAAAAGGAATAGATTTGTCGGTCACAATATTTAATTCAACAGTTAGAAGTGAAAGTTTATAGCAAAATTTCAGCATTACAGGAGCATATAGCCTACCTAAAATCTGAAGGAAAAACGATTGGGTTTGTCCCTACTATGGGAGCTCTGCATTATGGACATATATCCTTAGTGTCTTCTGCTATAAGCCAATGCGATATTACGGTTGTGAGTATTTTTGTTAATCCAACGCAATTTAATAATGTGGATGACTTAAGTAATTACCCGCGTACGTTAGAGGCAGATATTAACTTGCTTTCAGAAATCAATTGCGACATTGTTTTCGCTCCTGATGTGGAAGAAATGTATCCAGAAAAAAGTGTGACAATAGATCTAGATTTAGGGAATTTAGCTGACGTTATGGAAGGAAAGTTTCGGCCTGGACATTTTAGTGGAGTCGTAAATATTGTTTCTCGACTCTTTGAATGTGTAAAACCGGACAAAGCATTTTTTGGATTAAAAGATTTTCAGCAGGTGTCTGTTATTCGCTACATGACAAATTACTTTCATTTACCCATTGAAATAATTGCTTGCCCAACATTACGCGAAGCATCTGGTTTAGCAATGAGCAGCAGAAATACTCGCTTGTCTGCTAGCCAAAAAGAGGATGCACTTATTATCTCTAAGTCACTTATTTTAGCGAAAGAATTGGCTTCAAAAAATACTCCAGATTCAGTAAAAAATAAAATTACAGATTTTTTTCAAAAGGGTAATTTAGTTCTCGAATATTTTGAAATCGTGAATCCAGTGACCCTTGAATCATTAGAAGGGGATTGGGTTTCTGGAGCTACGGCATGCATTGTGGCATATTGTGGGGAGGTTCGTTTAATCGATAATATGGAACTGATTTAAAAACCTGATTTACAATCATATTTTGCGTAAACAGATATCTTAATCTATTGAATCTTTCGGCATATTTTGTTTTTCTATCTTTTGTCTGGAATCTTTTTGTCTCTCCTCTTTCTGTCTTGAATATTTCCATATTTCCATCTTTTCTCCAAATATTCATTACTTTTGCCGTTGAAAATTTTAGAATAAATGTTGATTCAAGTTGTAAAGTCCAAAATACACCGTGTTAAAGTTACACAAGCTGATTTAAATTATATTGGTAGTATTACTATTGATGAAGAATTAATGATTGCTTCCAATCTAATTGAGGGAGAAAGAGTTCAAATTGTAAACATTAATAATGGTGAAAGATTTGAAACGTATGTAATAAAAGGTGATCGAAATAGCGGAACTATTTGTTTGAATGGTCCTGCTGCTAGAAGGGTTGCTACTGGAGATGTGATCATAATTATTGGCTATGGTTATATGGATTTCGAAGAAGCAAAGCTTTTTAAACCTTCTCTTGTTTTTCCTAATGAAGAAACGAATCTTCTAGACTGATGTCTAAAAAAAGCTTTCTAACGCTTATAAAAACAGTATTACCTCTGTGTGTTGGAGGATATTTGATTTGGCATTCATTTTCAAATATGTCGGCTCAAGAAGAAGTACAGTTTTATACTGCCATTCGGGAAGCAAATTATCTGTGGATTATTGCATCTCTGTTATTGAGTTGTGTGGCTTTTATCTCGAGGGCTCACCGTTGGAAATATGCATTCGAACCGCTAGGGTATTCGCCTAAATTTTGGCACCGTTATCATGCCTTAATGATTGGATACTTAGTCAATTTTACGATTCCACGTGCCGGGGAGGCATCCAGAGCAGCAATGCTATATCGGTCTGATGAAATTCCGTTTTCTGTTTCATTTGGGAGTATAATTGCCGAAAGGGCAGTTGATTTTTTTATTCTCCTAATTTTAACCTCATTAACCGCTTATTTTGGGTACCATGATTTTTTTGAGATCATGAAGCAAATTCAGAACTACAATTTTTCTGGAGCAAATACTGCAGTGGGTGGGTTTCCATGGAAAATAGTAGTTTTCAGCACGATATGTGTTTTATGCCTTGTATTAATCTATTTTCTTATTAAAAAACATACTTTTCGTGCAAAGTTAATCGGTTTTATAAAGGATGTATTCGCTGGATTATTTTCAATTTTTAAACTAAAACAACCGATCGCTTACATTGCCCACACAGTATTAATTTGGGTATGTTATCTTTTAATGTTTGCCTTACCATTTTTCGCTTTAAAGCAAACTGATCATTTTCCGTTAACAGGTATTTTCCTTGGTTTTATTGCGAGTTTAATAGGTGTTGTTCTTACACCAGGAGGAATTGGGACGTCTCCTGTATTAGTTAGTTTAGTAGTCGCTTTTTATATTGGCGACGAATACAAAGACGCCCTTGGTATTGGGAATGCTTTGGGTTGGATATTATGGCTCTCTCAAACTTTATTAATGATTATTTTAGGAATCATCTCATTCATTCTTTTACCAAATAATTTCAAGCAAGGAAATGTCAAGACTTCAATACATACAAGCGAAACGAGCAACGACATCTGAAGCAATTCAGAAGATGGAATTGTGGAGATTAAAAAATGATAAAATCGTTTTTACCAACGGTTGTTTCGATATTTTACATGCAGGACATGTGACGTATTTAGCACAGGCGGCGGCACTCGGCAATAAATTGGTCGTAGCGGTAAACACGGACTCCTCTGTAAAAAGGTTGGGAAAAGGGGATGATCGCCCTGTAAACTCTGAAGATGCGAGAGCATTTGTACTCTCTGCTTTAGGCTTTGTGGATATGGTGATTCTTTTTGACACAGATACACCCTTAGAAATAATCGAAGCGTTGAAACCGGATGTTTTGGTTAAAGGAGCCGACTATGATCCAAATGAAACAGATCCTACTTCAAAAAAATACATTGTTGGTTCTGATATTGTCAATCAATATGGAGGAAAAGTAGAAGCGATTTCTCTAGTAGATGGATTTTCTACAACAGGGATTATCAATCGGTTAAAAGGTTAATTGACATCGCTTAGGAATGTAGCTAATTGAATTTCTGTATTCTGCTTTTACTGTTTAATAATTTTTTTAATAGTATTGTTGGATTTTTGTTTAATCCATAAAAAATACGATCCTGCATTCAATTCTTCTACATTTAAACAGATTGAATCTTCAAAATATTCTTTACTGAAAAGAACTTTCCCACTTAGATCTATGATTCTTATCTCAGTAGTTTCACTGCTTTTTAATTTTATATTCAACTGACTTTCAAACGGGTTTGGTTGAATCGTGAAATCTGAATCATTCACATTCTCTAATTCATTTACACCTATTATTTGTGATACAGTTTGTGTTCCGCAGTGATTTTGAGACGCTAAAGTAACCGTATAATTACCAAATGATGGAAAAGTATAACTTGGACTTTCCACAATAGTATTCTCCGGACCAAAATTCCAATAATACGATAAATCAGTGTTACTCGATGTATTCGTAAAATCAACTTGTAATCCATTCATTGTATATGTATAGCTCATATTGGGCAATGAATCAATGATTATATAAATATCCGCGGTTGCTTCAAAATCGCAAATACCTCCAGAGGTGGAGATTGTCACAATAAATGTCCCAGATTGAGTGGGAGTTCCATCAATAGTGAAAACCCCACCTGAGAAATTTCCTATTACCCCAGACGGTAATGGTCCTCCAGAAACACTTCCTTCAGAAACCCCAATCGTAGAACTTGAACCACTAAATCCAAATGTAATTGGAGAAATCGAAGAGGTCAAACAAACTGTTTGTGAATCACTTAGTAAGGCAGAAGTTAAATACAAGGAGGACGGCGCCGCAACATGTACCATAACAGAATCAAAAGCAGTGCATGTATTTATAGTGACTGTATATGAAATAATAACACTCCCTTCTGCTATGCCTGTTACAAAACCATTGACATCAACAGCAGCAGTTAAGGGGTCCGATGACAACCATTCTCCATTTGGAGTTGAGTTTAATAAAGAGACAGATGAATTTACACAAATAGTTGCATCACCCGTATACGGATCTTGGCCAAAAATATCGGCTACAATAGGTAAAGGAAGTACGGTAATATGTATGGTATCAATAGATTGACAACTTCCATTTGTAATGGTATAGCTGATCACTTCAGTACCTTCTGATACTCCCGTCACAACACCATCCAAATCTACATCAATTACTAAGGGGTTGGATGTCGACCATGATCCACCAACTGAGGTTGCAGATAGAATAATACTTCCGTTTAGGCACACAAAAGGAGGTCCAGAAACGGGAATTATTGGAATCATTTCATCGACTATAATCGGAAAATTAGTTACTATTGAACTTGCATCTGTATAATAAATATCGCAGGTTCCAGAGGAAATTCCGGTCACCATACCCATGTTATCGACTGTTGCGATGGATATGTCTGAGCTAGTCCAATCTCCTCCAGGATTCGGATTTTCTAGCATTAGCGTCGTTCCTGCGCACAGGGATGTCGATTGAGCTGTTGAATACGTTGAAAAAATAACAAGAAAAGAAAAGAAAATTATTTTCCTGACTGATTTTATAGAGAAATTATTAAACCGGCTGAATCTACTACTACAAGACATTACATTCATAGTTTTATTGATGCGATACAAACATAGAGGATAATTTTTAATAAATCGCTAAATCAGAGAAATCATCTTATAATTGCCACGAAAAACTTTATTTATATTCCGGAAATAAACTTAAAAGACCTATTTCTGAAGCATCGCATACGCCTCTTTCGGTGATTATTTTAGTGACTAAACGAGCAGGGGTAACATCAAAACCATAATTACTCGCTGGAGTAGTTTCAGGACAAATCAAAATATTTCCAATTTTCCCATCCGCTCCTTTTCCGATTACATATCTGACCTCATCTTGGTTGCGCTCCTCAATTGGAATTTCAGTTAATCCATTATGAATCGTCATATCTAAAGTTGTAGAAGGCAGCGCGACATAAAAAGGGATATTATTGTCATTGGCCGCAAGCGCTTTTAGATAGGTACCAATTTTATTGGCAACATCCCCTTGACGTGTTGTTCTGTCTGTGCCAACAATCACCATATCAACCATGCCATGCTGCATTAGATGTCCTCCAGCATTGTCTACGATTAAAGTATGTGGAACGTTGTGTTTTGTTAATTCGTAGCAGGTTAAATTTGAACCTTGGTTACGCGGACGAGTTTCATCCACCCAAACATGTACTTTTATTCCTTTCTTCATCGCATGATAAATCGGAGAAGTAATTGTTCCCCATTCAACACAGCCCAACATTCCAGCATTGCAATGGGTTAAAATATTGACAACCTCTCCTTTTTTTCTATGTGCTATTTCTTCAATTATTGGTAAACCATGTACACCAATCATTCGACAGGTTTCTACATCCTCTTCAACGATAGCAGCTGCCGCTTCCCAACTCGTAGTAAGAAAATCTCCTTCGCAATTATCGAGGGCATTGAGCATTTTATCTAATGCCCAAAATAAATTTACTGCAGTTGGCCTAGAAGCACGTAGATCAGAGAAAGCTTGGTCTAAAAAAGCGCCATCTAATTGTTTTTCAATCATTTCGCGGACTGCTAAATAAATTCCATACGCTGCAGTTGCCCCAATTAAGGGAGCTCCTCTAACCGTCATTTCTTTGATCGCAACTTCGGCATCCTTGTAGGAAGTTAATTTTACAACGACAAATTCATGTGGTAATTTTCGTTGATCAATTACCTCTACGTATTTATCTTCTGTAGGCCAAATGGTTCGAAATTTTGTCATTTTTAGTCGAATTTTTATACATCTATTTAATTATACAACAAGTGCAGGCTAAAAGATCCGTTCTAATTATTCAAAGATAAATCAATCTCATCAAAACTAGAAACACTTTTTTTCCATGCTTTCACAGTGCCTTCGCGCACCAATTGAATGGTTTGAAATCCAGCCTGATCTGCCGCTTCTAACTCTTCTCTAATATCAGATAAAAAGAGAATTTGAGAAGGGGTGATTTGTAATTCTTTACTTATTTTTACATAGGTGTCTACTTCTCTTTTACCTCCTGTATTTGTGTCGAAATAAGCGCTGAAATGAGCACTTAAATCGCCTTTTTCACTATATCCAAAAATCAATTTTTGAGCGGCAACTGAACCAGAAGAAAAAACACCTAGTTGAATTCCTTCCTTTTTCCATTTTAGTAAATTGGGTGGCACATCAGAATAGACATGTCCTTTTATTTCACCGGATTTATACCCTTCATTCCAAACGATTCCTTGTACGGTTTTAAGCGGGGTTATTTTCTTATCGGCAATACTCCAATCCAATAATTGTTGAATAATTTGATCTGCATCATCTAAGAAAACACCTTCTTTTTTAGCTAATTCAACCGTTTGTTCAAAAGCTTTCTGAACTTCTGGCAATTGCTGAAGGTTTTTTAATGTGCCAATATTATGTCTAAAATAGGGAAAAAGAGATTCATAAACAAAAGAAACAGATGTAGTTGTCCCTTCGATGTCAGTTAATATAAACGCTATTTTTTCTTGACTCATGCAGCAAAGGTATAAATCGTCTGTTGATAACTTTACATTCCCATTAAAAATATATCTAAAAAAGAACAATTAATTTTACGTACTCACAAAATATGAAAAATATGAAAAAACTTATTTACATCTGTTTAGCAATTACACTAATTACTTTTTCTTGTACGATAGAAAAAAGAATGTACAATTCTGGTTACCATGTGAAATGGAATGGGAAGGATTTCAACTCTGAAAAAAATAGTTTCAGTGCCGCGGAGGATGATAAAAAGGAAAAAATAACTGAATCAAAAATAACAAATCTTGATCGAAATAATAGTTCAAAAGTGGAGCCCTCTTTTGGCCAACCACAACTAGAAAATACTTTTTCAAATGCGACATCTTTTCATTCTACATTGCAAAAAGTTGCGGGAGAAAAACGCAAGAGTTTACCAAGTAAAATAACTTCTGTTCAAAAAGAAAATTCAATTCCAAAAATTAGTCCTTTAAAAAAATCTGAACATAAATCAGGTAAAAAATCACTTTCCGATGATTTGCTACTTATCTGTTTTATTCTTTGTTTTATAATACCTCCTGTCGCAGTTGGTTTAATAACAGATTGGGATATAAATAAAGTTTTACTAAATTTATTATTGACTATTCTTTGTGGAATCCCGGGTATCATTCACGCATTAATTGTTGTGTCTGATAATAGATAGTTAAATTTTGAAAAAAACCAGATTAAAAATAATTTTAGGGGGAATGATTGTCATGCCATTGATCTTGATAATCATTCCCTCTACTTTTTTTGATAAAGGCCAATCTATTTGTGTTTCCAAATTCCTGTTCAACAAAGAATGTTTAGGTTGTGGAATGACAAGAGCAACGCAACATCTGATACATTTTGATTTTCGAGAAGCGTATGCGTTTAACAAATTATCAGTTATTGTTGTTCCAATTCTCATTTATTTTTATGTAAGAGAATTTTGGAAAATGTACAGTAGATTAAAGAAGTAGACTGCGCAACTGATTTCGATCAATCTATTAACCTCAGTTCGATTAATATTTTGCAATAGGTAAATAGTAGACATGACTGCTTAATTAACCCACAACGTTAGCATTTTTGAATAGCAATGTAAATAGGAAGCTTCAATTATTGATTTACATACATCCTTGCGAATCTATTTTACCCGTAAATAGGATTGTTTCATTTTGCTTTATTACAACCGAATAGGGTTCTCCCATATCAAGAGAAAAGTCTTTTGATGTGAAGGTCAACTCATCTATCAATTCAAAATTCTCTTTTTTAAACACTTGTTTATTACCCTTTTTAATAATGAAAGATAATTCTTTCCCTGACCCAATAAGCGTTAAATGATGAAAATCCTCAGAATCGTAACAAAATGTATAGGTGTGTTCTTTTCGGAATGTTGATCTTTCATCAATAGTTGCTTTTGTCGTCTCGCCAGTTTCTTCATCTGTTATCTCCGACCCTTTAAAAAACAGTTTACAAGAAACATTGGCAGGCTCTAATTTTTCTACCTCCTCACTAATGGTTGCTGTTGTATCTTTTATGCTATCAGTGCTAACTTTTAAAGTATCAGCAACAGTATTTACAGCATTTTTTTCACTTGAACTATTACAACTTGTAACAGCAATTGCAAAGACTAGCAATGGCAAGAAAATGGTCAGTATTTTTTTCATTTTATTTAATTTAACATCTCTCCTACTCATAAGGCTTTTCAGTTCCGCCCCGTTTTTATAGTGGTTTCTGGTCTCCACTTTTGGTGATAAATTTTTTAACGTATTTTCTAAAAATAGTCAACGTTATACTTTGGTATTTCTCTTTTTTCAGTGTATTGGCGATGCCGCGAAATCCAGTAAATGCGAAAGAGCTATTGAGTTTGCACGTTGCAGGGGCTGGTTTTATTTTATCATTTCTACTACTTTGCTAAACTCTGAATTAATATCAATCTGAATGCGTTTCATTTCTTCTTTATCTTTTATTTCAGAAGATATGGAAGGAGTGTCTCCATTGCACTCATTTGATTTATTCAAAATTTTAATTATTTTTCCATTTATATCATAATATGTTCTATACTCATCGCTGCAGGACTCTGCTCCCGTACTTTGAAAGACAAAGAAAATTTTATTGTTTTTTAAATAGAATATTGTTTCACTTGCCCATTCATATCCACAGAATTTTGCTCGATAGGTACTATACTCTTTTGAAATATGACAAAGTTCAGCTGTTTGTTCGAAGGGTACTTGCTCAGAATTTTCATCAAACCCTTCATAACTAGTATTTTTACCCGTTTTACATTGTTTCGATGTATTTGCATTACTTAGTTTGTTGACTTCTCCGTACATTTTTTTTATGTCCAAAATCCTAGATGAATTATCTTGGGAATAACAGGAAATAAAAATAGAATTCACGATTAAAAAGATACTGATGGAATACTTCATTTGGGTTTAATTTTTTATGAGATAATTTAGAGGTAGGTTCATAATTTTTTGTTAAAGATAAATTTAATTTTTAGATATTCAAATTATCAAAAAATATTTTTCAATTACCGAGGTTTCTGCACTAATTTTAGCGCACAAACAGTCATCTGCAGTTTTCTTAATACCTTAAATAATTTGGATATCTAGAAAATAAAAACTAAGTTTAGCATTGATTTTTTCTGGGAGTAGTCCGAAAATCCGTAAGAGTTAGGAACGATAAATTAAAAATGAAAAAATGAAAAAACTATTTTGTCTCACAGTATTGCTAATCTCTTTTTCGGCAAACTGCCAAACCGTATTCTCCGTCAGTTCAAAATACGATGCAGATGTGAAAATATTTGTGGCAAGTTCAAAATATGACGCCGATCTAATCGTCTATAAATGTTCCTCAAAATATGATGCGACGGACAACAAAGGCTTATGGTTTTTTGTAGACAGTAAATACGATGCTAAAAAGAAGGTGTTTTTTTGTGATAGTAAATACGATGCAGATCTAATTATTTATTTTACAGATAGCAAATACGATGCTAGTTGGAGAAATACTGCTAAGAAAAGTTTTTTATACTAACCCCCTACTTCAGTTTTTTCAGAGATTAAGATGTGTAACCTCATCAAAAATAAGAAATCTACTAGGTATTGACTAGTTCTCTTTCACAGATGAATATATCCAGGTAAAATGAAAAATGAAGGGCGGAAATAGAAAGGAATATTACTTCGAAAACTTTATATTTGCTGCTAAAAATCGATTATACCCAAACTTTGTAGTTTAGTGTTTCGCTTAATAAATACATTATCAAGCAAATACAAGCTTATAAAACAATATCAATAATGAAAAACAATTATAAAAAAGTCCTTTATTTATTTTTAATGATGATCTTTTCATCACCAATATTTAGCCAGAAAATTTTTAATGATATTCAAAATGGTAAGTATGATAAAGTGAAATCATGGATGGATAAGCAGGATAAAATAAATGAAACGTATTCAAAAACATCTAATGAAAGAGACCTTGTTAGAGAGTTAAATATTATTGAATGGGCTGCTTTCTATAATGAAACCGAAATTGTTAAACTATGTATAGAAAACAAAGCTAAGTTTGATTTTTTTGAAGAATGGATTTCGGCAGCATTAGGAGCTGGAGTGCACAATTGTAATATTGAACTTACTAAAATACTCCTTGATGCAGGAGCTGATCCAAGTATTACTTGTCAAATGTGTAGAGAAGCGAGTTTATTAGGCATTGCTCTAAGTTATGATTGTATGGAAAACTATAAGTTGCTAAAAGAAAATGGAGCACCTTTGATTTCTGAAAACCCTGGGTATGATGTTATTCATGTTGCAGCGCGCAATCCAGATCTAGATTTTCTGATTGACTTGGTTGAAAAAGAAAATGTAGATGTGAATGAAAAGGGAACTGAAATTGCGTATCCTATATTTATGGCTGTTGATAGCGGAAGAGTTGAAAATATAAAATACCTGGTGTCGAAAGGCGCAAAATTGGATGTTACCGATCAATTTGGGAATACTATTTTACATTGCATTAATGATTTAACAACATTTAAATTTTTTGAACTGCTTTTATCTACTTCTGACATGTCATTTGAAAAGGCTGATAAAGCAAGCCCATTGATATTGTCAATTATTTATGCAGACAATAAAGAACTTTTTGATTATTTTATTGCTAATTACAGTTCATTTCTAAATGCGAGAGATAAAGATGGAGAAAATGCAATGTTTGCTTTGCTAGAGATTGAAAAAAATACCGATTATTTCTTCTCTATCTTAAAGAAAAATAATATCTCATTCACGCAAAAAAATAAGTTTGGAAAAGATTTGAAGCACTATGCAAAAAAAATGAAAAACAAAACACTTTTGCACTTAATTAATGAAAATGATAACTAACCACAAATGCACTTTCACTTTATCCTTGCTTTTCAATTGCAGTAAGTAGAACCGAACTTGGAGTTTACTATTTATAAGAGCCCTTAGAAAAAGTCCTTCATTTTTTATTGTTTCTTTTAATGAAAGCATTATCTTTGAAAATAGATTCTAACCAATATAAGCAATGTTTTGTTACTAGTAGTTTTGCATTCATTTTAGATGCTTCTAAACATTTATTATTTATTCGAAGAATTGAGAGCGGATACCGAAAAGCTCAAAAGAGAGTAGGTAATGTTACTAATTTGTTTTTTATGAAAATATTATTTTTTTCAGCCTTTATTTTTTGTTCCTCTTTATCTTATTCTCAATTTTTAGAAGATGGTAGTTATACTTTTACAGATGGAGGGTTATATTCTTTAGACCTAGAAGTGTGCGAAGGAGGTGAATCAATTTGCTTTTTTACTTTTAAGCATGATGAAAATGTAGTTGACAACCTTGAATCGGGTGAATGGTTTCGTGTTAACCTCAATGGTGTTGATGAAAATTACGATGGACCTGATGGCTGGTATCAAATCTCCTCTGAAACTGAAAATTATGAATTTGAAGAATTAAAGAACAATAAATATAAATTAGTTCGAGGTGAATTTGAATATATTATGACCTTAAAAAAATAAATGTTTTTTCAAGGTCTAGCAGTAAAAAATGTGATAAAGATAAGTGACTAAAAAGTATCCTCTAATACGCCCCTAGGATTTATATTATTAAATTCTTATATTTATAAAACATAAACGAGAGTAATATTGGATAATGAAAGGGGCCGTTAAATATAGTAAGGGAATTATCGCAGTACTTATACTTCTTCCTTTCTTCTCTTTGTCTCAAAAACCAAAAAAAAATCCGGAAGGAATTAGCCTAAATTTTAATCATTTTGTCGGAGATAAGTTGTTGGTGTTAGATGATACAACGTATGTAAATGAGTTAAATCAAGCGTACATTGTTACAAAATTCAATTATTATATTGGCCAAATTTATTTACTGAAAGATAATGGGAAAGAATATAGTATTCCGAATCATTTTTTAATTTCAGAAGATAAGATAGAAACAAAAAAAATAGTGTTGGAAAAAATTCCCTCTGGCACGTATACTTCCATTCGTTTTATTTTGGGAGTTGATAGTTTACACAATTGCAGTGGGGCTCAATCAGGGGCTTTGGATCCAATAAACGCCATGTTTTGGACGTGGAATACAGGGTATATCTTTTTAAAGTTAGAAGGAAAATCTACTTTTTCATCCGCGATTGGAAATACATTAGAATATCATATTGGAGGCTACAAGATGCCTAATAATTCGATTCGAACTATTACTTTACCATTCGAGAATCCTATCGTTATTGAAAAGAAACGAATGACCGAAATAAATCTTAAAGCGGATATTTCTGAAATATTAAAAGCGCCAACAACGATTGATTTCAAGACAACGCCAACGGTGAACACTTTATTGAATGCAAAAATGATCGCGGATAATTATTCAGATATTTTTACGATTATAGGTATTAATGGTATTAAATACTGAGACATGAAATCGAGATCCATTCTTTTATTTAGCCTGTTTATTGTGTGCTCAATTTTGCTAAGTGTTATGAATGATGAAAATCCTTATTTCAAGATTTCAAAAAAAGATGTAAAACTGATTATACCTAAAAATTTTCCTGCGCCATTTTATTCTTTTAAAAATAATCAAATTACACCTGAAGGTTTTGTATTAGGAAGGGAATTATTTTATGAAAATCTACTGTCTCGGGATAATTCTGTCAGCTGTGGAAGTTGTCATCAAAGAATCTCTGCTTTTGCTCATATAGATCACACCTTGAGCCATGGAATTTACGGTAGAATTGGAAACCGAAATATACCCTCTTTACAAAATCTAATTTGGAATAATTCATTTATGTGGGATGGCGGTGTCACGAGCCTAGAAATGCAGCCGCTTGCTCCAATCAATAATCCTTTAGAAATGGATGAAACCATTGGAGGAATTATAGGAAAATTGGAAAATTCGGTTAAATATCGAAATTTGTTCAAAGATGCATTTGGAGACACACTAATAAATTCTGAAAGAATGCTAAAAGCGTTGACACAATTTGTGGGGCTGATGATTTCGAATAATTCAAAATATGATAAATATATTGCGGGGAAAGCGGTTTTTACTCAGGAAGAAAAGCATGGTTTAGAACTATTTAGAACAAACTGTGCTAGCTGTCACACAGAACCATTGTTCACTAATAATAGTTTTCGAAATAATGGCTTAACTCCAGATTCCACGTTGCATGACATTGGGCGCGAAAAAATTACCACAAAAGCAAGTGATAAATATTTGTACAAGGTTCCGACTCTGCGTAATATTGAAATGACCTATCCGTACATGCATGATGGACGTTATCGAAAATTAAAAGACGTACTCAATTTTTATGGAACAGCTGAACAACATACTTCTTCAGCAGACCCGTTCGTAAAAAAAATAAGTTCACTTGATTTTACTGAAAAGACAGATCTTATTTTGTTCTTGCTAACCTTAACAGATAAGGAATTTCTATTTGATAGAAGGTTTGCCGACCCCAATACGAAATAGAAATCTCAGACAAAAAAAATCCCGATTTGAAATTCAAATCGGGATTTATGTATTCTAAAATATAACTTATTCTGCAGATTCAGTTTCTTCCTCTTCAACAACATCGTCGTCGTCTTCAGCTGGTTTAACAGCCCCACGAGCCATACGAACAGAAACAACTACAGAAGCATGAGGATCTAAAATCGTTACACCTTCAATATTAACTTGTCCAACACGAATAGATTGACCAATTTTAAGATTCGTAATATCTAACGTAATTGCGTCTGGAATAACACCAGGTAAACCAATTACATTTAAATTACGGTATGATTGCATTAATTTACCACCACTCATAACACCACGAGCAGAACCCGTTAAACGAATTGGTAAAGAAACTCTAACTGGACGAGAATCTTCTAATTGAAGAAAATCAACATGTTGGATATTTCCTTTCACAGGATGTTGTTGTAATTCACGAACAACAGCCATCGCTTTTTTACCATCGATATTTAATTCGAATTGAAATACTTCCGGAGAGTAGATTAATCTTTCGATATCAATATTTTTTACAGAAAAGTGAGTTTGTTCACCTGATCCATAAAGTACACAAGGAACCTGACCAGAATTTCTAGTCAATTTAGCATCCTTTTTCCCTACGTTCGCTCTTGGCGAACCGCTCAATTGTGCAATTTTCATTTGTTTGTATATATTAAATTATAAAATGTGAACTTATTGATTCGTTATTGACCACGTTGTGAATTACATCCGCAAATAAATCCGCTACAGTCAATACTCTTATTTTGTCACTTTTTTTCCGCAATGGAATTGTATCCGTAACAATTAATTCGGTAATTTTTGATTTTTCAATTCTATCATAGGCTGGACCAGAAAGAACAGCATGCGTGCAAAAAGCTCGAACACTCAATGCCCCTTTTTCCATAAATAAATCAGCCGCTTGTGCTAGCGTTCCAGCAGTATCACACATGTCATCAATTAAAATAACATCTTTTCCAGAAACATCTCCAATCACAGTCATTTCTGCAATTTCGTTCGCTTTCTGACGTGATTTATGACAAATTGCTAAACCAACGTTCAATTTCTTCGCGTATGAATTAGCTCTTTTTGTTCCACCTGCATCTGGCGCAGCCATAATTAAATTGCCAGTGTTGAATTTTTTCATTTCTTCAAAGAAAATGGTAGAAGCAAATAGATGATCCACTGGAACTTCAAAGAAACCTTGTATTTGATCGGCATGTAAATCCATGGTCATAACGCGATCTACACCAGCTGCCATTAACATATTTGCCACCAATTTTGCCCCAATAGCAACCCTAGGTTTATCTTTTCTATCTTGACGTGCAAAACCAAAATACGGAATTACAGCAATTATTTTTCTTGCAGATGCTCTTTTAGCTGCATCAATCATTAACAGTAATTCAAATAAATTATCTGTAGGAGGCATGGTCGATTGTATGATTAATACATCATTTCCACGCACAGTTTCTTCATACGAAGGCTGAAATTCTCCATCACTAAAGTCAGTCACAATAACGTTTCCAAGAGGAATTCCATAGCTTTCAGCAATTTTTTTTGCTAATACTGATGTGGCACGACCCGAAAATATTTTAACTCCTACTGGCATTTTATATTACTTTGAGGGTGCAAAGATACTAATTTGAATTCAGTTTTACTACTTACTAAACAGATTTATTGCTTAAATTAATTTATGCTAGTTACATCTATTAAGTTAATTTTTTAATAAATTTATTGGCAAAGAGGTATGAAAAGAGTTAATTGAACTAAAATAATTAAAATTTAGTGCATTTTTTTACTTTTCGATCGATTTTTTGATACGTGCAATAACTAAAAAAATCCCCCCACCCACCTTTTTTTCTAAAAGCAGAAGGGGGCAGAAAAACTATTTTTTTCTGAAATTTTCTTGGGAAAGAATTCTAAAAGGAAAGAAAAAGCATAATTGTCATAAATTTAGACTGATTCTTATACCATTAATATGAATGAAATTCATTACGTTTGTATTCGCGAATCATTTAAACGATTCCGGTTTAGTTTTGAAAATTGATAATTTATGAAAATTCTTGCAGCAAATAACCTATTAGATGTAATCATCGAAAAAGTTGAAAAAAAAGGAATCTTAGCAAAAGGTTTGATAGATGATCTAAAAGCATTAAGAGAATTAGCTCTTAAAGAGCAAGATCCTTTAGTAGTAAAAGTATTACGATTAACGTATGAATTTTTACAAGAAAGAGAAGCTTTTAATGTTCAAGGTCAATTTGAAGAAGATGATGAGGGAAGTGAATATCCAGTTGAAATCGAGGACAAAGAAAATTTAGTGTATTTATTAGATTTATTGAAAAAAGCAGATCACAAAATAAATCGTGAAGAAATTAAAGATTATCGTACTGCTCTAAAATTAGAATTGTATTAATACATCTTTTTACAATATTCCAAAGGAGTTATCACATCGATAACTCCTTTTTTTATGCCCTTTTTTAAATCGCAAAAACTTGATTTAAAGCTGTTTATGAAATAATAAATAGAGAGTGTAAAAAATCAACAAACTAAGAGCCAACTTTTTAACGTGTATTTACGTCTTTACAGCGAGAAGTTAGATAAGTCACGATTATTTAACTTTTGATTTTTGTTTACTTGCAAAATTCCTGAAAAGAGTTCATTCTCTAAAAAAACAAATTTTTGGTTTAGTTTGTTTTAGAGCTCTTTTCAGGTTATTTTTTTACTGATTTTTCTAGCTTAAACTTTTTCAGCTTATTTCATGTATCATTACTTTTCATGACTAGCATCATACCTTTCTAATTATTCATTGAGCACCTTTGTTTAAAAATAATTAGTATGAATCAGACACATTTACATCTTATGATGGTGCACCTACCGATTTTCGGATCAATGATAGGAGCCTTTGTATTAATCCAGGGAATTTGGTCAAAAAGTGACACGGTGAAAATGGCATCGTACTCTGTCTTTATCCTATCGTGCTTAGGAGCAATTATCGCTTATTTAAGCGGCGAATCAGCAGAAAAATCAGTAGAAGATCTGCCAGGTGTGTTAGAATATACGATACATCGACACGAAGAATTTGCCACTTATGCGCTGGCAGTATTTGCTGTCTTGGGCCTTGCTTCTATTGTTGGATTTTTTCTCACGATGGGTAAATCTTCAATGGCAAGAATGTATTCTTACATGGTCTTATTGATCGCTCTGGTTAGTTTTGGAATAAGTTCAAGAACTGGGTATTTGGGAGGACAAATTAGACATACCGAATTACATGATGCCAAAATTAGTGGACCAAACATTTCACCAAATGATGCACCTAGCTCTAACTCCGATGAACAGGAAGAAGAGGAAGATTAATTTTAAAAGTGATTCTCCATTATAAAAGTGGAATTAGTAATAAGTGTAAAATGAAAATAATTAAAAATTTCTCTGAAATTAGAATTCAAGACATTCCTTCAGTTGGTGGGAAAAATGCTTCTTTGGGAGAAATGTATTCTCAACTGCTAAAAAGTCTTGAAGTGTAAGGCATAACCAGCAAAAAAAACTAAAAAAGAGGAATTATGAAAAAAAATATTGAAGAATTATTTGATTTAGAAGGTAAAGTTGTAATCGTCACGGGCGGAGCAATGGGTATTGGAAAAGCAATAGCCATTCGATTAGCAGAAGCTGGAGCCTCGATTGTGATTGCCGATCTTGTTGCAGAAAAAGAAGCGGAAAGTACGTTACATGAAATTAGACATAAGGGCGGAGAGGTGACTTATTTACAAGTAGATTTAAGTAATTCGAAGAATCTGCAAAAGGTAATTGATTCAACATTGAAAATCTACGGAGATATTCATATTTTAGTAAACAATGCTGGTATTTATCGCTATGTGTCAGTGCTTGAATTAACAGAAGAGCTGTGGGATAAAACATTAAATTTAAATCTTAAATCCGTTGCATTTCTTTCTCAACTTGCTGCCAATGCAATGATTGCTAAAAAACACGGAGGAAAAATAATTAATATTTCATCCATCGACAGTTTAAAACCATCAGGGAATTTAGCTCAGTATGACTCTTCAAAAGGAGGTGTTCGAATGCTGACAAAAGCATTTGCTAAAGAAGTAGGGAAATTTGGAATTACAGTAAATGATATTGCGCCGGGAGGAGTTAATACGCCTGGAGTTCATAAAGTTTCTGGCAATAATGTATCGAAAGAAGAACTCGAAGCTTCCGAAAAGCAAATCGACCAATTTATGAAATCTTTGCCATTAGCAAGAATGGGAGAACCCGAAGATATTGCAAATGCTGCTTTATTTTTAGCGAGCGACGCTTCCAATTACATGACAGGAAGCACAGTTGTAGTAGATGGAGGGTTATTGCTCATGTAATACAGTTTAAAAATGTACTAAAGGGAAAGTAACATGCAAGTGCATTACAAGCAATTAGCCTAATGTAGAATAAACGATTGATGTGCTCACATGACTGCAAATAAATACAATATTGAAGGGTTAAGTAACGCGCAAGTTCTTGCTTCACGAATAAAATACGGCAAGAATCAATTAGATTATAAGAAAGAAAATGGATTTCTAAATGCGCTCTTTAGAATTATTAAAGATCCAATGGTGATTTTATTAATAATCGCATCGACCATCTATTTTATCAATGGAAAAACTGGCGATGGAATTTTCTTATCCTGCGCCATTATTTTTCAAACCTCCATTTCTTTATTTCAATATTCTAGAAGTAAAAATGCGTTAGAAAAGTTACAAGATTTTTCACAACCTACTTGTAAAGTTATCCGTAGTAATAAAATTGTAGAAATTAGAAGCGAAAATATTGTTGTCGGTGATCGATTAATTGTGGAAGAAGGATTTTTAATCTCAGCGGATGGAACGATTATTCTTTCCAATGATTTTTCAGTTAATGAATCTATTTTAACAGGAGAATCATTGTCTATTTTTAAAGATAAATCAATAGAAAATAATTGTATTTATAGCGGAACAGTTACCGCCAGTGGATTAGCCATTGCGATTGTCACTGCAATTGGTAATTCCACGAAACTTGGAAAAATTGGCAGTAGTTTAGAACGTATAAAGGAAGAAAAAACACCCTTGGAACTTCAAATAGAAAATTTTGTAAAAAAAATGGTCTTGGTAGGAGCAATTGCATTTATTTCAGTTTGGATAACAAATTATTGGCATTCTCAGCTTTTCATAAATAGTTTATTAAAATCGCTCTCTCTCGCAATGAGTATTTTACCGGAGGAAATTCCAGTTGCTTTTACAACATTTATGGCCATTGGATCCTGGAGATTAATGAAAATGGGCATCATCGTAAAACAAATGAAAACAGTTGAAACACTCGGTAGCGCCACTGTGATTTGCACCGACAAAACAGGTACGATTACAGAAAATAAAATGAGTTTGGCACAACTATTTGAATTACAAACGAACACCCTTTTTAAACCAGGGATGGATTTAAATTCTGAACAAAAAGAACTAGTGAAATTGGCGATGTTCGCCAGTGAGCCTGTTCCTTTTGACCCAATGGAGGTGGAGTTGCACAACTATTACGAGAAGGTTTTCACCCAAGACGAAAGAAAAAAATTTGAAATGATTCATGAATATTCTCTTTCGGGGAAACCACCTATGATGACACATGTATTTGAACATCCATCGGGCACTAGAATAATTGCCGCAAAGGGCGCCGTTGAAGCATTGATAAACGTATCTAATTTATGTTCTTCCGATCGAGATAGAATTATCAAAGCAAATAATACACTCAGTACACAAGGATATAGGGTTTTAGGCGTTGGAGAAACACAATTTGAAGGAGATAATTTTCCGAAAACACAACATGAATTTCCGTTCAAATTTGTAGGATTGGTTGCTTTTTATGACCCGCCAAAAAAGAACATTCAAAAAGTGTTAGAGTATTACTATACAGCAGGAATATCTGTAAAAATAATCACCGGAGATAATGCTTTAACAACCAAGTCCATTGCTCAACAAATTGGATTTAAAGGATTTGAAAAAAGTATCACAGGCGAAGAATTGATGCTTTTAGAAGAAAAAGAATTAAGAGAATGTGTCATGAATACAAATATTTTCTCTCGGATGTTTCCAGAAGCAAAATTGAAAATAATAAATGCGTTAAAAGCTGAAAATCAAATTGTGGCAATGACAGGAGATGGAGTGAACGATGGACCAGCTTTGAAAGCTGCACATATAGGAATTGCGATGGGAGAAAAAGGTACAGAAATAGCCAAACAAGCCGCTTCCTTGGTTTTACTTAAAGACGATTTATCCAAAATAGTGGAGGCTATAGCAATGGGGAGAAAAATCTATGCAAATCTAAAAAAAGCGATACAATACATTATTTCTATTCACATCCCTATTATTCTAACCGTATTTATTCCTTTGGCATTGGGGTGGAAATATCCCAATATATTTTCGCCCTTACACATCATTTTTCTTGAAATTATAATGGGTCCAACCTGCTCCATAATATATGAAAATGAGCCGATGGAACCCAACACCATGTTTCAAAAACCAAGAAAATTCACTACCACTTTCTTCCATAGGAAAGAACTTTCAATTAGCATAATTCAAGGGTTTGTAATCACAGCAGGTACGTTATTTATTTATCAATATGCTTGTAAAGAAGGATATAACGAAGCGCTAACTAGAACAATGACTTTCACCGTTTTAATTGTAGCAAATATTTTCTTAACGCTTATAAATCGTTCTTTTTACTTTTCTGTTTTGAAAACGTTGCGGTATAAAAACAACATGGTTTTTCTAATTATTATTATCACTATGAGCATAGTCGGAATCTTACTTTTTGTAAAACCTTTTACCGATTTTTTTGATTTTCAAAGATTGAGCATGGCTCAATTAATCATTTCTTGCACCGTTGGATTCATCTCTGTGATTTGGTTTGAGATGGTAAAATTTATTAAAAGAAAGAAAGTAAAAATAGCTGTTTTACGCTAGTTCTCTAAAAAATGTAATAAGTTAATCGATCAGAATAACAATGAAAAACGCCTGAAAAACTAGTTTCAATTTCAATGAATTTTCTTCACTGATAAAATATTTTTTTCAAGTTTTATCTTTATTCCTTACTTTTAAGAAAAATTAAACCATGAGCAAATACGCAATCGCAATACACGGTGGAGCTGGAACAATCTTAAAAAGCACCATGACGCCAGAAAAAGAAATCGCTTACACCGAAGCTTTAAGAGATGCAATTAATGCAGGCGAAAAAATCTTAATGGAAGGTGGCACCTCTTTGGTCGCGGTTGAATATGCGATTCGTTCACTAGAAGATAACCCACTTTTTAATGCAGGAAAAGGAGCCGTTTTTACTAATAAGGGTGAAAATGAAATGGATGCGAGCATCATGAATGGGAAGGATTTAATGGCTGGTTCTGTCGCAGGGATTACACATATTAAAAACCCAATTAGTCTTGCTAAAGCAGTAATGGAACAATCTGAGCACGTTTTCTTAACAGGAACAGGTGCCCTAGAATTTGCGGAAAAAGTAGGAGCAGAAAAAGCAGATGACGATTATTTCTTCGTTCAAATGCGCTACGATCAATTGCAACAAGCGAAGGAAAGTGATGGTATTTTTTTAGACCATACAGAAGATAAATTTGAAAACGGAGAAAAGAAGTTCGGTACCGTAGGTTGCGTTGCCCTAGACATTCATGGAGATATTGCAGCAGGAACTAGCACAGGAGGAATGACAAACAAAAAATTTGGCAGAGTAGGTGATAGTTCAGTCATTGGAGCAGGAACGTATGCCAATAATTCAACGTGCGCAATTAGTTGCACTGGTCACGGTGAATTTTTTATTCGTTCAGTGGTTGCCTATGACATTTCTTGTTTAATGGAATACAAAGGTTTATCTTTGAAACAAGCCTGCGACATTGTCGTAATGGAAAAACTGGTAAAAATTGGAGGAGAAGGAGGATTGATCGCAATCGACAAAGAAGGAAATATTGAGCTACCTTTTAATTCCGAAGGAATGTATCGCGCAAAGAAATCTTCCGACAGTGAAATTTTTATAGGGATTTACAAATAATTTCAACTGGTATTATTTGGATCGACAACACAAGTTGGGGGGGACTGATATATCCTATCAAAAAAATGAGTCACTAATTAAATTCGAAGTGATTTTGAAAATGGTCTTTCCACAGAAGTAGTTGTAAATTTTCCGTAATCGCGTTTCGCTTTTTCGCGAAATATAGCGTGAAGGAAAGTATTTACATATGGTTTTACGAAATGGAATGCAGTAAAAAATTCCTTGGAAAGATCCTTGATTTTTGCTTACCTCCGGCACTACCGATCCTTTCACTACCGTTCGGTCTTCACAAATAGTATTTGTTCTTCTTCGAAAATTGCATTTTCTCTTCATCAAGGAAAAGTGAGAAAGTAATAGCAGAAGTTGATTTGAGAGTTAGTTGAGTATAGTATCTTTGAAAGATAGAATTTATTAACCAAAAAATAAGATTTGATAGTATTATTTTGCCTGTCGATGATCTATCTTTCAAGTATCGACAGACAAAATAAAGTATCTATTAAACAGCTAAATCTGTTCGTTTTTTAATCGTCATCTTTTTAGTCAACAAATCAAAATGATCTCCTAATGCCATGACGTGAACAGTTAAATTATCGATGGAAACAGGTTCTCCCATCGCTACATCCGTTAAACTTGTATCGCGCATGTGAGTTGCATCCACCAGCATGACCAATCCAGAACCAATGGCTTCCATATTAGTTCCTTCAGTAATTAATAACCCCGTATCTTCCCCCAAACCAATTCCTACATTAATTGGATTACTGGCACAAGCATATAACAAACGACCGATTCTTCCTCTTTGCACAAAATGGGTATCGATCACAACATTATTTATAAAGCCTAATCCACCTGTAATTTTTACTTCCCCTTTTAATAAAGCTTCATGCGAACTTCCTTGATAAATCATATTGTTTGAACTTGCCGCTGCTCCTGCTGAAGTTCCGGAAATGATAAAATCTTCGTTGCTGTATTTTTCCAATAACAAATGATGAAAAGCGGTCCCCCCAAAAATAGAAGTTAATCTCAGCTGATCTCCACCCGTAAAAACAACTACATCTGCTTTTCTAAGACGTTCTACACATTCTTCAGAATTTGCCTCTTCACGTGTTTTAATATTTAGAACATCCACATTAAAGACATCTAATTGAGCAAAAGCTTTTATATATTCTTGTCCAACTTCTTCTGGAATCATGGAAGCAGTGGTAATAATTTCAATCTGTGACAAATTGCTTTTTGCGGATTCAGTGGTAATTCTTTTTAAAATTCCTTTCTCAAAAAATTTTAAATTTCTTTGTAAATCATCCGTGCTTTCAGAAAAACTTCCTCTATCAACAGACCCCCCGATCACCATTAATTTACCTTTTGGAATACTCATATGTATTTCTTTTTTTATAGTAGCTCTTAGAAATGCCAATAAAAAATGACTCCTTTTCAAGAACATTTTTTAACTACGGCATTTTAAATTTAACAAAATTCTGTTACAAATTTACTTTTATTGCTATTACGATTGAGATGTACAGATTTCAATTATGAAATATTTATGAACAATACGTTTGGAAAATCAATTTGTAAATACTATTTTCATAAAAAATTCATACAGCATGAATTATTTCATTGAATATTTATAGTTAAAACCTACATATGAAAATTGTTGAAATAAAAATCCTCCGTGGTCCAAATTACTGGTCAAATTATAGAAATAAATTAATCGCTATGAAATTGGATATTGAGGATCTCGAGGAGCGTCCGACCAATAAAATAGATGGTTTTGCAGAGAGAATTGCAACATTAATCCCAAGTATGATTTCTCATCGATGTTCGCGTGGAAATGAAGGTGGATTTTTTGAACGTGTAGAAGAAGGAACCTGGATGGGGCATGTTATTGAACATATTGCTTTAGAGATTCAAACGTTAGCTGGTATGGAATGTGGCTTTGGTCGCACCCGAGGAACAGGGACAAAAGGCATCTATAATGTTGTTTTTTCATATATGGAAGAAAATGTAGGGATATATGCCGCAAAAGCATCTGTTAGAATTGCCGAAGCACTAATAGAAGGTACTGAATATGACCTCGACAGCGATATTAAAACAATGCGTGAAATGCGTGAAAAAGATCGTTTTGGTCCTAGTACAGGCAGTATTGTTGATGAAGCCGTGGCGCGAGATATACCATACATTCGCTTAAACGACGAATCTTTGGTGCAGTTAGGTTATGGTAAAAATCAAGTACGTTTTAGAGCAACGATGACGGATAGAACGAGTTCAATTGCTGTAGATTTAGCTGGTAACAAAGATGAAACTAAAAAAATGCTGCAAGAGGCTGCAATTCCAGTTGCCAAAGGAATGTGTATTAGAGATGAATCAGAAGTAGATACTGTCATTGCAAAAGTTGGTTTTCCATTAGTATTTAAACCTTTAGATGGAAATCATGGAAAAGGAGCTTCTATAAATGTAAAAACAGAGGCCGAAGCAAGAGCTGCATTTGACCACGCCAAAAAGTATTCTAGACGAATAATTGTAGAAAAATTTATTACTGGTTACGATTTCAGAATTTTGGTCATCAACAATAAATTTACCGCTGCTGCATTAAGAGAGCCTGCTCACGTAATTGGTGATGGCGTTTCTACGATTCAGCAATTAATTGATACGGAAAACAAAGATCCAAGAAGAGGATATGGCCATGAAAATGTGTTGACAGAAATTAGCATTGATAAAGAAACAAATGATGAGTTAGCCAAAAACAAATATACATTAGACACGATTTTAGAAAAATCCGTAAAGTGTTATTTAAAAGGAACCGCCAACTTAAGTACTGGAGGAACTTCGACAGACGTTACAGATATTGTTCACCCACATAATATTTTCATTTTTGAACGTATCTCAAGAATTATCGGACTTGATATCTGTGGAGTTGATATTATGGCTACAAATCTTTCGGAACCATTAGAAGTAACAGGTGGTGTTGTTTTAGAAGTAAATGCAGCGCCAGGATTTAGAATGCATTTAGCTCCAGCAAATGGATTGCCTAGAAATGTTGCAGCTCCTGTAATTGACATGCTATATCCAGTAGGGAAAACCTGTAGAATTCCCATTATTGCCGTTACAGGAACAAATGGGAAAACAACTACAACTAGATTAATTGCTCACATTGTGAAAAATAATGGATTCAGAGTTGGGTTTACCACTTCGGATGGAATTTATGTGCAAAATTCAATGTTGACAAAAGGAGACACTACGGGTCCTGTTAGTGCTGAATTTGTGCTGAAAGATCCAACGGTTGAATTTGCCGTTTTGGAAACAGCAAGGGGAGGTATTTTACGATCTGGTTTAGGATTCAATAAATGCGATGTTGCAGTGATTACGAATATCCAAGAAGATCACATGGGTCTTTCTGATATTAATACTTTGACAGATATGGCGCGCGTTAAAGGGGTTGTTGCACGTTCTGTAAAAAGAGATGGATACGCTGTTATAAATGCTGATAATGAGCACTGTGTTGGCTTAGTAAAAGGGTTAGAATGTAATATTGCTTATTTTAGTGTAGATGAAAATAATCCTGTAATCGTTGAACATTGCAAAAAAGGAGGAATAGCAGCTATTTATGAAAATGGATATATTACCATTAAAAAAGGAGAGTGGAAATTTAGAGTCGAAAAAGCTTCACATATTCCGTTAACTTTTGGAGGAAAAGTGACCTTCATGATTTATAATGTTTTGGCAGCAACTTTAGCTTCTTATGTGTATGGATTTACTATTGAAGACATTCAAGGAAGTTTAGAAACATTTATTCCATCTGCTGCTCAAACACCAGGCAGGATGAATATTTTCGATTTCAAAGATTACAAGGTGATGATTGATTTTGCGCACAATGCAGATGGTTTTAAAGGAATTAAAGAGTTTTTATCGACTATTGATTCCCCGTTAAAAATTGGAATTATTACAGGAACAGGAGATAGAAGAGATGAAGATATCAGAGATATGGGAAGATTATCAGCCCAAATGTTTGACCATATTATTATTCGTCAAGATAAATATTTAAGAGGAAGATTGCCAGATGATATTGTTGCTTTGCTAGTAGAAGGTATCAAAGAGGCAAATCCAACTCAATCGTATGAATATATTCCCGTAGAAGTAGAAGCGCTTAATCATGCATTTTCTTTAGCTAAAAAAGGGACATTTATAACTGCTTTAAGTGATGTGATCGACAATGCAATCGAAGTAGTGCAAACGTATATGGATGCTGAAAGAGGAGAGTGAAAATTGAATGTTGGATGTTGGATTTTGAATGTTAAATGTTAAATAACTTCAATTCAATATTCAACATCTAAAATTTAAAATTATTTTCAGTTCCCTGTAACTTTTGGCGCTCTAAAAAGTCTAACGTTTGACTTGTGAATAAAATGACCGTAAAAGAGTACAATATTTCAGTTGACGCATTTTCGGATAATATTTTCCGTTTTGCACTGAAGCAGCTCAAAAATGAGATGTCTGCAAAAGATATTGTTCAGGAAACATTCACGAAAGTGTGGATAAAACACGAAGAAATCAATTTCGAAAAAGTGAAATCCTACTTATTTACTACCGCCTATCATGCTATTATTGATTGGGTAAAGAAGGAAAAAAGAAATGCTGATTTTGAAATGGTGAGCGACATATTGAGTGCAGAAGCCATTTCATCTTTCGATTTGCAAGAGATCCTGCATGAAGCATTGAGCAAATTGCCAGAAATACAAAAAACGGTTGTGTTATTAAGAGATTATGAAGGGTATAATTATTCTGAAATCGCAGAAATCACAGCATTGAATGAATCGCAAGTGAAAGTATATATTTTTCGAGCAAGACAAGCACTGCAAGCATATATTAAAGATTTAGATTTAGTGTTATAAACGATGAAAACAATTGACAAAAATAATTACGAAGCGTATTACCTCGATTTTCTTGAAGGAAGATTGAATGAATCGCATACTATTTTGTTGATGACTTTTCTGGATCAATTTCCCGAGCTGAGAATAGATAATGAGCTAGTTACCCTAGAACAAAAATCTATTTTTTTAGATGAATCGTATAAGCAATCCTTGAAGCAAGTGCTTTTTGAAGAAGAATTAGTAACGAAATCGACAATTAATTCTTTTTTAATAGCGCAGACCGAAAATATATTATCAGAAACTAAAATTAGAGAAGTAGAGCTATTTATTGGACATAATCCTGACTATTTAATCGAACAGCGCTTATTTCAAGCAAGCCATTTGAAAGTGAATAAAGAAGATGTTTATACAGAGAAATCCTCTCTAAAAAAAACAAGCGTTATTCCACTGCGATTGATAATTACGGCTTTTGCTGTTGCAGCTAGCGTCGCTTTATTTTTTCTTATAGGTGATTTTTACACGAGCCCAAATGCAATTGCTAATAATAAACAATCTGCGACCATTAAAAAACCAAGACAAATAGCTGTTCCAGAAACAAAAGAGCGAGAGAACAAAACAAGAAATGATAATGGAATAAATACCTTCCCTCAATCACTAAAAGAAAGATTTACTTCTCCAGTTGACTCTATGCATGCAAATAATTCTGCTTATTCAAGTGATCAGAATTTTGAGAAAGAAAATATAGTATTACCTACTTTATCAGTAGTTGAAATTAATCCAAGAGAAGTTGATACGGTTTTTACAGACCCTAAATTGATCAACTCAAATAATAACCTAGCAGCGCGGGAAGTTCCAGAAAATGCTCAAGAATATAGTACGCTTGGGTTTAATCAAATGAAAAATCCGATTACTCCGATTACCGCTCAATTGAGTAAACTGATAAAAAAAGACATTGATTTTAGAACTGCTGCACCTACGCTGAAACATTCTGGCGGTTTTTATTTCAAAATAGGAACGTTTGTTGTGTCCAGAACCAGTTCGTAAATAGTCGACTATTTAGCTTAAATCAATTATTTTAGCTCATTCCATCTCGTATTTTTCTTTTTTTTTGCTGCTCTTTAGTGAAGAACGACTATGAGAAAAATTAAATTTTGATTCACCAAAGAATTTTTTTAAAAATTTATAAAACGGCAATGTCGCATTCGGTCCTTGACCCTACCCCCTGGCAAAAAAATTCAATAATTTGGATTTGTAGAAAATAAAATATAAATTTAGCACATATTTAGAAACCATTGTAATTTACCTTTCACTTTATCTTTTTACATAAACATAGAATTTAACAAATAAAGATTACTTTATATGTTCACGTTATTAGTGATTGTTAAGAATTTCAAAAACAGTGGGGAAAAAAGTGGAGTTTAGAAACCACTTAAAAAAACGGAATTTAATTTATTAAAAGTGGCGACAACGCGAAACATTATGAAAAAATTAATCATTAATTTAGGGGTAATTTTGATGGCTTCAACAGTTTTAACAAGTTGTGGTGGATCAGTAGAAAGTGATGCTAAAAAAGTTGCGGAGTTAACATGTAAGGGAGGAAAAGGTGATGTTGATGCTCTGACAGAAGCTACAGCCTTAGGTACAGAAATGGCGAAAAAATATGCAGGTTCAGAAGATCTTATAAAATATACGGAAGCTCTAGTTAAAGAAGCAGCTAATTGTAAATAATTAGTTGTGTTTTTTGGATTCTACGTTATTGTGAGTTACGCAATTTACTCTTCAATGTAGAAAAATATATTCAAATTGAAGCTATTATGAATGCACTTAAAGTTTAAGTTTTGCAGAATTTTATTCATACTAGTTTTTACGTAATATAATACCATTAACTAAAAAACATTGATAAACTCTTTTGGCTAACACTTAAAAGTTACTTGTGCTAAAAGTAAGTTGACAGGTTAAAAATTAATTAATAAACCGTGGGATAAGTTTGTCACGGTTTTTTCATGCACAAAATTAGGAGTTTTAAATTTTAAACAACCCCAATTTTTTTTCAGATTAATTTAACAAATTAAATAGTAGATAAATATTCTTTTTTAAAACGATCGGATAATAAGCTGAAATGTTTATTTATAAATTGTTATCCCTTTTTAACATGCTAGATTCAAACACAAAATTCGAAATTTCCAATCCTTCTTTACTCTTACTATTTAGCTTAAATCAATTGTTTTGATTCATTCCATCTCGTATTTTTCCATTCTTTTTGCTGCTCTTTGGTTAAGAACGACCAAACCACAATTCGACTCGTTTTGTTCCCCTGTCCCATTTGCAAGGTAGCTATTTCGGTGACTTCTGCTTTTTCTAACGCTTCATAAACACTTTCAAGATTTGATTGTTTTGAAATCAAAGTAGAAAAACAAAAACAGGAATTTTTGAATTGACGACTTTGGCGAATCATGTTTCGAGCAAACCTCTCTTCACCACCTTCACACCAAAGTTCTCCATTTTGTCCGCCAAAATTCAAGTTTACTTTTCGAACTACTTTTTGATTGAGGTTGCTTTGTTTTCGCAAATTTCCCTCCTCGGCTTCTGCTCTTGATGAATGAAAAGGAGGATTGCAAATAACAAGATCAATTACTTCGTCTTCTTTCAGTATTCCCGTAAATATATCTTTTGGATTTGTTTGCAATCGACAATCGATCACGTCTTTCAGAAAGGAATTATTTTTAATTATTGTCTCTATGTTTTCGATAGAAGTACTGTCAATTTCTGACCCAATAAACGACCAACCATATTCCTTATTTCCAATTATTGGGTAAACACAATTCGCACCAACACCAATATCCAAACATTTTATTTTATTTCCAGTTGGAATTTTACCATAATTATTTGTACACAATAAATCAGCCATGAGATGAATATAATCTGCTCGACCAGGTATCGGAGGACATAAATAATTGGCTGGAATATCCCAATTTTCAATATCGTAATAGTGTTGAAGCAAGGACTTATTTAGCATTTTCACAGCCTCCGGATTCGCAAAGTCGATTGTTTCATCGTTGTAAATATTTGTCGCAACAAAAGGTTTTAAGTCAGGAGTTCCCTGAATTAATGACTTAAAATCATAGCGTTCTCTGTGCTTGTTTCGAGGATGCAATTTTGCCTTTTCTTTCGGATGAATTTTCTTCTTTTGTGCCATTATCTATAATTCTAACCGTGTACCGTTTCTTGTTTACCATAATTAGCAATAACCTTTGCTTCAAAATCTAACCATTCTTTCCATCTCGCATCCACATCAATTCCAGCGCCATATTTTTTTGCAAAGCCTAAAAATGTTGTATAATGTCCCGCTTCACTAATCATCAAATCACGGTAAAATTTTGCCAATTCTTTATCTTCAATATTATCCGAAAGAACTTTAAATCGCTCACAGCTTCTTGCTTCAATCATGGCAGAAAAAAGTAAACGATCCACCAAAGCGATCTCGCGACTAGCCCCTTTTTTCATAAATTTCACTAATTCATTGACATAGCTGTCTTTTCTTTCGCGACCAAAAGTTAGGCCCCTTTCCAAAATTAATGCATGAACTAATTGAAAATGCTCAATTTCTTCTTTAGAAATTGCTAATAATTCAGTAACTAACTCTGTTTTTTCTGAATTATTTATAATAATTGTGATGCAATTTGTAGCTGCTTTTTGCTCACACCAAGCATGATCAGTTAGGATTTCCTCAATGTTTGATTCCACAATGTTTACCCATCTTGGGTCTGTTGCAAGTTTTAGTCCTAACATACGTTTTTTTGTTATTTTTTCGACTGGAAGCAAAAGTTAAATCATCTCTGTATTTCTGCTTTAAAATCTTTCTCTTCAATATCTTTTACAAAGATACCCTTTCGTATTCTTTAATTAATTGGTTTTCCTTTTATTATTTTTTACGAGAAATTAAATTAGAAATTATTTTAACACATTTACATGTCCTACAATTCGATGTTCATTGTATGTTATCATATCCGTAAATTTTATTTTCCAGGTATACGTGCCATCTTCAACTAGCTCACCGTCCACACCGAAGGTTCCATTCCAACCTTTATCCGCGTCATGAGATTCAAAAATAAGTTCGCCCCATCTATCATAAATCCATAAACTAAAACTTTGAGAATCATACCCCACTGTAAAAACAGGTTGAAAAGTCTGATTAATATCATCGTTGTTTGGAGTAAATGTATTCGGAACATAGAAGTAGAGAATACTATTTAGACTATCTTCTTTTGGACATTGACCCGTATTAAAAATCGTCATTTGAGCGGAAGAACTGCTACATGTGTTCGAAATAGTCCATTCAAAAATATTGATTCCTATTGCTAAATTATTTACTCCTGAAGCGGAGTCAGCAATCGTATTAATGGAACCAGCGCCACTAATTAATGTCCATTGTCCCGCTGCGAGTGAAGGACTATTTCCTTCCAATATTCCGATGTCTCCGCAAACAGTATCACCGCCAGCAGCAGCAATTGGAGGAGGAGTGTCCATCATAATTGTCGTGTTATCAAAGCTGCTACCACAAGGATTTGTAATAGTCCAGTGAAATACATTTGGACCAGGACTTAAATTAGTAACGGTTGAATTTGGATTTAATGGATTTGTGATAACGCCTGTTCCACCAATTACTGTCCAAATTCCATTTCCATCTACAGCTGCATTAGCTACCAAAGTAGAAAAATCGACGCAAAGTGCTTGATCTGGTCCAGCAATAGCAATTGTTGGGAAAGGAAAAGCATTGATTGAAACTTGATCTGCGGTTGTTATGCATGAATTCGAAACAGTCCATTGAAAAACATTTAAACCTTCGCTTAATCCACTTATCGTGGAAGTGGGAGAATTAGGAGAAGCGATCACTCCTGTGCCAAGAATTACTGTCCAAACTCCTTCTCCAACAATCACTTGAGCTGCAGATAAATTTCCACTATTTCCACAAATTATTTGATCTGGACCAGCATTTGCTACTGTTGGGGTAGTTTCTACCGTAATTACCATTTGATCCGAAACAACTTCGCAAACAGTCGAAACGACCCAAGCGAAAACATTTGGTCCCACACTTAACCCTGTCACGGTTGCGGTTGAATCAGAGGTTGAAACTATGACACCTGTTCCGCTGATTAATGTCCACTCACCGACTCCACTTATTGGGTTATTGCCAATTAGTACAGCGTTCGTTTGGCAAATAGTTAGATCACTTCCAGCATTCGAACTAATCGGAAAATTTACACCAATAAGTTGAACCGTATCAGAAGTTGTTCCACAAGAATTTGAAATCGTCCAAACAAAAACGTTGGTGTCAATTCCAATATCTGTGATAGCAGAGGTCGCCATATTTATATCTGCAATTACTCCAGCACCACTAACTAACGTCCAAATACCATTTCCACTCACTGCATTATTCCCGGCAAAAATAGAAGCAGTACCGCAAACTGTTTGGTCTGGTCCAGCATCAGCAACTGTTGGCATAGATTCCACAACAATCGACACTGTATCACTGGTGACAGAGCATGTATTAGAAACAGTCCACACAAATTGATTTAATCCAACTCCCAACGTATTCACAGTGGTATTTGGGTTTGTTGGGTCTGTTAGAGTCCCTGATCCGCTATAAGTAGTCCACGCACCACTACCGATTGCAACGGAACTTCCCGCTAAAATCGTTGTTGCAGCGCACAGAGCTTGATCAGGTCCAGCGGAAGCAACAGAAGAAGGTGGTTGAATCGTTATACTCATCGTATCTGTAATGGTGTCACAAGCATTTGTAATAGTCCAGACAAAAACATTTAGTCCTATCCCTAAGCCCGAAAGATCAGTCGTAGCAGAAGTTGGGGTAGTAATTATTCCCGTTCCACTAAATAATGACCACAGTCCATCACCATTTGGTGAATCAACGCCTGCCATAACCCCTGTTGTGCCACAAAAACTTTGATCTGGACCGGCATCAGCTGCAATTGCAATTGAATGAACAACAAGTGTTTGCAGCGGGTAGGTTACTTCGCAGCCCAAAGAATCAATTAAGGTGCTTGTTGGGTTATAAGCTCCAATGGTATAGGTATGTGTAAAAAATGTGGAATCAAAAACAATCGTTCCATCATCTAAATCCCAAACAATAGAATCTACAAAAGTTAAACTAGTCGCCGAAAATGAATAAATGTGTTCGCATTGATCTCCGAAAATTTCCCAATTAATCGTTCCTCCTGGTCCTAAGATTGTTAAATAGTCAACTAAAGAAGTGTCGGCCGTGCACCCAAATTCATCTGTCACCGTCAAATTTAAAGTGTACGTCCCTGGAAATACATAGGTATTATTTGGATTTTGAAAAGCCGAAACTTTGCCATCTCCAAAGGACCAATTCCATCCTGTCAAAGAGCCATAAGATGTTGAAAAATCTGTATAAGTTTCAAAAACAGGCGGGCAAGTGTATTCTCCAACAGCATTTGCAGTGGCTCCAGAAGCTACATAATTTAGATTTGCGAGAGGTAGTGAAACATTCACAATTTTTGTAATACTGTCCTTACACCCATTCGCATCAGTTGCGATTAAAGTGATTGAATGCGCAACGCTTGTATAAGAAATACTTGGCGTTTCATCGAAAGAATTTGTTACATCTGTCTCATTGCTGTAGAATGAATCATCCACTTCCCATGTATATGCTAAACTTCCAAATCCTGTCGTTGTGTTGACTGCACTGAAAATTTCTACATCACAGACAGCTGAATCCATTAAAAAATTCACTGTTGGGTTTGTAATTAACATAAAAACACCTGCAGGTGGAGAAACACATCCAAAAACATCTGTTGCAACAATGGTTGTGGTAAAAATTCCTTCTGAAGTAAAATCAAAATTTGTAGTAGTGACTACATTATTTGTAGTTTGCGTGGAACCATCAGGAAAAGTCCATAAAAAACTACTTAATGGAACTCCATTTCCTTGAATGGTTGATGTGTTGGTATAAACGACATTAATTGGCAAACATCCTGCATCGTCTGAGCCAACTAAACTTGCAATCGGAGGATCTAAAACATGAAACCCTAGAAATTCTGCTGAATCAGAACAACCTGCCGAATTAGTAGCTACTAATGAAATGTCATAATTCCCTGGTACATTGTAAATATATGACAAGGGATCACCTGAAATAATATCTCCATTACCCATATCGTATATAAAAGTAGCTGCAGGGTCTAAAAAAGTAGATGTACTTGAAATGGTAATTGGTAGTGAAGAACAAGTGGTATCATTTGAAAGCAAAAAGCCCGCATCTATTTTAGTAATAACTATGTTTATTTGGGTGCTATCGGTGCATCCTGTCGTATAATTATGCACAATCTGTTTAATAGTATATGTTCCATACGTCATGTAATTATGAGCCGTATCTCCATGATTAATATCAAAAACATCTGCACTGGCAAGCAAATCATCAGGGTCTCCAGCAATTCCCCAATCCCATATCATATCAACGTTATCCGTGGCTGCTCCTGCAATAGCAAAATCATTCACGGTCACATGTATAGGAAATGATTGCGGATTACAATATAAAGTCTGAACGGAAAATTTAGAAATAGGAGCCTGAATATACACTTGATCTATTCTTGTCAATGTATCCACGCAGCCTCGAAAATCAACAATTAATTGAATATCAAAAAAGCCGGTATCAATAGGGAAATTATACACTGGATTTTGAAGAATTGATGTGCCTCCATCTCCGAAATCCCAATTATAAGTTACCTCATCAGGTGTGTGAGGAGTTGAAATAACAGATAAGTCTGTAAAGTTAATATCATGTTTGGCGCATTCTATAATTGGAAACAATGAAAAATCTACTAAGTCAATCATTCCCACCTCAATATCGCTTACTATGCTTTTTGTTACTGTACAACCATTAGAGGTGGTTATTGTCAAAGAAACATCATAGGTTCCTATTCCATAAACATGCCCCGGTGGATTTTGCCCACTAAAAGTTGTCCCATCTCCAAAATCCCATAGCCAAGAAATAATGGGATCACCAACAGGATTAGGAGAAAATGATAAATCTGTAAACTGAACCGATAAGGGTGCGCAGCCATTGTTTAGGTCTGAACTAAAATCTGCAGTGGGAGGGCCAACCACAATCATATTATTTATTACAGTTGAAGAGCTGCAACCACTTGCATTAACTGAAGATAAACTTACAGTATATGACCCATCTGCTGCATATGTAATCGCTGGAGGAGTAGCTAAAATTGATGTTTGTCCATTTCCAAAATCCCACGTAAATGTCCCAGCGCCTGAGGTATTGGTGAAATTAACTTGCAGAGGGGCACATCCTGCCGTTAAATCCGCAGTAAAGGATGCGACCGAACTAGGATTTATACTAATATCTTGTGTTGCGTTATCTATGCAACCTGAAATAGAATTCTCCGCTGTTAATGAAATCGTATATGTTCCGGGCAGGGCATAACTAAAAGAAGGAGTTTGGAGATTCGATATTTGTCCATCTCCTGACGCCCAACTCCATGAATTAACTCCCACGGTTGAAGCATCCGCAATTAGTATGGTTTCTCCGACACATCCTGCAGCAGGTGCATTTATCCCTGCAGTAAAATCTGAAACAATTACCGTTTGCGTTGCTGTATCTGCACAGCCAGTAATGGAATTTGTTGTGATTAATTGCATATTATACGAACCGCTAGAATTGTAGGTAACTGCAGAAGGGTTTTGGGCGGTGGATGTCTCTAAATTTCCAAAATCCCAAGCATAGTTTATTCCTGCTCCGGCGGTGGAAAGATTATTAAATGTTACCGCAAAAGGGACTGTGCAACCACTTCCTGATGTTGAAAAAGAAGCGAGTGGATTTGGATGTATGGTGATATAATTTAATTTTAATTCGAAGTCGGTTCCTCCTGCAGATATTACAGTGAGTAAAACTTGATAAATTCCAGCAGATGTATAGGTATAAGTGGGGTTTTGCTGAGTGGATTGTCCTCCTTCTCCAAAATCCCAATTGGTACTAATTATAGCAGAACCACCGTAATTAGATAAATCTGTGAAATTAATTGGATCTCCTGCACAGGCTGTAAGTTGAGCCGCAGAAAACTGAGCAATAGGTACTTGTGCATTTAGTATGGATGCAAAAAAAACACTAGATAATATACAAATTAATTGACGCATACACACTTTTCTAGTAATTCGCTTTTTTTTAGTTAAAACACAATGCTAAGTTAACTAAATTAATTGAAAACAGGGCCTTTTAAAATAGACGAATTCTTATGTAGATGGTTGCTACTGTATAATTTCAATCACAAAATGAAAAGGAAGGGAATATACATTAATCTTTCTCAATAGAATATAACAATGGTCGACTTGGAGTTGCATCATTTTCAAATGGAGCAGTTTGGAGTTCTAAAATATAACTACCATCAGGGATTGCCTGGTCAACAAATATTAATTCTGTTATGGTCTTATCAAATTGTGGGTTAGAAGGTACTTCCCAAAAAGCATGATGAAACACTAAACTTCCGCCATCTTCTTCGCGATCAACAGATGGAAGATCAATTAACAAGTGTTTCACTCCACATTCATTTAATATCTCTAGACATGAAAGATCTAAATAGGCGGGGTTTGTTGAAGAATAATTTAAATGTTTTTTATCTTCAGCATTAGGAAGGGTCCGAATTACTATAGCTTCCAATCTTTTTCCTGCTAATTTTGAAACTAATTGTTCTTTAAAAATAACTTTATCACTTCCTTTTCCAAGATTATTATCCACAGAAATGGGTTCTATTGATATTAATTCAGCTTCGAAAAAATAGGACTTTAAAGACTCATTTACGGAATATACTTCGGGAGTAATATGACCCAAACATTCCGTATGCGTGCCATGACCATGCGGATTAAAAAAAATATTTCTAAAATTTACATTGCCTCCGTTCTTTACAGAGCCAACAAAACCATTCGCCATTACCGGTTCAATTACAGGAACATCGACATACCAAGCTCTTGGGTTATCAGCAGAATTAGTTAAACTAAGTGATATATCAAAAGGGTGATTTGTATTAATAAAGCGATTCTTGTCCAAATATAATTTCATATTTCAAATTTACTTTGATTTTTATCATTTTTTACCTTTCAACCAAAATAAATTATTAAATATATTTTATTACCATGGTAAATATCATTTTTAAATTTTATCTTTAGCCATAATTTAAAAATAAATAAAATGAAAATTGTTAATGTAATTGCAATGTCAATCGTTGGAGCAGCTCTTGCTTCTTTCTCATTAAAGAGCAATGGTGACGAAAAAAAGCACCAAAATAGCTATGTTTTGGACAAAGAAAATTCAAACTTAGGGTGGAAAGGTGGAAAAAATGATTCTTATTTTCATACTGGAAAAGTAAAAATCAGTGAAGGAAATATTGTGATGGAACATGGTGAACTAGTTTCAGGTAAATTTATGATTGATCTTTCAACGATTGAATGCACAGACGCACAATTACCGAAAGAAAAACAAGAAGGTTTAGCAAAACATTTAAAAGGAGATGATTTTTTCAATATAGCAAAATTTGCATCTGCTACGGTAACGGTTGGAAATTATAAAGACGGGAAATTAACGACAATAATCAACGTATTAGGTGTGGATATTAAACAAGATATTCCAGTCACTTTTGTTGCCACTGAAAAAGGAGCTTCAATTGTTGGAAAATTTGATATTGACTTCACTGCTGCTAATATACTGGGAGTTCAGCCACAAGAAGGGGATACAGAATCTATAAAACCTGTTTTTTCATTTGATTTAAATGTAGTCCTTAAAACAAAATAAGAAAACACTTTTAAAGAAATAGTGCACAGGGTGAGAAATATTCTCACCCTTTTTTATTCCTTTGTAAAATGAATACAGAAAACCCAATTATTTTTGATTTAGGAGGTGTAATATTAAATTTAGATTACACACTTACGATCAATGCCTTTAAAGAATTAGGACTGGTTAATTTTGAAGAAATGTATACCCAAGCTAGCCAAACTAATTTATTTAGTGACTATGAAACTGGGCAAATTTCTTCTCAGCACTTTATTAATTTACTATTGCCATATCTCCCAGCAGGAACTAGCCCTAATAAACTTGTTCATGCCTGGAATGCAATGATTTTAGACTTCCCTACCGAACGTTTACAACTCTTGGATGAATTAAAGAAAAAAAGAAGAATCTTCTTATTGAGTAATACCAATGAAATTCATTTACAAGCAGTTGTGAGATCGCTCGCAAAAACGACCAACAGAACTCTGGATAGTTATTTTGAAAAAGTGTATTACTCGCATCTGCTAAATTTACGAAAACCAAACAAGGAAATCTTTGATTTGGTTTGTAAGGAACAAAATCTAACTGTATCAGACACAATTTTCATTGATGATACCATTGGTCATATAGACGGCGCTAAAGCTTTTGGCTTACAAGGAGTTCATTTACAAAAGGGAAGTACGTTAGAAACGCTTTTTGATTTCAAAAAATAGGTTCCCCTGTTATTTTTTTTCTTGACAAAGTTCAACTAAGATCCCATCCGTGGATTTTGGATGCAGGAACGCAATTCGTTTATTGTCCGCCCCGTCTTTCGGGGTTTGATGAATAAGTTCAAATCCTTCCGCTAATAATCTTTCAATTTCATCTTCTATATGATCTGTTTCAAAAGCAATGTGATGTATTCCTTTCCCTTTTTTAGATAGGAATTTCGCTATTGGCGAGTCTGAATTTGTTGCTTGTAATAATTCTATTTTTGATTCACCTATTTGTAAAAAAGCTGTTTTTACACCTTCAGATTCAACCGATTCCAATTTATAACAAGAAGTTCCTAGCAACGATTCATAGATCTTTAATGATTCTTCAATACTGTCGACGGCAATTCCTAGATGTTCAATTTTTTTCAGCATATTTTTGTCAAAAAAAAACCCTGAATATAATTCAGGGTTCCGATTATTTTTAATTACTTATTATCCCTTAATGAATTTTTCATTCACATTGTCATAGTTAATATAGTAAATCCCCTTAATTAAGTTTTCACAATTAACAGAGAAACCAACTCCTTTCTTAACAATACTTCCGTAGGCATCGAAAATCTCATACCGAGTTTCGATAGGTTGACCATTTGAAGAGAAATTAATAATGTTCTTAACTTTTGCAGGACTTTTTGTGACCGTTGCAACATCAGAAATAAATTTGGTTTCACTAGAAGCTCTTTTTACGCCTGAATGATCTTGTTGAATAACACGAATTTTGTTCTCCCCTGAATGCGGAGTTACTTGAAATTCATATGCATTTGTTCCAACATTTCCTTTCCCTCCTACTTCACCAATATTTACCCATTTATTCCATCTGTATTGCTCTATAATATAAGGCAATTTTCCATGTTCATCCGTTGTTTTCCAACTCAACAAACCCGTTTTTGAAATTGAAATGGAGCTAATATTAAAAGTACTTCTTGGTAATAATACTTCAGGGTTCAATATTTTTGGCTTACAACCATCATTATGTTCAATAACAATAAAGACCGGTTCACCTATTGCGATATTAAAAATAGAAAAATCAATCTCAAAAGCTCCCATGCTAGTTCCTCCAGGCATGATATCACCATTGACAGTTACTTTTGTAGCGCAATAACCAAAACCATCATCATCCATTGGATTTTGAACATACAAATTTTTACCTTGGTAACTACCTTCAATTGATAGAGAAGTAGCCTGCGAAAAAGCACTTATCAAGTTAAAAATCAATAAAGTAAGAATAAGTTTCATCTATACCTAGTATATTATTTACCAATAAGCGCATTGAAAAACTACGCTTTAATGTTAGCAAATATAGTATTTTTTTAATTAATCTACTATGCCAAAAAAAAAAGATAGAAAAATAATTTCCATTTTCACTTTACATGTAACTAAAAAAACGGCTTTTTTGCTTGTTACTCAAATTGAAATTATCAAGATTATGGATCTTGAAAAGTGGAGAAAGCTCCTTTTTTAAATAGCTTTTTTAGTGCAAAAATGTTTAAGTTAGCAGATTATTCTTAAACTTGTGCGCTCATAACATTGATCCAAATGAAATTTTTATCGTGTTTTATAGTATTAATAATAGCATTATACTCCTGTAATAGTGGAAAAAAGCCACTTTTTGAATTTGCGGGAGGATCAATTCATATTGCTTTAGACAATGAACCTGCGACCTTTATTTCAAGAAATGTGGATGATATTTACTCGGCAGATGTTTTAAGTCAAGTAATGGAATGTTTAGTTTCTTTAGATCCAAAAGACCTAAGCGTTGTTCCTAAAATTGCAAAATCGTGGACAATTAGTTCAGATGGTTTAACCTACGAATTTTTAATAAGAAAAGATGTTCTTTTCCATCCTCATGAGGTTTTTACATCGAATGAAGAACGAAAATTGACCGTTGAAGATGTAAAAAAGACGATTGAATTAATCTGTTCGAAAGGCGAAACAGGAGCGGCAGGAACTGCTTATGCGTTTGTTTTTGAGCAATATTTAGAAGGAGCAAAAGCTTTTTTTGAAAATAAAACAGATCATATCAGTGGTCTAACAGTGAAGGGCGATAAAGTTATTTTTAAATTAACTGAAAAAGATAATAATTTCTTGTGTAAGTTGTCAAATATTTCTTGTGCTATTAATTCTAGGAAAATCCAAGAAGCAAATCTGGAACAAGAAATGATTGGTACAGGTCCCTTTAAATTTCGAGAATATAAAAAGGGTTCTACGAATTCCATTGTATTAATTAAAAATGAGGATTATTATTTGACCGATGAAAAAGGATTTGCTCTACCCTACTTAGATAGTGTTATTTATGTTTTAGAAAGTAGAAAATTAGAGCAGCTAAGTCTTTTTGAAAAGAAAAAATTAGATTTAATCTGCGGTCTACCTGCGAGTAGAATTACAAAAATGTTAGAGGGACGAATTTCTGATTTTAATTCATCTCCACCGATCCTGATATTGCAAAATAATCCTATTTTAACTACCAATTATTATTTTTTCAACATGCAGGATAAACGCTTTAAAAACGTAAAAGTTCGGCAAGCATTTAATTTCGCTATTGATAGAGAAAAAATAGGAACGGAGGTGTTAAGAAATCAATATTCTGAATTAGGGTATTATGGTATTGTACCTCCTATTAAAAACACATTGAGAGGCTATGATTTTGAAGGGGTAAAATCTGTTTCCTATTCCTTTAATCCTGAAAAAGCAAAAAAATTATTAGCTGAAGCGGGATATCCTGGCGGTGCGGGTTTTGGATCTATTAATCTCCGTTTTAATATTAGTGATATCAACTCTGGTGTGGCTGAAGAGTTTGCTATTCAGATATATTCTGTTTTAGGAATTAACGTCAATATAGATGGTTCAACATTTGATCAATTGCAAAAAGATATTGATTCAGGTAAAGGAGAATTATTCAGAATAGGTTGGGTGGCAGATTATCCTAGTCCTGAAACTTTTCTTTTTAATTTTTATGCTAAATCAGTATTGTTGAAAAAGTCAACCGCTTTTACTTTTAACATGTCAAAATATAATAATCCTGAATTTGACAAACTATTTGAATTAGCTAAAAGATCAAATAAACTTTCAGATCAAATGAATTATTTTTCACAAGCGGAAAAAGTACTAATGGTTGACCCTCCAATTATCCCTCTTTGGTACAAAGGAGATTATGAAATTGTACATTCTGAGGTTAGAAACCTTCATTTTAATGCATTGAATCAACTAGTTTTCACTAAAGTGTATAAAAAACCTTGGACAAAAGAGGAATATCTTGAAAAAATGAAACATAAAAAATAATGTTTCAAGCTCGAGTTTCTTTTACCATTTAAGTCAAACAAATAATCTATTTTAACTACTATGAAACATTTATTATTTATAATTGCTGCCATTGTGTCTTTATCCGTATTTGCACAACCAGCTCAAAACGTGAGAGGAAAGGTGTTCGATAGTGAAACTAATTTCCAGCTTTTTAATGTAAAAGTAGAAATAATTGGAAATGACTCCGTTACAAAATACCGAGCGGTAACAGATACGGAAGGATTGTTTGAATTAAAAAATATTCCGGTAGGCAAGTATTCTTTGACTACTAGATTAGAAATGTATGATTTTAAATCTACTTCAATTATTGTCAATTCTGGAAAAGAAACCGTGATTCAAATTCCACTAAATGAAAGTTTTACTCAAAAAGAAGAGGTGGTTGTCGTGGGCCGAAGAAAAAATGAAGTTCTAAACGAAATGGCTTTAATTTCTGCTCAAAAGTTTAGTGTTGAAGAAACAAATAGATATGCTGGTTCTCGCTTTGATCCCGCAAGAATGGCTTCAAATTTTGCGGGTGTTCAAGGGGCGGATGATTCAAGAAATGATATCGTTATACGAGGAAATTCCCCTTTAGGTGTCGTTTGGAAAGTGGAAGGAATTGATATTCCAAACCCATCTCACTTTGCTATTTCTGGAAGCACTGGAGGCCCGGTTTCAATCATTAACAATAAAATATTGGGCAATTCTGATTTTTTTATGAGTGCGTTTCCTGCTCAATATGGAAATAGTACATCTGGTGTCTTTGACTTAAAATTGAGAAATGGAAATAGTAATACACACGAATTTACAGGCCAATTCGGATTATTAGGAACTGAATTTATGGCTGAAGGTCCATTGAGTAAGTCGAAAAAGTCAAGTTATTTGATCATGGGTCGTTATTCAACATTGAGTTTATTTCAAAAAATGAACATAAGTATTGGCACAGATGCTGTTCCTGCTTATGGCGATCTTTCTTTCAAGTTTAATTGGCAACTTAAAAAAGGTGGGACGCTTTCTCTTTTTGCAATTAGCGGAAAAAGTCAAATTGATATTAAAATTTCTGAGCAAAAAAAATATTCTTCTGAGTTTTATGGCCAAGGAGATAGGGATCAATATTTTGGAACGTCAATGGGTGTGACTGGATTAGTTTATAAAAAAACATTGAATGAAAAAACATTTATCACATCGACAATTGCAATGAGTTTTGACGAGCAGCACTCACACCATGTTTCTCTCGTTCGCCACATTAATGCAGACTCAACTATTACTGTTGATGCTTTTAATCCACTGATGGGCTATTACTTTAGAACTACAAAAGCTTCCGGATATGTGGGTGTCAATCATAAAATCACTAAAAAACATTTACTTCGAGTAGGAATAAATTTGGAGGGATATTATTTCAATCAATTGGATTCTGTGAGAGTTATCGATAGCAAAGATCCTAATTACAATACCTTTATTAATCGTTGGAATTATAAGGGTACAGCGATGCTTATTCAACCATTTGTCCAATGGAAATGGCGGGTTACGGAAAACATGGATTTAACAGCTGGTGTTCATAGTCAGTATTTTACATTGAGTAATAGTATTAGTATTGTTGAACCTCGTTTGGGTTGGAGATTAAAATTGAATAAAGATCAATCCGTTTTTGCAGGTGCTGGTTTACATAGTCAAACTCAGCCAATGTATACCTATACATATCATTTTCCAGGAAAGACAGATTTACACAATAAAAACATGGATTTTACAAGAAGTGTTCATACAGGTATTGGGTATGAAAAAGCGTTTAAAAATAAATTAAATATTCGTACGGAAGTATATTATCAGTACGTATATAATATTCCTGTCACTGTTCTTTCCTCTTCATTTTCATTGATTAATATGGGAAGTGGTTTCGCGCGATTTTTCCCAGAGCAATTGCAAAACACAGGGACAGGAACCAACAAAGGCATAGAATTAACCATCCAAAAATATTTTGATAAGTCATTTTATTTTATGTTTTCAGGAACATTGTATGACTCGAAATATAAAGGAAGTGATGGCATTGAAAGAAACACCTCTTTTAATGGTCACTATATTTCTAATTTCTTAGCAGGAAAAGAGTTTAAAATAAATAGCAAACAATCCTTCTCTTTAGGCTTAAAAATTACCTATGCAGGCGGTAAAAGGTACGGATATGTTGATACTGCTGCCTCAAAAACCCTTCAAGAAATAATTTACAGAGATTCTGCGTTTAACGAACTGCAATTTAGAGACTATTTTAGAATGGATTTAAAGGTGAATTGGAAATTCAATGCAAGCAAAGCAACGCATGAGATCGGAATTGATTTACTGAATATTTTTAACACAAGAAACCTTTTAGGATTAACGTATGCTCCTAATCTTGCCAACCCAAATGCGGTTCCAATTGCTGAAAAATCGCAATTAGGATTTTTACCTCTGTTTTACTATAAAATAGATTTTAAGGTGAAAAATAAAACAGAATAGAAAATATACTATTCAAATTTTTCCTTCGTTTTACTTTAATTATTTACATCAATTGATGTCAAGTAGTAAACGGTGACATTCTTTTGGCACATACTTTGATTTAAGGACTAATCAAAATTAGAAAAGATGAAAAAAGTGATTTATTTAATAGGATTAGTCGGGCTCTTTATAAGCATGACGAGTAGTACGATAATAAGTTATCCGACCGTTACAAACAGAGCATTTCAAGTAGGGGAAAAATTACGTTATCGAATTTCTTATGGATTTGTTGATGCTGGTGAAGCCATTTTAGAAGTTAATTCTACAACAAAAAAAGGACAAAATAGAGAATTATTTCATGTAAAAGGGACTGGTCGCACGTTGGGAGGTTTCAATTCTTTTTTTAAAGTAGAAGACACCTATGAAAGTTACATTGACAAAAAAGGCGTTTTTCCTTGGTATTTTGTGAGAAGAGTAAATGAAGGAGGATATAAAATTAATCAAGACTACACTTTTCTGCAAGACAAGAATAAAGTAAATGTTGGAGGGAAAAAAGAATTTCAAACAACAGTAGGAATACAGGATATGATTTCTGCTTTCTACTATGCTCGAACATTGAATTATAAAACAATGAAGAAAAATGACACTTTTCAATTTAAATGCTTTATGGACAATGAAATTTTCTTGTTAAAAGTTAAATACGTTGGAGATGAAGAAATTACAATTCGAAAAGGGAAATTTAAATGCCATAAATTTGTTCCTGTAATTCAAACGGGAAGATTATTTAAAAATGAAAGCGATGTCAGTTTTTGGGTAACAAATGATGAAAATAGAATTCCAATTCTAGTAAAAGCAAAAATTCCCGTCGGATCAATTAAAATGCATCTCGTTGAATGGTCTGGATTAAAAAATAAATTAAGCAGTAAAATTGAAGGCACTACAAAAAAATAAAGGGCTGAAATAACAAAAGGCTGAAGTAAGATTCAGCCTTTTGTATGTAATTTTATATTATTTTTTTTGCCACTTGTTCACTTTCTTCGTTAGCTTTTTCTTCAGTCTTTTCAATACGTCTTCTCGAGAACTAATATTACCGAATTTAATAATATCTGTACCCATAAATTGTCCTTCGCGGTAAAACGTGAACTCAAACGTAATCGTCACCAAATCATCTCGGTAAATTGAAAACAAATGCCCTGTCTTTAATGCTAAATCTAAATTATCGCTGTTTTCTGCTAATTTAAATCGCTTGTCATATCCTCTAACAGAGACAGTCATATAAGTATCAATTCCTTTAGAAGTAATTATTTTTTGCACAGAATCATTTGTCAACATTTTAATATCGCCTCCAATTTTTAACACGTTTAAAGAAGGAATAGCTTTTATACCTGCATTCGTAAAAATTTCCGTGATAGCGATTTCTATTGAATAGCGGTCATCTGGTTTTTCCAATTGACCAATGATTATTGCATTTTTCAATTTAATTGTCCCTCTTTGAGAAAATGAAATGAAACTTGAAAAACTGATTAAAATTAATAGAAGTAACTTCATATTAAAATATTTCTTTAGCAATGGAGTGAACAGAATAAGAATTTGACATTGTGTAATAGTGTATACAAGGAACTTTTGCAGCGTACAACTCTTTCGATTGCGCAATTCCCCATTCAATTCCAACTTGCTCCACTTGCTTATTATCTTTGCATCTCAATAACTCTTTTGAAAGATCCTCGGGATAATCGATGTGGAAAAATTTTGGAAGAAAAGAAATATGGGTCAATGATTTGATTGGTTTTAATCCTGGGATTATTGGAACCATAATTCCGGCTGCTCTGCATGCTGCAACAAAATCAAAGTATTTTTTATTATCAAAAAACATTTGAGTTACAATATATTCTGCTCCAGCATCTACTTTCGCTTTTAGATAATGTAAATCTGTTGAAAGATTCATGGCTTCAAAATGCTTTTCAGGATATCCAGCTGTACCAATACAAAAGTCTGTTGGCTCTAATTGAACATCGTCCATAATGTAATTTCCATCATTCATCCCTTTTACTTGATGAATAAGATCCACCGCAAATTCATGACCATCAGGATGCGCTTTGAAGGTAGATTCTGTTTTGATTGAATCTCCTCTTAAGGCTAAAACATTATCGATTCCTAAAAATTGTAAATCAATTAAAGCATTCTCTGTTTCTTCACGGCTAAAACCTCCGCAAATAAGGTGAGGTACTGCATCAACATGGTATTTGTTCATAATCGCAGCACAAATCCCCACCGTTCCTGGACGTTTTCTTATCGCTATTTTTTCTAATAATCCTCGTTCTCGTTCTTTATAGATGTATTCTTCTCTATGATATGTAACGTTAATAAAAGGAGGTTTAAATTCCATTAATGGGTCAATTCCATCGTAAATCGATTGTATACTTTTCCCTTTTAAAGGAGGAAGAATTTCTAAAGAGAATAAGGTATTCTTTCCTTTTGATAAATGATCTGTAATTTTCATTTTTAATTTTCTGTATCGCCCAAAGATAGACAAAGATATTAGATTATTGTATAATTACTAAACACATTTTGGATTGAAAGTAACCACCATAAAAAACCTTAAACATAAAAGATTTGATGCAAAAAGAACTGGAGCATTTGCCCGAAATACTCAAATTACTTAACCCTGTTCAACGATTTAAAATACCAAAACCCGAAACTTTCCCGACCCTCTTCAATGAAGGTTTACAAATAAATACTACAAAGTTGAAAGTATACCATTCAGCGAAATTGAGCAGGTAATTTTAAGTTTATTTAACTTTAAAAAATTCTGTTGAATAATAATGTTATTTTTGGTAATGGAACTTAATAATTTAAATAATATCAAATGAAGAATAAATACTTATCAATACTTTTTTTAGTAATCACTCCCTTTTATTTCGCTCAATTAATTAAGAAGGATGAAAAAAAAATTTCGAAGGTGCTTGGAACGGATTTTTTCAAGACTGACAATTTTATGACATACGATTTTACCTGTAAAAATTGTGGAATTGATACATCGATGACATTCCTAAACGATACTTCAGGGGTCCATATAGATAATGAATTTGTTATTTTTAGAGACCCAATGATGTGGTGGAATAAACTACCTGATGCAAGTTATCTCAACTCCAGACCTGTAACCGTAAAAGAGTATCATGATTTTATGCAATATGTTGCAGATTCTATCAAGGTGGAAATGATTATTAACAGTTTTGATGAACAGATATCAAACTTTACTACTTTCAATCCTGATCCAAAGGAAGTTGAAAGACTCTTTAAAGAGAAAGCACAGTTTTTACAAAAAATCAGGCCTAATGGGAACATTTATCATAAGACTCTGATTGACGACTGGGATAATGAAAAAATATTAGCCGCAAATGCTACAATTTGTTTACCACAACCCGAAAGATTCTACAAAAAAAATGAAGTTGATGAGAGAAAACTTTGCTATAGGTATGTTTTTTCTATTCCAACTTCGAAAATATTGTCTGTTAAAAATAAACAATCAGCTGATTACTTCTCAAATGAAATTCAAGAATGCGAAAGAGAGGGTTCTAATTCATTAGTAGAGAATTTGCTACCTATTTCACCGGATTATTTCAGATGGGGTTCATCTTCAAAGAGCGAGTTCGATATTTTTGAAGCACTGGCATATACTTATAAGGCTAAAGAAAATCAACATCCCATATTTGGTTTAACCGGAATGCAAGTACTTGCATTTTGTAATTGGAAAACTAAAAGTATACAAGCAACTATTGATTCACTTAATCTTCCGTATAGAGTTCATGTATCTCTGCCTCAAGAGAAGGATGTGAAAAATGTACCAATTATAAAGACGCTAAATATTCCTGCTGCAGATCTAACTAAACAATGGACAATCTCAGCATCTGATTATAAAGTATTTGTAGATCATGTTTTAGATTCAATTGCCATTAGCAAACTTTATTTGGATGTTACTCTTGCTGATGAAAAGGCAAACAAGTTGATACATTACCCAGAAAAATATTTTGATGAGGGAGACTTTTCCATTCAACTATTTAATTCTAAAGATAGAGAGCTGAATTTAAGTTTATTCCTTATAAACTACGATAATCTTTCTTTTTTCAAACATGAACTGGACAGCATTAAAAAAGAAATCATAGCTAGTGGAAAATTTTATTTTGTGTTCTACAAAAAGGATTTTAAGAATATGAATTTGCCCGGGAAATATTGGTGGAATCCTGAACCAACATTTGGATATCAATTAACAAATGAAAGTCAATTTTCAAGATACGGTGACGAAGAATATAAAGAAGTAGCAGGCGAAGATGTTGGTGATAAATATCCTAATTGTCTTGGATTTTCGTCAGGAGTTAAATGGTTTGAAAGTTTGCAGAGATTTAATGTTTTTTCGGGAGTTAACCCATTAGAGGGGATTGAATATAATAAGCTACTGATAAACAAACTTTCTGATTTAAACTATGAACAGGCTAAAGCATACTTCATCTGGAAGAGCAAAATTTGGACAGCAGGAGAAGATTTTAATTACTCAAGATACATCTTCCCAACACAGGAAGAATTTCAGCGAGTACAAAAAGGGGAGAACATAAAAATACCTGAAATGAAGATTGAATTACCTACTCCGACATTCAGGTATGTGGTGCATTTGTATAGGAGGCAATAAATCGTCAAAATGGTTAAATTTATCTATTGAGGACTCTTATGTTAGAGAGGCAATTAAAGCAAAGTTGAAGGAACTAGTTCTTTTAATTCTGAAATTATTAGCCTTGATTTAGCTGCTTTTCTTAATTAATGACTTATTATTTTATTATAAGGACAATAAAATAGATGATGCTATAAATGATAACTTTGTAAAACACGTAAAAGATTTATTAAAAGATGATTCAGATCAAATTACAGTGAAAAGATTAACAAAGGCTTTCGTTGAAGGCGCAGTACAAAAGGCAGGTGAATCTAAAATTAGCGAGGGTCTTTCATTTTTAACAGGAGGAGTTTCCGATATAAATGCATTGTTCAAAAAGGTTAAGGAATTCTCTCTAAAAAAGATTTAATCTCTATGAAAAACAAGTTGTCAACACCCTCCCTCCTTCGATAAACTCAACAAAATTCACCCTTGTGTACTATGGCATAATAGTGGCACACGCACAAAATAAAACACCTAAAGCTTTATGAATTAAAGGATTTCAGAGGTTTTTAAAGATTTTGGATTGAAATGAAGCAAAAGAGAAATAATAAATAGAATGAATGACGTATTTTATAAAAATAATTCAGCAATTTTTAAATCGTACGGAGTTGTCACCTTAATGTTTTCCTCATTTCCAGCCGTCGTCTCAATTGTATAGCCAGCTTCTTCCACCAAAGAGGCATCATCGGTTATACCTCCATGGAATGGGATTTTATAGGCGTTTTTTACTATTTGTTCACTAAAAAATTGTGGCGTTTGAACAGTAAAATACTCTTTTCTTTGCATTGCTTTCGTTCCAGTTCCTTCCACTTTTCGAATAGATTCTTTCAAGGGTAAAACAGGAACGGCAGAACCTTTTTCTTTGGCTAAAGTAAAGCATCTTTCAATCGTATCAGCACTTACCAAAGGACGCACACCATCATGAATTCCAATAATTTCGTGGGTGCAAATAGAAAGCGCATTTTTAATAGAGTCATATCTTTCAACGCCACCAATCACTAATGTATGAGGACATGTGAAGGCATAATTTTTACAAAGTTCTTCCCAATACAATTTCCATTCATTTGGAAGGGTCACAATTATTTCACAGGAACTATCAAAAGAGTAAAAACAGTTGATAGCATGCATTAATATCGGAAAATCACCTACTTTAATAAACTGCTTTGGTATTTCTGAACCCATTCTTTTTCCTATTCCACCAGCAGTAATGATTATTGAAAATGAAGGCATAATACGTTTTGAGTTTACTTATGATTTAAAAACAAAAAGGTTATTCGTCAGAGACAAATAACCTTTTCAAAATATTTTAAAATTATTTTTTTACTGATTTTTTTTAGCATCTTGCTGATCGTACTTACGTTGCAAGTTCAACCAATAGAATAAACCAACAAAACCTAACACAATACATGAATAGTTAAAAATATTTCCGATATTATCGTAAAATATACCTGCTGTACTATAGAAAAAATCACCAATACCTTCCATTGCTTCTCTTGAACTCATATCTCAAAATTTAATATCACAAAGTAAGTAAAAAAATAACCCATAAAAAAGAAAATAAGTTAAAAAGATCCTTTTTTATCCAATTTCACCTGTTATATCCTCCCTATCAGCGTTTTCTCTTCGAAATTTTTCAATCGCTAAGGTTAATTCTATAAAATCATCAACCGACAGTCTTTCTGGTCTCAACGTTAAAAATGGGTGCTCAAAAAGGGGGGCGTGAATGATTGATTTCAACGAATTACGAATCGTTTTTCTTCTTTGACCAAATGTTTGTTTCACAACGTGGATAAATAATTTATCATCACAAGGCAATGTTTGGCGGTCATTTCTTGTGCAACGAATAACCCCAGATTTTACTTTTGGAGGTGGATTAAAAACATGCTCATCTACTGTAAAACAATACTCTATGTCGTAAAAAGCTTGAATTAATACACTGATAATACCGTACTGCTTCGTACCTGGTTTTTCAGCTATTCGCCATGCTACTTCTCGCTGGAACATTCCCATTATTTCGGGAATTTGATTTCTATATTCCAAACATTTAAACATTATTTGAGAGGAAATATTGTATGGAAAATTTCCTACCACTGCAAATGGCTCAGTCCCTAAAATTGTTTCAAATTTAGTGTGCAAGAAATCTGATTCATAGATTCGGTCTTCTAAAACAGGAAAATTTTCTTTCAAATAAGCGATAGAATCCCTATCAATTTCCATCACATGAACCTCTGATTCTTTCCTTTCTAATAGATATTCTGTTAAAGCTCCCATTCCAGGACCAACTTCGAGCACTTTGTTGCAGCCAGCAAATCCTTTGAATTGTTGCGCAATTTTCTGACAAATATTTTTATCCGTTAAGAAATGTTGTCCTAAATGCTTCTTTGCTTTTACTTTGAACTTCATAGTTACCTCTTAAATTCTTCTAAAACTGATAAAGTCGTTCGAAAGGCAGCAAATTTACCTGCATAACGAGATGAATGGTCGGCTTGTAATGCTGGCGCGTGAACTTGCTCGTATTCTTTAAATTTTTCTTCGGTTAGACTTAAGTAAGTAATAGCAAAGGTCATTCCTCCTTCTTCTTCTCCATGTACTCTAGAAATTCTACTTTCAAGAAAACATCCCGTGCCCATCACTTGCGGAATATGAGTTGAGCGCATCCAATCCAGCCAATTCTCATGAATTTCAGGATCAATACTTACTGTAACATTATATAAAATCATAGGGTAAAGTTAAACAATGATCATGGATTCTAACTATTTAATGTTGTGCGGCCACTTTTGCAGTCGCTATTTAACGATTAAAATTATTCTACTGAGGGATCAAATTGTTGAAAAGGGTTAAAACGATTGATTGTACTTACTTCTTTTATGCTCTGATTTTCAACTCTTATGACCCTTCCAGGATATTTCTCAACCATCGTCATATCGTGTGTTGCCATTAATACCGCTGATTTTTCCTCAATAGCAACAGCAATTAGCAAGCGCATAATTTCTTCTGATGTTTCTGGGTCTAAATTTCCTGTTGGCTCATCTGCTAAGATTAAAGCTGGCTTATTTAGCAAAGCTCTAGCGATCGATAATCGTTGTTGTTCCCCGCCCGATAAAGCATAAGACATGGAATTTATCTTTTTCTCTAAGCCAACTAATTGTAGCACTTCCATCGCTCTTTTTTGCATCGCATCTTTATCTTTCCAGCCAGTTGCCCCCATTACAAAAACTAAGTTTTTTACTACTGTTCGGTCTGTCAACAATTGGAAATCTTGGAATACAACTCCGATTTTTCTCCGCAGCATTGGGATTTCATGTCTCGTTAAGGTTCTTAAATCATGATTTGCCACAACCCCTGTCCCTTCGTTAAGAAGAAGTTCGCCATATAACGTTTTCAATAATGAACTTTTTCCGCTTCCTGTTCTTCCAATTAGATAAACGAATTCACTTTCTCCCAATTCAAAATTTATATCATCTAAAATGAGGGTATTATTTTGATAAATTTTAGCGTTTTTTATTTCGATTACGTTTCTCACAGGGATAATTTTATTGTAAAGTTAATGAATTTGAACATTAAATATTTAAACTACCAATTATAATCTTTTCTTTTTTTTAGCAAATTACAGGAACTTTGTTTTCAGTTCTTCACCTCTATTAATTTCGGTAGTAAGATAGAATTCACACGTTTATTAATCATTTAATCCTTTTCCTTTGAGAATCTGCGGTACCCATTTTTCAATCCTCGCTTCACGTGTCTTTGATTGTTTTGGCGCTGAAAAATAAATAAGGTACGCTCTTTGTCTGCCGGGAGTCAGTGATGCGAAAGTATCTTTCAAAGAAGGAATTTCATCTATTTTGCTTGTAAATTCATCTGGAAAAACAGGCGCTGGATTCTTTTTTAAGATCACTTGCAAACCCGCTTTCTCTGCTTCAATCGCTTCATAAATATATTCTTTCAAGATTTTTTCTATTTCAATAATCTCGCCTACATTGGTGAATCGTATCTGTCGCGCTGCTTGCACATACTCTGTCTGTTGGATTAAAACACCGTGTGCATCATTTAATAAAACACCTTTTATAAACAAAACAGCACAATATTCTTTAAAGCCATGAATTAATATGACATTTTTTTTCTGAAAGGTATAACAAGGGCAGCCCCATTTCAATTCTTCGTTGAGCTGACAATCAAGAATTATCGTTCTCAACATATTCACTTCCTCTTGCCATTTTTGGGCTTTACTAAAATAAAAATCAACCTTTGGATTCATCGTTTATCACTTTATTATTATACTTCCAACGCTTTCGAATTTGGACTAATCATTTAACAATGAATTTAATTCCATCGCTATTCGCTCTAAAAATAGGAGCATACATACATTCAACAATTGCCGCTCCAGTTGATAATTCTCCTCGTCCAGACGCAAAAATTTCATATTCAAAAACATGTGTTCCCTTAGGCAGAAAATCAATAAAAATATCGGTGGATGCATCTTTATTTACCTGGTAATAACTTACCGTTGAAAAATGATATCCTGAAATAGTTTGTCTCGCCTCAAACCCTGCTGCTTTGGAGTCTTTTACATGCACAAACTCCATGGAACGATTCGCTGTTACTGCTATTTTTACTTTTACTTTTGTGCCGAGAGCTAAGACCGTTGATGAATTAATCTCTTCTTCCTTCCCATTATTTTCCATGTAATAATGACGTTCGACACGTATCTCACCTTGCGATTTTTGAATTTTTGACATCTCTTCTAAATACTGAAAATGAATCGCTCCGAAAACAGGTTGGTCATTGCTCGTATGGATTGATACAATCGCTTTTCCGTCTACAATATCTTTTCCTGCCCACGTGAAAGTAGATCCGGAATCAGGGTTTAAAATTCCCAAATCTGTTCCGTCCCCTAACGTTACTTTTACCACTTGGGCACCTTGATTTTGAACCGTTTTTTTATTAATAAGTAATGCATGGCAAGCAGAAGTTGTTGATTTGGTTGTTTCCCAAGAATTTGTTCTTTTTTGCTGCAGTAACCACAATTGCATACTCTGAACTTCTTTATCTAAATTTCCGATAGCACTGAAAAATTCTATCAATTTACTTTGCGTTTCTATTTGCGATTGACTCCAGGAATACCCCATCTTATTTTCATTCCAATACATTCCCATTTCAGGACGAATAGTAGCACGATCTATCATTGAGTTTTTTATTTTTTCAGCAAATACTTTATCCCCAGAATAGACGAAACTCATGCCCGCTAATGCTTGCGTATGTAAATTGAAGTTCTTCCAATCTTTTAGTAAACATTGGTTATAATAGGTGACGGAAGCAGAATTTTGCTGATTGAAATAAGAGCGAGCTACCAGCCAATGGACATGCATTTCAGTTAAACCACCCAACTTTTGTTTTACATCTGGTTTTATTTTTTTAAATTCTTCGTCATAAAGCGCATCTAAAAAAAGAAGTGGTCCTTGTATTATTTCTTCATCGATTTTTACCCCTAATTGTTTCAACTGCCCAAACCCGGAAACGATGTGCTGAGTAATATATGCATTTGATTTTTCTCCTCCAAACCACGACCAACCTCCATCACTAGCCTTCATTTCCTTTAATTTTGCTAGTGAAGCATTAATATTTGATCTTAAATTATTTTCATCAAAAAGTAGTGATAAATGCTGACGTTGTATGTTTTCATTCTGAGCATCAAGCAACCACGGAGTCTCCGTCAAAATAATTGTTTTTAACTCTGGGTTTTTTTCCAATTCTGATATAAAAGCTTTTGGATCAATGTCTTTCCAAGTGTCAATAATGCGCTTAAAAGCAGGGTTTTCTTGAATTATTTTTTGCGCTACTACATTTCCAAAATATCGAGAAAATGTTTGTTCAGCGCATTCATATGGAAACTCAATTAAATAGGGTAACGTCATCAAAGTGGTCCACAAAGGTTGTGTTTGAATTTCTAAACTCATAGATATTTTTTCAGCCGTTGGAGAGATTGTTTTTATCCTATCAAAAGAGAATGTCTTATCGCCACTTGATGATTTCACAAAAGGTTTGGATTCGGAAATCAACATACGATTTGACACTATCGGCAGTGTTTTCTTCTCAGCGTCCGAAAACAATTTTCCATCCGCTTCAATGAGATATGCTACAATTGAAAGTTGACCTTGCGGGATTTTTAAGTTCCAAGAAACTTCTTGAGAAGACGAAGCTAAAAGAGTGATTTTTTGCTCCACTATATTTCCAAATAAGGAGGTGACATCTTGCTCAGTAATCGGGTTTATAAATTTTAAACGAACCACCATTTCCTGAATTTTATCGGTCGTATTGACAACTTTAGAAGAAAAAACAAAAAGATCACCTTCTCTAAAAAAACGTGGGGCATTCGGCTGAATCATTACCTCCTTCTTGGCTACAAATGTTTTTTCGAATGATCCTGACTGCAAATCTTTTGTATGCGCAACAGCCATAAAACGCCATTTCGTTAATGCATCTGGTAGGATATATTCAAAGCGATAATGTCCACTAGTATCCGCATAAATACTTGGATAAAAGAACGCTGTTTCATCAAAATTAGTGCGGGGGGAAACCTGCTTAGAATCGCTAGGTTCTTCGAGCTGCTTTATTGTATCATTCTTAGTTTGTTTTGTGCTAACTGACTTCACATCATCTGTTACTGAATGTGACGGAGCGAAAGACTCTTTTTCAAAAAGTTTTGGCACGGCAAACATTACTTCTTCAGCATCCGCCATATTTTCATAATTTCCGAGAGAATTGTAATTTTCATTTTGCCACCTAGCAACGTTGATTTGTAAAATATTGGCTTGTTGGTGATTCCAATAGGAATCAAAATACGGTGGATAATAAAATTGAGCATCCCAATAATTGGATGAAAATTGATCCAAAGAAGCGTCATACATTCCAACTAAAAGTTCAGATATTGCCAGTTTTCCACTGATGTCAGCTACCGAAATAGCCCATTTTTCTTTACTGCCAGGTCTCAAGTCATCGCGTGAAGTTGATAATTTCACCTCCAAACTTTTCTCATCATTCACAACGTTTATACGTTTCGCTTCTTGGTATACTTTGCCGTTTATTCCTGTGATACAAGTGACTAAAAAGCCATCTTTTTCCTTGTCCGTTATTTTATATTTCAAAGTTGCCCTATGTTTGAGAATAATCCATTTTCCAACCGATTTTCCTTCTGAATTAAGATGTTCCACATAGACATTTAGTCGTTTATATGAACTACCAATACTAATCTCGATTTCATCCCCCATTTTTGGTGACTTCGCATTAGACACCATCCAAAATGTGCTTTGATGCTGCTCTTTCAATTTATTTGGTTGAATATAATTAAAGAATTGTTGCGCTATAGATTTTTCTCCTACTTCATCAATCGTATAAGCTTCGATAGAAAAATAACCTACTTGATTTACTAAAATTTTATTTAAATCTACGGGCTCATTTGATTTGATTTTTCCTGTAGCAATGGTGTCTATAATTTGCCCGGAACTTGTAGCGAAATAACTAGTATTTGGGAATTTTTTCTCAAATTCTGACACTTTAAAATCTTGGTATTCAGCTTGATTAAGTCTATCAATAATCCATTTAGAAGGGCTTATTTTCATTATAGCATAACTAATTACCGCCTGTTTTTGCTCAATATTTTGACTATTCTGAACGATAATATTTACTTTATTATCAACTGTTGACAGCAAATTTTCATCCAATGACATTGAAATAGAGTAACTTTCTTTTCCTATATACAGTGACTTTGTCACTTCCTGTACTTCTCCAGTTCCGTCTACAATAGTAGCAGTAAATGAGAATCTAGAGCCAAATAAATATTTACTTTTTGCGGGAAGAAAGGTGAATTTAAATTTACCGGTCGCATCTGTCACGACCTCCAAATCTATGGATGACGTTCTTTCATCATATTTTACATCACACCAATGAGGAAAATAATTGTATTGAGAAATTCGAATAGTTGTTTTTGCATTCACAATTGGATATCCAGCAAAGGCTAGCACGTTACCAGAAAGTGTTACTGAATCTCCCAGCTTAATTTTGCCTGTAATTTCGTCAAAAGTAACCTCAAATGTTGGGCGCTTATATTCTTCCACACGAAATGATTTTTGATATGAATCTTCCACATAAATCGATAACGTCCCTAATAAATATCCGTTTTTTGGAAGTGGAAAAGTACCTGAACAACTTCCAAATTCATTTAATTGTAGTGAATTTTCACAAACTATTTGACTATTTTGATCTTTTATCTTAATACTTACTTTTTTAGATGTTACAAGTTTATTCTCGTTGTTTTTACCATAAAAAGCAATCACCTTTATGAATACTTTTTGCCCTGGCCGATAAATCCCTCTGTCAGTGTAAACTTTGTAATTATTTTGCTCACGAGATTCTTCCTGTTTGTAAGAATACACATATCCCGTTATACTGTCAATACCTGATTTAACCGTATATTCATAGGATTCATTCCCTTGAAAATCAGCTTTTCCAGCACTATTTGTGTAAATAATGGTATCATTAGGAAAAGATGAGTTAGCGACATGCCTTCCACGATAAAATCGATTTATTAAGTGAATTGAAGCCTTGTTTACTGGTTTGCCATTAGTAGCATTTGTGACAATAAATTCGGCGCGTCCTTTGTTGTCCTTTGTTAGTACTTGTAAAGAACTTAATTGATACACTTGGTAGGCAAAATCCTTTCTATTGAGGAGCGTATCAGCAGTAAGTAAAGCGGCTATCTCCTCCTCAGAGCGACCAATAATGAATAAATATTTCCCATTCTTACTAAATTCAGGTATAATAAAATCTTTGTCGTGTTTTAAAAACAAGGAATCTTTGTTAAACTTTAATTTTTTAGAAAACACAAGAGATAATTGATAATTTTTTAACAGATTCGGAGCATATCCATCTTGTTTCTCAGATTCTATTTTGTAAATTTTCAAAGCAGAACTATAGACATTCCGATATTCCGCAGTCAGAATACTTGGTTTTCCTTTACTAAAATTACCTTTCAATGAAAAGTTTAAATCATCAGACAAAATGACTTTCTTTAATGCACTCAATTGTTCCATAAATTCTGAATTAGGGAATTTATTGAGCGATTTTTCAATTTTCTTAAGTGCAAGCACACAATTATCTTTAGGACCTGTATTTTTTTTCCAATTATATTCTTTTGACTTATTGAAAAGTTCTTCGGCAATGTGATATGAAAAACGAGATGAAGATGCCATTTCATTCAAAAAATCCTCAAAGCGATAATAGGCAGAAATCAATAATTTTTCTCTGTCAAAATCATTGATTTTCTCATAGGTAGATTTTTCAAACACCTCATTTAATCGCTGCTCTGCCCAAAAAGCGTATGCATCCCACCGCTTATTTTTTAAGCACAATTGTTCTATATGATAGTAAAGTTGAATATTTAAATACTCAGGATCATTAACATTATCTGCTTTCATTAAATTATTCGTCAAACTAAAAAAAGTAGAATCTGAAATCATACGATTGTCAAAATCATTGTTGATTCTATAATTATTTGGTGAATTAATTACTTTCAATGCCAGGCACTCAAATAAAGTAATTGAATGTTTTTGAATTTGCGAATTATTAGCTTTTTCCCAAAAAATGGAAGAAGAAATTTTCATTAATTCACTCGGATTATTTAAACTCCTCTTTTGATGATAATCATATAATTCGTTGATGGATTGATTGAGTAATTTTGTCTGTTTTCCTTCAATATTCCATAGTAAACTTTCATCGTCAAAACTTAATTCCCCTTTCCAGTAGAGAGAATTTATCCATTTATATACTTGGTAATGCATTAAATTATTCAATGGGAAAGGAAGTGAATCTGCTTTTTGGGCAAATTTCCAAACAAACAGTTGATTTTCTTCGGGATCATATTGAGAACGTTCTAATAATCCATCTAATTCTGTACATGCTTTCCAAAACTCTTTACTGTTATTTTCAATGATTGCGCGCGCTTGAATCTCTTTTATTTTATCGATCGCTTTTCTTGGTAAACCATTCGTTTTAAATGAATTTACTTCATCCCAATTGTAATCTGGTACTGAAATTGATTTTGTCAATGGCGGATAAACGTTTATGTTTGATAAATTTTGACCTACCGCAGGGTGGAAACAAAAAACAAAGCATGAGAAAAAAGCAATAAGGAATTTCATAGTTTTTAGTTGAAAATTAGTTCATCCGTTTAAAAGAATAATACTTTGGTCAAATATAAGAATTTTATCGCCAAAATAATCGAGTCAACGCTTAGCTCTTTGCTCTATTTTTCTTGCCCAAGGAAACGCGGAATGCCACCAGAAGAGGAATGCAAAAAATGAATAAAAAGGCCATAAAATATCCTTTGGGAAGCAGGTAATATTCTTTTACACCAACTAATTGAGCTTTATCATACTCTAATCCAGAAATAAAATGGAGACTTAGAGGCCGCTGTTCAACTATTTTTTGAATCCCTTGTTGATATACAATTTCTCCATCAAAAATATTTATTGGCAATAAGAAAAATGTCAACAGTAAACTAATAAATAAAACAAGAAAAGTATTAATTGGTTTAGCGAAGAAATTTTTCATGAAAAAAGCATTTTTTATACTGTTTATAGGATTCAAAAGTAAACAAAATAAGGGAATGAATTTTAGATTAAATTAAGAAATAGCCCGTTTCGCATTGTTTTTAAATTGAATTTCAAATCTAGTGCCTTGTGAATTCTCCATTTTTATTTCCCCATCAATTTGATCTGTTAAAGAAATCACTAATTGCATCCCTAATGATTCTGTTTCTCTAAAATCAATCGTAGTTGGAAATCCTTTCCCCGTATCTTCAATGATTATTATAACGATATTGTTTGTCAATGTTAAATTAATTCTGACATCTCCTTCATCATCCGTATTATATGCGTATTTAAGTGAATTAGTTATTAATTCATTGATAATTAAACCACAAGGAATTGCTGAATCGAGATCTAAAAAAACAGGCTCTAGTTCAAGAACTAAATTAACTAACCTATTTTGATTATATGATTGAAATAGATTTGTGGCAATACTTCTAATGTATTCAGAAAAATTAATTGTTGAAAAATCTTTCGTTTGATAAAGTAATTCATGAATAAGTGACATGGATCGAATTCTATCCTGACTATTCTTTAGCAGGTCTAACGTTTGCTTGTCTGCAATTGTTGACGATTGCAAATTTAGAATACTAGAAATAATTTGAAGATTGTTTTTCACGCGATGATGTACCTCTTTTAAAAGCACTTCTTTTTCTTCCAACGATTGCTTGATTTGTGCTTCGGCTTGTTTTCGATCGGTTAGATCCATGTCAGAACCAGAAACACGAATCGGTACATTATTTGAATTCCTCAAGATGTACCCTCGAGAAAGAATTGATATATACTCCCCTTTTTTATTCAAAAATCTACATTCAATTTCATACGAAGAAGTCCCGTTGTCAAGACATGCAGTAAAAGAATTTTCTACTCTCGCTCTATCCTCAGGATGAACATACTTTGGATATACGTCTGGTTGCATTTCTATTTCATTTTCTAAATAGCCAAACATGTTCCACCATCTAGGAGAAAAATATAATTTATTTTCAATTAAATCCCAATCCCACCAACCGTCATTGGTTCCTGCTAGCACAAGTTTGAGTCTTTCTTCACTTTTTTCTAAATTATTTTCTGTCGTTTTTCGTTCTGTAATATCCGTTTTAGTACCAACCACCCGTTGTGGCGTTTTGTCATCATTCCATACAATAACTTTCCCTCTGTCTAAAATCCATTTATAGGAGCCATCTTTACATTGCACTCTATGTTCCGTAGAATAACTTGGGATTTCTGATCTAAAATGTTTGTGTAACTCCTCTGTTACCATCTCAATATCATCTGGATGAATTCGCAACGTATAAGCTTCCAACGTGTTATCAATTTCTGAAGGGTCAAAACCTAACATTTCTGACCATCTGGCGGAACGATATATTTCGTTTGAAACAACATTCCAATCCCACATTCCATCCGTACTCGCTTCAATAGCAAATTTCCATCTTTCTTCTTTTAGATGGATTTCATCTTTTGCTTTCTTTAGTTCCTCACTTTCAAAAGCTAAAATAATAAGATCAGCGATGGATCTAATAAATGTAATTTCAGAATGAGACCAATTTCTTTTTAGACCAACGTTTTCAAAACAAATTACACCAATTGATTCTGACCCTTTCTGAATAGGAATAGCTACCAATGAAGAAATCTTATTTTGTGTATAATACTCGGATAAATCCATCGTAGCCCTATTAGCAAAAACATCATAAGCAATAATGTTTTTGTTAAGTAATAGCTCAGTAAAAAATGTTTCACAATTTGATTTGGTAAAAGTTTCTCCTTCTAAATATTGATCTGTACTTAATTTATAAAAATATTTGGTACTCAAATTATTACCTTCCCACTCCCAAAAACTAACTCTTTCATTTTTTAATGTTTGCGATGTATTCACTAAAATAGATCTTATTTTTTCATTGAAGTTTAATTCCATTGACAGCATATTTAATTCCAACAACGAATTCTGTTGAGCGAGAATATCTTTATTTTTTTGCTTTTCAATCTGCTCAAACTCCTTTTGTTTGGTAATGTCTATTATGTAACCATGGCTAATAATAGTCCCATTTTTTAATACTTCGGGCTTTGAATTACCTCTTAACCAACGAATCTCATTTGATTTTAAAACAATTCTAAAATCCTGAACCCAATTGTTCAATGTTTTCATCGAATAAGACATTGTTTTTTTAACCTTTTCGATATCCTCTTCATGCACGCACTGAAGAATACGTTTTGCATCTGCCATTACATCTTCTGGACGTACTTCAAATAAGTCAAGAACTCCATTACTGACAAAAGGAATTGAAATGTCATTGTCTGCAGATAACTGAACTTGATAGATAACTCCCGGAACCTGAGAAGCGTGACTTAATAATAAAGAGTTTTGCTCTTTAACAATTTGTATCGATTCAATTCTTTTTCTTTCAGTTATATCTTCAATTATGCAGATATGGTGCTGGTTTTCATTATCTTTCGTTTCAATGGGACTAATAGACATATCCACCCAAATAATTGAACCGTCTTTCCGAATATATCTTTTGGTTTGTTTATATTCGGAAATTTCCTTTTTAAGTAATTTAGACATACTATCCAGATCTTCTTGCACATCTTCAGGATGCGTGAAACTTTCCCACCCCATTATTTTAATTTCGCCTTCCTTTCTTCCTACAATCTCAGCAAATTTTAAGTTCAATTCTTCAATTTCTCCAGTAACCGAATTTGCAACTGAAATTCCTAACGGAGCTGTTTCAAAAATAATCCTGAAACGTTTTTCACTGTTAAATAGTTCAAGTTGCTTTGCTTCTAATAAATCAAATATTCTTCTCTTCTTCGAATCAAATAAATTAGTCATAATTGCTAACATTATTGCGAGCCCAACATACGAAGTCGTTAAAAATATCGGGAATTCCTTTTCTCCCAAATTATTGACAAGAGTAATTCCACTAATACCAATTGAACCATAAATAATTATTAAAAGTACGCTTAGAATAAGCCACAATGAAGTTGAAAAACATTTTTCTAACATCAAAAAAGAAGCCATTGGCAATAAAATTATCCATGCTAATGTTGGCGATTGAATTCCTCCTGTATAGTAAACATCTAACGCTAAACTAACATACGCGACAAAATTTCCAACATTGACAGCTTTGATGAAGGAAATCAACTTTTTATTGAGAAGGAAAAATAAAATCGTTAAGAGCGCACCTGCCGAAAACATAATGTAGAAGCCCGCAATACTATTAATAAAATAATTATTAACGGAATAAATATAGAAAAAGCACGTTGCCGAACCTATGAAGTTGATCAAAAGTGATTCCTTGAAAAATTCCTGTTCGTCACTGTCGGATTTGTAATTAAATACTTTTGCAAAATTTAACATTGACTTGCTTTTATAAATTAAAAATAATGATGTTCATTTCTCTAGCTAATTTACGTAAATTCATTCACGCATAGCAACTACTTTCTCTCTTTCCTTAAAGGAATACTGTAAAAAATAAGTCCTGTAAAAATTCCGATAGCACCATACACCTCTAGTCGGGTGAATAATTCTCCTGAATAAAGAAAACTTGAAATAGAAGCAAAAACGGGCTCAAGGGAAAATATCATCATTGTATAAATAGTACTAATGTATTTTTGTGCCCAAACAGTTACGAAAAAACAAAAAAACGTGCCAATTGCTCCCAAGTAGAGTATTTCATATAAATATCCTTTTTCAAAATGAACAGTAAGGCCCTTCAAATTCAGTAGTAAACCAATTACAGAAATAAGACCAGCGAATAAAAATTGATAAAACACCAGACTTAAAAAATCTGTACCTTTCACAAAAATTCCGGAAAATATAATATGGGCAGCACAAATAAATGCGCCAACAAAAGTGAAAATATCGCCAATATTATATTCCGACTGAGTTCCGCTATTTGTCAAATAATATAAGCCACAGCTAATAATAATGATTGATACTACTTGCTGAATATTGATTTTATGTTTCCGGAAAAGCACAAGTAAAATCGGCACTATGATTACAGCAGAACTAGTAATAAAAGCGCTATGATTGGAGCTTGTGTACTTCATCCCTATTGTTTGCACAACATAAATAGCTGCTAATAAAAATCCAATGATAAATCCATCTTTCACAGATTTACGATTTTTCAAACATGCCGTCTTTTTAGAAATTAGAATATAAGAAAGTAGAATTATTACTGCAATCCCGTTTCTAAATGTTGACAACAAATAAGGATCTATTTTAGATGATACATTTTTTATAACAACAAAGGTGCTTCCCCAAATCATACAACAAATCAGCAATGCGAGAATGGGAATACGGCTTTTCATTCGTGTATTTTAAAAAGCACGAATTTAAGCTTTTTATATTGAATAATCATTCGTATCACTTCTAAAACGAAATTAGAACGTGATTGTAAATAGATGGTATTGAAATATGATAGTTAAGGTCTGAGGAAACTAATCAACAGCTGCTGTAGCAAAGTGATTTCATTCTTAAATAAAAAAAACAGCGCTCATTTCTGAACGCTGTTCTTAACGATATGCAGTTAGTCTTGTTCCAACATAGGTACAACTATACCCGGTGTAGCAAGAGCGCTTTTAATCTTTAGTTCTAATTCTAACATTAACTCAGGGTTGTCTAGAATTATTTGTTTTACAGAATCTCTTCCTTGTCCTAATCTTGTTTCACCATATGAAAACCAAGAACCACTTTTCTTCAAGATATTTAAATCTACTCCTAAATCTACTATCTCACCCACTTTAGAAATCCCTGCGCCATACATGATATCGAATTCTGCTTTTCTGAATGGAGGTGCTAACTTATTTTTTACCACTTTTACTTTTACGCGGTTTCCAATAATCTCATCTCCATCTTTAATTTGACTTGCTCTACGAATATCAATTCGAACGGATGCATAAAATTTCAATGCATTTCCACCCGTTGTAGTTTCAGGATTTCCGAACATCACGCCGATTTTTTCACGTAACTGATTAATGAAAATACAACAACATCCCGCTTTATTGATTGATCCTGTTAATTTTCTTAATGCTTTTGACATTAATCGAGCCTGTAAACCCATTTGTGAATCACCCATTTCTCCTTCAATCTCAGCTTTTGGAGTTAAGGCTGCAACAGAGTCAATCACCACTAAATCTACTGCTCCAGAACGTATTAAGTTATCTGCTATTTCTAACGCTTGCTCTCCATTGTCTGGTTGTGAGATCAATAAGTTACTGATATCCACTCCTAATTTTTGTGCGTAAAATTGATCGAAAGCATGCTCTGCATCTATAAACGCCGCGATACCTCCATTTTTTTGGCATTCTGCAATGGCATGAATTGCCAAGGTTGTTTTTCCAGAAGATTCCGGACCATATATTTCAACCACTCTACCTTTTGGAAATCCGTTAATACCCAATGCAAGATCCAATGTAATTGATCCCGTTTGAATAACTTCTATATCTACTATAGGTGAATCTCCTAATTTCATAACAGTACCTTTACCGTATGCCTTGTCTAATTTCTCCATTGTTAATTGGAGAGCTTTTAATTTGTCTGCGTTTACTTCTTTAACTGCCATATCATTTAGTTTTATTTCGAAAATAAAGATGATCGTTAGCATCTTTAAAACCGAAGGTGAATACTGTTGTTTGTTTTAATTTTTACAAAGGTGCAACCACTAGTACGTAATCTATTTACGTCCTTAGAAAGTTTATTAAAATAATTCTAAAATTTCCTCTGCATGTGCTGTTGTTTTTGGTTTGTCAATAATTGCTGCTATCGTTCCTAGCTCATTTATCAGAAAAGTTGTTCGATGAATTCCATCATACGTTTTTCCCATGAACTTCTTTTCACCCCAAACTCCAAAAGCTTTAATGATTTCTTTTTCTTCATCAGCAATCAAAGAAAATGGAATTTGTTGTTTCTCAATAAAATTAAGATGCGATTTTTCAGAATCAGCGCTGACTCCTATTATCTTTATTCCCTGATTTAAGAGCTCACTGTAATTATCGCGAATATTACAAGCTTGCGCAATACATCCTGGGGTTTGATCTTTAGGATAAAAATAAATAACCCATTTTTTCCCTTCTAAAGTATTTGAAGATACGTTAATTCCATTTTGGTCTTTTGCTTCAAAACTGGGAGCTTTATCTCCAACCTTTAAAAATTTTAAATTGCTCATTATTTAAACATTTATTTGACGATTTATTAATCAAATATAAAATGAATATTTGTATTAGCAAGCAACTTATGTAATTTTTTTTAAAATAATTACGATGTTGTCTATAGAATAACTCCGGAAATCATCATGAAAGCTTTGAAATTGCTGATAATTCTCGCCCTGTTTTTTTGATTAATAACTACGCATTTTTTGACTGCTCGTTTTATTTTTATCAAACATGAAATAAAGAAACCCAATTTTAATAAAGTAAATAGCCTGTTTTTTCTAGATAAAATTTCACAATTCACTCGTTTAAAATCTTTATTATCGATGCCCCTTTATATCCTCTTCTATCTTTTCATCTAGTAAAGTTGAAAACTTAAGCGATAATTCTTCATACTGTTGTATTTTTTTACGCCCTTGATTAGCATAAACGACATCTTTGTTTTTTTCATTTTCATCCACTACTACTTTGAGTTCTTCGATTTTTTCTGAAAATGTTTTCATGTAATAAGCGATGAACTTCCCATAAAACATCTTTGTATAATGATCTCCATTTTCTTTTAGATAAACGAAAAGTTCAAAAGCTTTTTCATTTACATCAACATCTAATTTTGTGCTATACAAGGCAAAAGAATTCATTACGCTAATTTTATCGTACCCTTTCAAATTATTTCCTTTTAATGTTTTTTCAAAAAAAGCATAATCATCTGTCGTTCCATGAGCACTGTATATTTGTCCTATTACATCTAAAGTCAACGTAGAACTTTCATTCTCTAGTTTTTTCGCTTCAACCAAAGCTAATTTAGGATTTATTTGTCCTAAGTTTGAAAGTGCTGTTGAAAGTACGAGATAGGATTGTTCTTTTTTCATCCCTTCTAACAACAGCTCTACAAATACTTCATCCTCTAGATTCTTCCCTAAAAATGAAAGTGCATCTGCTCTGACTTGCGAATTAGAATCTGCTATAGCAAGTGTTTTAATTATTTCTATTGCAGCGATTTTATTCTGGTCTTTCAATTTGTTCGCCTGAGCAATTGCAACGGATCGGATTTCCCAAAAAGGGTCTTTCAAAGCGTCAATATTCATTTGCTCTGATTGCGAGTTATTCAATTTTATTCCTTCTGACAAGCCTAATTTTCGTGCTTTATATGTTTTCCCGTTGTAGTATTGATACACATATTGGTCAAGAGGCTTCTCTTCTCGAATCTTTGCAAGAAGCATCTGCTGATCGTCCACAATTACACACCTTAATGTTCCATCGTAGGGCAGAGTAAATTCATTTATTAACGAATCTACAAGTACTTTATGTATATGTTTTCCTAATGAATCAAAAACGGCAATTTGCAGAGGTAATTTAAATATAGGAGAAAGGTCCAAATTTTGACTTTGTTCAATCGATATTTTTACAGTTTTATCCGTTTTATTTTGTGACTGTTTTATATCGAGAATTGGGTGTGCAGAACCTAAATACCATTGATCAAAAAACCAATTTAAATCTTCTCCAGAGACCTCTTCGAAAGATAATCGTAGTTGGGAATATTCTGCTGATTTGAATTTATTAGTTGTTAGATAAAGAGTAAGCCCTTTAAAAAAAGCATCGTCACCTAAATAGGACCTCAACATGTGTAAAATTCTTCCGCCTTTATTATAAGAATGACCATCAAACATTTCTTCTTTGTCATCAAATTCAAACCATACTAGATCATGATATCCTTTATCTTGCGCTGATTCATAATATCCGTCTGCTTCAATTTCTGCTCTGTAAGCAGCTTCATCGGAGCCAAATCGGTGCTCATCCCATAAGTATTGAGAATAATTCGCAAAAGATTCATTCAACGTTAAATTTGACCATGATTCACAGGTAACTAAATCACCAAACCAATGATGAAATAATTCGTGGGCAATTGTAGATTGATCATTTTCATCTAGTAATTCTCGTTTCGTTTTATACACGTAATCACCAAAAACCACAGCGCCAGTGTTTTCCATTGCTCCCGAAACATATTCTCTCACCACAATTTGTGAATATTTATCCCAGGCATATTCTACTCCTAAAAGCTGTGAAAAGTATTTAATCATCTTTGGAGTTTCACCGAAAATATCTTTCGCCACAGATTCCCATTCTGGTTCTACGTAATAATTTACTTCTATTTTTGAACCATCTGGGCGCGTATAATAATCTTTTACTTGTTTAAATTCACCAACTGCCATCATAAATAAATAAGGCGCATGTGGTAAATCTTGCTTCCAATGATCCGTTCGACTTCCATTGGAATTTACTTTTGAACTTATTAATTTCCCATTCGAAAGAGTGGTGTATTTTTGGTCTACCGTGATGAAAATTTCCTCGGTGGTTTTAGCATTTGGTGAATCAATTGTGGGAAACCAAGCAGAGTTCGATTCTGTTTCTCCTTGCGTCCAAATTTGAGGCATTTTCGATTTATTTTCTCCTTTTGGATTGATGAAATATAACCCTTTATCTTCTAGAATTGCTTCACTTCCCTTTGTTACTCTGTCGTTTGGTTTAGCAATATAATTTATTTGTATTGTATAATTTTCAGTTCTTTTATACTCTTTGTTTAATTTAATATGTAAAAAATCATTCACATATGAATAAGCTAATGCTTGATTATTCAACGAAACACTTAGAATCTCCATTCCTTTTGCATCTAAAACCAAGCTGTCTGAGGCATAGAAATGAGGTTTTGCGGTAATGGTCGCGATTCCATTCATTCTTGCGTTAGGCCAATCAAAATTTACTTCCAATTTGGTGTGAATCAAATCTGTTAATGTAGTTTCAGTTGCGCGATAAACAGGCCTTGAAACAGGATAAATCGATTCATCCAGATCATCTAACATGAAATCAGCAGAAGCATTTTCTTCTTGAAGAATCGTATTTTTATCCGTAGAACTTTTTTTATAAGATCTGCAACTCGTGAAAGCAAAAATGATTGAAATTAATAAGAAATAAAGCCCTCTATTCATTTGTGTATTTTTTATTTTTGTCGTTTTTTAATACAAATCAAGGAGAATCATCTTGTAATTATTTATTCCTCAATCATTCGAAATCAAATATAGGTTTATTTAGTATATTTTGATTTGAAATATGTTTTTTTATGAAATGATTCAAGAATAAAATCAACTATAGAAATGACCTATTTAATGACTAAAATCTTTACATATACGCAGTAAATGCATCTTCTATATGTTCTATTTTCGTACGAAATGAATTATGAACAATCGAAATAACATCAAATCTAGTATCTACATCTAAATTCTTAATTTTTAGATAGTGATCCGCCACTTGAATGATGATTTTCTGTTTTGCGCGAGTAACGGCTTGCCAAGGTTCTCCAATTTCTGCTGTTTGTCTCGCCTTTACCTCGATCACAACCAATTGATTATTAAATGAGGCGACAATATCAATCTCATTTCGATTGAATTTATAATTCCTAGTTAGGATGTTGTATCCTTTGCTTACAAGGTGAGAAACAGCTAAATTTTCTCCCAAAATGCCTAATTCTTGATTGGTCATATTTCTGATTTTCTAATTTATGTTGGTTAGAATTACGATTTAAATTTATTCTCCAAAAAATCTGTCTTCATCCCATTTCTTAACATTGTTCTTAATATAATTTGAAATTTGATGATATGAATGTTCATTTTGAATTAAATGATCGTAATACAATCGTTGCCATTCAAATGTATATCCCAATCGACGCGCGTGTTTTGTTACAGCAGATTTATAAGACCCGATAATCGAGGAAACGGAATTTTTACCAATGTTTTGATAACGATTTTGTCCGATGGATTTTTGTTGCGATTGTTGCGATTGTTGCGATTGTTGCGATTGTTGCGATTGTTGCGATTGTTGCGATTGTTGCGATTGTAGGGACAGGGCATGCCCTGTCCCTACAATCGCCGCCGTCATACCCGCCATACCCCCACCATTATCCCCATCGTTAATTTCCCCGGGATCCGAAATCATTTCATCATCAATATACCCGCCATTTAATGTCAATATCGCGTGTATATGATTGGGCATTACAACAAATGCATCCAATTTGATATTTTTTGCGTGATTTTTTATTTCATCCCAAAATATATCGGCGAGGACACCAATGTTGGATAAATTCATTTTACCATTTATAATTTCACCAAAAAAATGTTTCCGGTTTTTTGTGCAGATGGTTATAAAATAGGAACCAGCCCATCGATAATCCCAATTTTGTAATCGTATTGTTTCGTTTCGAAATTTGTTTTGAAAATAGGTTGCCATTGAGTTAAATTATTTCATTCTCTATCTAATTTAGTTAAATAGTTGAAATAAATCAATAACAAAATGATTTATTTGAATTTTTTTAAAAACCCAAAATGAGAATTATTTACCCATTAATCTCGCCACATATTTTCCAATAATATCAAATTCTAAATTGATTTTATCGCCAATTTTTAGTTGATGAAAATTCGTGTGTTCGTATGTGTAAGGAATGATGCAAACTGAAAATTGTCTGTCTTTAGAATCAACAACTGTTAAACTTACACCATTGACAGTGATAGAACCTTTTTCAACGGTTACTTGTTCGGTTAAATAGTTGAAGGTAAATTTCCAACTTCCGTTTTGATCTTCGATGTTTGTGCAAGTTGCTGTTGTATCAACATGCCCTTGCACTATATGTCCGTCGAGGCGACCATTCATTTGCATACATCTCTCTAAATTTACTTTGGTACCTACTTTCCATTCACCTAGATTCGTTTTTTCTAACGTTTCGTGAATAGCAGTAACGGTATATTCATCGTCGTTGATTGAAACAACCGTTAAACATGCCCCATTGTGCGCAACACTTTGATCGATTTTTAACTCATTTGCAATCGATGATTGAACTGTAAAATGAATGTTTTCGCCTTCTTTTTTAATCGCTGTAATATGTCCTATTTGTTCAATAATCCCTGTAAACATAAACTCTACTTGTTATTTATTTCGAACGTAAATTAATTTCGTTTTCCCTTTAGAATTCTCTCTTTGTTCAATTTCAAATTGGTTGGTTGAATTTATAAGGGGCGTCAATTTTTCAAAACCATAATTTCTTGAATCGAAATTAGGTTGTTTTTTCATTAATAAACTTCCTACATCACCCAAAAAAGCCCATCCTTCATAATCTGCTAAATCTGAAATAGTAGAAGAAATTAATTGAATAACTTTAGGCGTAATTTTATCTACTTCATTTTTCTTTTGAGCAATCCCTTTTTCAACTGGATTATTTGACTGGGATCCTTGGTTTTTAAGAATTTCAATGTAGATAAACCGATCACATGCAACAATAAAAGGTTCAGGCGTTTTCTTTTCTCCAATGCCAATCACATACATGCTCGCTTCACGCAATCTTGTTGCCAAACGTGTAAAATCACTATCGCTCGAAACCAAACAAAAACCACTGACCTTTTCTGAATACAATAAATCCATAGCGTCGATAATCATTGCTGAATCAGTAGCATTTTTTCCTGTGGTATAGGCATATTGTTGAATTGGAGTAATTGCATTCTGTAATAATAAATTTTTCCATTTCGAAAGATTTGGTTGTGTCCAATCTCCATATATACGTTTCACCGTTGGGTTTCCATATTTTGCAATTTCTTCCATCATCTCTTTTACATTCGCTGAAGGAATATTGTCACCATCTATCAAGACGGCTAATTTTAAGTCTTTTTCCATTTTATTTTCCTTGAATTTATTAAGGATTATTCTAAAATAAAACTAAATTCAATTATTCAAAGATACCGATTTTTCACGAAATATCTGTTTTAAAAAATATTATTGAATTTGAGATTCTACGCAAATTAGTAAAATGAAAGATCATCCTAATTGGTTGACCTTTTTTGGTCACTTTATTAATTATTCTTCTTTGCTATTTGGTTACATAAAGAATTAATTATACTTTTGGTTTAACCAAACGGTTAAACTATGGGGTTAAAAGAGAAATGTACAGAAGAAAAAATTCTAGAAGCGGCAAAAAACGTTTTTATGAAATATGGCTTCTATGGCGCTAAAATGCAGGATATTTCCAATCAAGCTGGAATTAACAAAGCTCTTTTACATTACTATTTTAGAAACAAAGAAAAATTATTTGATCAAGTTTTTGAGGGTGCGTTGGCCAAATATTTTGAACAAATGTTGGTTTTTTCGGACACTTCTTTGCCTGTTCAAGAACGTATTTTCAGATATGTAGATAATGTTATTACGTTTCTATCAGAATATCCGCAAATGTCGATGTTTATTATCAAAGAAATAAGTATCAATCAAGAGATGTTTTACGAGAAGGTTGCTCATTTAAAAAAAGGAAGTAGAATCCATTTAATAACACTTCTTCAACAAGCCATGGAAACAGATGAAATTGCGCAATTTGATCCCGTTATTTTTGTAATGAATTTGCATTCTCTTTGTGCCTATCCATTCATTGCAGCGCCTATTTTTAAGGCTATCATCAATACAAACGGCGTTGATTTTGAAGACGCAGAAAATCTAAAATTAAAAAAGTCCGTAAAGGAATTTATAGCGTTTAAATTAACAAAAACGAACGAGAAAAAATGAAAAAAATTATTTTACTTTTCCTGTTATCTTCTCAGGTAAGCCTCTATGCACAGGATGATATCCTAATTTTAGACTCCTGCATTATTTGGGCAAAAAAGCATTATCCCTTATTGAAACAAAACAATTTAATCAACTCAAATTCGGAGGTAAATTTGAAGGCAATTAATGAAAATTGGTTCCCTCAGTTGTCTTTTTTGGTAAAAGCGAATTATCAAAGCGAAGTGGTGGTTTTCCCGGGTGTGAATTATAAATTCCCTCATGATACATATCTGAGTTCAGTGAGTTTAAATCAAACTATTTATGACGGTGGACAAACGAAACAACAAAAATTGATTGAAGGATTAAATTCTACGTTAGATCTTCAAAAAAACGAGATTGAAATGTATCGAATTATTGAACAAGTAAATCAATTGTATGTGACGATTTTGCTTTCACGCGAAAATTTAAATGTGCTCAATATTTACAAAAACAATATTGATAATCGGATTTCAAATTTAAAAATAGCGAGTGAAAATGGACTAGCACTTCAAAGTAGTTTAGATGAATTCGAGGCGGAATCTTTAAAAACAGAGCAAGGAATAATCGAAGCTCAGGAGAATTTAAAGGCAATCTATAAATCCTTAGAATTTTACATTGGGTCGCCTGTTTCGGAAAAAACAATATTGAAGCCGCTGCCTTTAGGTGGAATCACCAACGGAAGTGAAATTCAACGTCCAGAAATAAAGTTTTTTGATATTCAAAAAGAATTAATGGATTCTAAATATGATTTAACGTCAAAATTAGCTCTTCCAAAAGTGTCACTGTATGCGGATGTAAATTATGGTCGTCCTGGTCCTAACTTCTTGAATCAAAATTTAAGAGGATTCGCAAATACGGGAGTTAGCGTAAAGTGGAATATTGGCTCTTTATATGGCCTTTCGAGAGAAAGAAACCGTTTAACGATTAGTCAACAAATGATAGATGTTCAAAAAGATAATTTCCTTTTCAACGTTAATAATACCCTAATTTCTCAAACAATTCAAATAAATTCGATCAAAGAAATTATAGAAAAAGACAAATTGATTGTTGAAAAACGACACAATATAACCTTGAGCGCATTGTCTCAATTAGAAAATGGTAAAATAACCTCTACCGATTATTTGACACAATTAAACGCAGAATTACAAGCAAAATTAAATCAAAAAATTCATGAAATTCGATTAATGAATGCCATGACAAGCTACAATACGACAAAAGGAATTACCAATTTTTAAAAGTGAACAGAATGGAAAACGAAAAAAAACCAAAAAAAGGGAACAAACTAAAAGTAATTATAGGAATATTAGCCGTTGTGCTCACTTTAGGAATAACCTATTTTATCAATGCTAAAAACTTTGAGTCGACAGATAACGCACAAATAGACGCGGACATTATCCCAATAAAATCGAGTATTTCTGGTTATATTAAATCTATTAATTTTGAAGATAACCAAGAAGTAAAAAAAGGGCAGATATTGTTTACGATAGATGACACTGAATTGAAAACAAAAGTTGCGCAAGCTGAAGCAGCATTAGAAAATGCGAAGGCGAACCTACTATCTTCTAGAAGCAGCGCTAAAGCAACGAGTCAAAATGCAGATGCTGCAGTCATTTCAACGGGCACAACCGTTCAAAATATATCTGTTGCAAAAGCACGATTGACTAAAATTCAAGAAGATTATAACCGTGTTAAAAATATGTTTTCGGCAAAAGCAGCGACTCAAGCAGAATTAGATGGTGTAAAAGCAGAATTAGCGGTTTCCCAAGCTCAATATGAAGTAGCGTTGAACCAAAACAAAACATCATCTGCTCAATCTTTGGGAGTGCGTTCACAAGCGGAAGCGCAGGCTGCGATGATTTCTTTAGCAGAAGCACTGGTGAAACAAAAGCAAGCAGAATTAATCCTAGCACAAACGCAGTTAGACTATGCTGTTGTTAAGGCACCAGCAAATGGAATTGTATCAAGAAGAGCTGTGGAAGTTGGTCAATATATTTCTATTGGACAGCCTTTATGTTCTACGATTGACAATACTGCATTATGGATTGCGGCAAATTTTAAAGAGACACAAGTAAGTAAAATAAAGCCTGGTCAAGAAGTTGAGATTAAAATTGATGCGTATCCAAATCTAAAATTAAAAGGAAAAGTTCAATCATTTATAGGAGCTACTGGAGCAAAATTTTCTTTGCTTCCTCCAGATAATTCAACGGGAAATTTTGTGAAAATTGTACAACGTGTTCCTGTAAAGATTTCAATTGATAAAGTATCAAAAGAAGAAATGAAAATTTTATTCCCAGGATTGAGTTCATTCGTTTCTGTAAAAGTGAAATAACGTGGAAATTACTGCTCCAGCTCCTTTGATAGAATATCCAACGGGAGCTAAAAAATGGATTCTTATTTTAACAGCAATTAGTTGTGCGATTTTAGAATTGCTAGACACCACAATTGTTAATGTTTCTCTGCGAGAAATAAGCGGAAGTATTGGAGCAACAACCACAGAAATTGCTTGGGTAGTAACCGCATACGCCATTTCGAATGTTATCATAATTCCTCTCACAAGTATGCTTTCTGACTTTTTTGGAAGAAGAGTCTATTTTACGGCGTCTGTGGTTATTTTTACGTTTGCCTCTCTTATGTGCGGTTTTTCAACCAATCTTTGGATGCTTGTTTTTTGGCGTTTTGTGCAAGGTTTAGGGGGTGGAGGATTACTTTCAACGGCACAAACAATCATCATTGGTGCTTTTCCGCCCAATAAAATTAGTACCGCCAATGCTATTTTCGGAATGGGAATTATTTTAGGTCCCACGTTTGGTCCCACATTGGGTGGTTTTATTACTGATAATTTTTCATGGCATTGGGTGTTTTTTGTCAATATCCCAATTGGTATATTAGCTACTATTTTATCTTGGACATACATAACCAATCGACCTGGAGCCGTCAAGCCAAGGAAAATTGATTGGTGGGGAATTTTATTTTTGGTCGCCTCAATAGGTTCTATTCAATATGTTTTGGAAGAGGGAACCGCCCATGATTGGTTTGAAAGCACCGAAATCACACTCTTGACTTTTGTCGCCATATTTAGTTTAGTAGCTTTTATATATAGGGAATTGTCGATTGATTATCCTGCTGTAAATATTCGATTATACAAAAATTACAATTTAGTGATGGGAAGTATAATGAATTTTATGTTGGGCTTAATGCTTTTTGGGACCGTTTTCATTTTTCCATTATTCGTGCAAATTTCTCTTGGTTGGACAGCTACGCAAACAGGTCTTTTCATGATTCCAGGGGCTATTTGTACTGCTTTTGCCATGCCTCTCGTGGGAAAATTATTGGGAAGTGGAGCGAATCCAAAAAAAATTATTATTACGGGAGTCCTACTGACGTTCACTTTTTTAATGATGTTAGCATTTTCTTCGCCAGATTCGAGCGAAGGAGATTTCTATTTTCCATTTATATTAAGAGGTTTTGGAATGGCCTTTATGATGTCTCCTATTTTATCACTTGCGGTTATTGGCCTTCAAGGAAAAGATATGGCTCAAGCGGTTGGATTAGCCAATATGATTCGTCAGTTGGGTGGTTCGGTGGGAATTGCCTTGATCAATGTTTTTTTATCAAGTAAGAATGCTGAAATACGAGGTAATATGGTTGGTTATGTGAATCAATACGATGAAGGAAGTACAAGTCGAATTGCTGGATTAACGCAAAATTTCTTATCGAAAGGTTTTTCACAAGAGCAAGCGCAAGCATTGGCGATGAAAACGATGGATGGAATGGTTTTTAAGCAGCAAGCAATTGTAAGTTATGACCAAGGATTCTTCATGGTTGCGATTATCATTTTATTTTGTATACCAATTGTTTTACTAATAAAGTATAAAAAACAAGCAAAACCAGCTGTAGTTTCAGATCATTAATTTCACCCCTAGAATTCAGGATTCCAAGTTTTTAATCGATTGTGAAATGTTAGTAATATATTCAAAAACTGAAGGATGAATTACCAAACAGGGCAATCGTCACATGCGTTTTTAGTCCTTTTGAAGAGAAATAATCCGATTCCGCCTTCTATTTGACTATATCCTAATTTTTGTTTAGCATATGCTGCACCATCTAGCGAAGTTGTTTGCTCATGCACTTTGTGAAGGAAACCTAAACTAAAATTTGTGTATAGAAAGAATCTTTTATAGGCTTCAAATCTCACACCAGCAAATCCCGAAATCCCATACCCCGACAGAGAATTTGTTACAGGTCCTTGAACGCCATTATATAATAACGAGGTGTGTGAATATAGCAGACCAGCTCCAAATCCTACATTGGTGGAAGCCGTAAAATCGTTTTTTTTCCCGGCTTCATACCATCTTTTTGTTTTGCCAAGTTCCGCGTGAATATAATCTAATCCACTTGCATTATTGTAATTGAACTGGTTTCTATTCGTTACAATATTTTGACTAATTAATTCAACATTTGTTAAATATTGATTATTCCCTAGCGTAACATCTTGAATAGGAAAAGTAGCATTACCACTTATTTGAACTTGATTATAATCAGAATACATGTATTTCATGTGGTCTAAAGCAAGTGAAAAAAACCATTTATTTTTATAATAATATCCTACTTTAATATTATGTTGGGGAATTGAAAGGGAATTTAAAGTGTAGTTTTTTAACTGATCCGAAGGGATATCGGCACCCTTTGACTGATACAGGGTAAAATTATATTGACTCCCAACTAAATTCAGATTACTTTTTGTATAGGCACTTACATTATAGCCCCAAGAAAGAAAGATAGTTCCTTTGTTATTTGTCACTCTACGAATTCTTTTTCCTTGAGAAAAAGTGCAGAAAGCGATGAGGAATGGAAAAATAATACATAGTAACTTCATATCCCAAGATTTTAATTAATCAAGACATTTTTAAAAACGCTAATTCTTTTTCCGTTAAATGACGATAATGACCACGTGGCAAATCTTTTTTTGTTAATCCTGCGAATTGGACACGATCTAATTTTACAACTTCATACCCCATGGATTCAAACATTCTACGAACAATTCGATTTTTTCCAGAATGTAATTCAACACCGATTTCTCTTGAGCTTTCTTTTACGTAATCCGCTTTATCAAAAACCGTTTTACCATCTTCTAACTCAATACCCGTTAATAATTTTTGAACATCTTCTAGTTTTACGGGCTTATTTAATTCAACATGATATATTTTTGACGACTTGTGGCGAGGATGTGTTAATTTCTTGGCCATGTCACCATCATTTGTAAACAAAAGTAGACCCGTCGTTTCTCTATCCAATCTTCCAACCGGATATACTCGTTCTCTGCACGCTTTGGAAACTAAACTCATCACTGTTTTCCTTCCCCAAGGATCATCCATCGTAGTGATGAAATCTTTTGGTTTATTTAGTAATACATAACGTTTTTTTTCTGCATTAATTGTTTCACCGTCATACCGAACTTTGTCTCCGGGTAAAACTTTATAGCCCATTTCTAACACAATCACATCGTTAACAGTAACAACGCCTGTTTGAATAAGCACATCTGCCTCTCTTCGAGAACAAATCCCAGCGTTTGATAAATATTTATTGAGGCGAATATCCTCGCGATTCAAATCTGGAAGAGGGTCTCCTTTTTTCTTTGTTCTATCTTTAAATTCAGTGTATTTTCGCTTGTCGCGTTCAGATACTTCTTTTTTTGTTCCATCACCTTCTGCTGTTGTTTTAGGTTTAAATTTAAACCCTTGAACTGCATTTGATCTTTTCACAGTTGGTTTTGCCGTACTTTTTGAGCTAGTTTTTCTTTTTGAATCAGTACTAGAATTTTTTTTCTCCTTTGATTCTTTAGCTTCAGTAGCCTTTGTCGATTTAGAGAATCTACCTTCTCCCTTTCCTTTACTTTCTTTTTTTGTGTTCATCACGAGCATAAATTAAGTTGTAAAGATAAAGTAAAAAATTGACAACCTAAATTTCAAGCGTCCCAATATTTTTATAATTAAAAAAATGGTCATCTATTATCTGATAGTTGAATCTGAGGTTATCAATTATCACAATTCATTCAGCCACAAACACTTTGAAATTATTTATGGTCAAAAAATTAGGTGCCGTGCAAATCGTCTAGTGGGCATCCAGCCAATTTCCAGCTAATTTCATTTCGACTTCCATTGGCACCACCAAATGAATAGCATTTTCCATCGCTTCTTTCACTACTGTTTTCATTTCCTCAATTTCACTTTCATGCACATCAAAAACAAGTTCATCATGTACTTGTAAGATCATTCTAGACTTCAGATTGGCCTTTTTCATTTCTTTATAAACAGCAACCATTGCTAATTTTACAATGTCAGCGGCCGAACCTTGAATGGGGGCATTGACAGCGTTTCTTTCAGCAAAACCTCTTACAATTGCGTTGGCTGAATTTATTTCCGGCAAGTACCTACGACGTTTCATGATGGTTTCAACATATCCATTTTCACGTGCTTGAGAAACGGTGTTATCCATATATGTCTTTATGGTCGCATATTCAGCAAAATAACTGTCAATTATTTCTTTCGCTTCTGTTCTCGAAATGTTTAAATTTTGTGCTAATCCAAAAGCAGATTGGCCATAAATAATTCCAAAGTTGACTGCTTTTGCAGCGCTTCTTTGATCACGAGTTACTTCATCAATTGAAACATGAAAAACCTTTGCAGCTGTTGCTGAATGGATATCTTGACGACTTTTAAAAGCGGCAATCATAGTTGGATCTTCACTGAGAGCAGCTATAATCCGCAGTTCTATTTGTGAGTAATCGACAGCCATTAATTGAAAATCTTTTCCTCTTGAGACAAATGCTCTTCTTATTTCTTTTCCATTTTCAGTTCGAACAGGGATGTTTTGTAAATTCGGATTATTTGAACTTAGTCGCCCGGTGGCAGTCACGGTTTGCATAAAATGTGTATGAACTCGCCCATCCATTGGGTCACATAAAGTAGGCAATGGATCGACATACGTACTTTTCAGTTTACGCAATTGGCGATATTGCAAAATCATAGGAATAATCGCATGATCTTTTTCATGTTTCACAAGAACTTCTTCTCCTGTAGCATATTGACCAGTCTTCGTTTTCTTCGCTTTGAATGAAATTTTCATCTTTTCAAACAATACTTCTCCTAGTTGTTTTGGTGAATCGATATTGAAATCCATCTCCGCCAAATTTTTAATTGATTTTTCCAATTCTAAGATGGTTTTTTCAATTTCAATGGAGAAGATTTGCAGACCAGGAACATCGATGGCAATTCCTTCCATTTCCATCGATTTTAATACTTCTACTAAAGGCATTTCCATTTCGTAGAATAATTTCTTCAGATGCTCTTTCTGAATTTCAGGTTCAAAAATTTGCTTCAATTGAAAAGTAATATCCGCATCTTCACACGCATAATCGCTAATTTCCTCTGGAGATAAATCACCCATATTTCCTTGACTTTTCCCCTTCTTGCCGATTAACGCCTCAATAGAAACAGGTTTGTACGATAAATAGAACTCCGAAAGAAAATCCATGCTTTGTTTTGATTCAGGATTGATCAAATAATGAGCAATCATGGTATCAAATGTTGGAGCAGCCACCTCGATACCGTATCGATTTAGGACTTGGATATCGTATTTTAGGTTGTGTGCAATTTTTTCAATCTTCGTGGATTCAAAGAATGGCTTAAACTCTTCAATAATTTGTTTTGCGTCATTAAAATCTTTTGGAACCGCAACATAAAAACCTTCCCGTGCTTTGCAAGAAAAAGACATCCCAACTATATCTGCATGTCGTGCTTCAATTGAAGTGGTTTCCGTATCGAAACAAACTTGCGGTTGAGAAAGTAAAATTTCCAGTAATTCTTTTCGCTCTTCAGGCTTTGTAATTAGATGGTAGCTTGCTTTTTCTGTTGCGATTGTTTTATAATCTGCTGTTTCAATCGGTGATTGTTCAACAAGTAGACTTTGAGTTCCAAATAAGTCCATTTGTCCAACTTCATTGCTAGCTGCTGTTACAACAATATCTTCCCCGATAACTCTTCGGGCTAAATTTCTAAATTCTAATTCAGTGAAAATCTCTTTTACTTTTTCAACATCAGGTTCGCACATGATTAAATGCTCCTCATTGAATTCCACCTCAACATCTAAAATGATTGTTGCCAACATCTTAGAAACCATTCCTTGTTCAGCAAATTCGATGACATTTTCTTTTTGTTTCCCCTTTAAATCTGCAGCATTCGCAATTAAATTCTCAACAGAACCATATTTTTGAATCAATAATTTGGAAGTTTTTTCGCCTATTCCAGGGATTCCAGGGATATTGTCAGAAACATCACCCCACAATCCAAGTATATCGATCACTTTAATAGGATGATCAATTTCAAATTTCGCACAAATCTCAGCAACACCCCAAATTTCTGGCGGATTTCCACTTCTACCAGGTTTGTACATAAAAATATTTTCCGAAACCAATTGCCCAAAATCTTTATCAGGAGTCATCATGTAGGTTACGAAATCTTTCTTTTCAGCCATCTTTGCCAATGTTCCAATAACATCATCTGCTTCAAATCCAGCTACTTGTAAGATTGGAATATTAAATGATCGAATAATATCTTTTATCGGTTCAATCATTGAACGAATTCCTTCTGGCATTTCCTCGCGGTGCGCTTTGTATGCTTCGAAATCAGTTTGCCGATGAGTTGAACCACCAGGAGGATCGAAAACAACAGCTAAATGGGTAGGTTCTTCCGTCTTAATAATATCAATTAACGCATTCGTAAAACCAAAAGCAGCAGACGTATTTAATCCCTTTGTACTCATTCTTGGATTCTTTGCAAAAGCAAAATAAGCTCTGTAAATCAAAGCATAGGCGTCCAATAAAAAAAGCTTTTTTGGGTGTTTGGGTGTTAACATAATTTTTTCTCTTTAATTCCAAGTTGTGCCTTCCTTGCCATCTTTGACTTCAATGCCTGCTATTGCAAGACCGTCTCTAATTTTATCAGAAGTTGTCCAATCTTTATTTTCTCTTGCTGATTTGCGAATATCCAACACTAAATCCATTACTGGTGCCAATTTCGCATCAGAATTTAATTTCTCCATGGTTAAGCCCAGCACATCTGTAACAAAAGAATTTATTTCTACTGAAAGCAATTCTAAATCCTGTTTTGTAATGGTTGCTTTACCGTCATTGACAGAATTAATATATTTTACAGCATCAAAAATTTTAGCAAGAAGAATCGGCGCATTGAAATCATCGGACATTGCCTTGTAAAAACTCTGAATAATATCTGGGATGGAAATAGAAGAAGTCGTAGACGTTTTTAGCACAGCTAATTTTTCAACAGCTTCTGATAGGCGGGAAAATCCTTTTTCAGCAGCATCTAAAGAATCTGCGGTGAAATCCAATGTACTTCTGTAATGCGCTTGCATCATAGAAAAACGAATAATATTTGGTGAATATGCTTTTTCAAAAACAGTTGTTGTTCCTTCCACAATTTCTTTCGGAAGAAAAAAGTTCCCCAAGGATTTACTCATCTTTTGCCCATTAACGTTCAACATATTGGCATGCATCCAGTATTTTGCAGGATTACAGCCTACTGATCCACAATTTTGGGCAATTTCATCTTCATGATGAGGGAATTTTAAGTCCATTCCTCCTCCATGAATATCAAAATGAGCACCTAAATATTTTGTGCTCATCGCTGTACATTCAATGTGCCAACCTGGATTTCCATCACCCCACGGTGATCGCCAAATCTGCATATCTTCTGGGTTTGCTTTTTTCCACAAGGCAAAATCAGCAAAAAAACGTTTTTCATCTTGCGCATTCAATACCCTCGTTTCTTCCGATAATTCATCTACCACTCTGCCACTTAACGTTCCGTATTCGAATTTTTCACTGTATGCTTTCACATCAAAATACACAGACCCATTCACAACATAGGCAAAACCGTTTTCGATAATTTTTTCAATAGTTTCAATTTGTTCTTGAATATGACCGGTTGCAGTTGGTTCGATATTCGGAGGTAACATATTATAAATCCTCTGTAATTCTTGAAATTTTACATTGTATTTGTAAACGATTTCTAGTGATTGAACTTGTTCCAAACGAGCCACTTTACCAATACTGTCCACTTCATCTCCAGCACTGTTTGTGATGTGCCCAGCATCTGTAATATTCCTCACATATTTCACCTGGTAATTTAATTTCAACAAGCAACGATAAATCATGTCAAAATTGATGAACGTACGCATATTTCCCATGTGTGGCTCACTATAAAGCGTAGGTCCACATACATACATACCCACTTTATTTTCGTGAATAGGTTCAAATTTTTCTTTCTGACCTGATAAACTATTGTAAATTAAAAGTTCATTTTTAATCGTGCTCATGCTCTTATTTGAAGTGTTTCAAACAAAGATAGGTTAATAAGGCGTAAGACAAAAGACTTTGGAATAAAAGACAAAAATATTTGAGAGAAAAAACATACGATCGTTCATTTGTGCATCATTTATTCTTCTCTTCAATCCACTTCGACATATATCGCGTGCTCGCTAATGTATGATGCATCAGCATTGCTCCCATAAAATTTTGCAGTCTGTGGTCTTTTAGCGTCGCTTGAATATGAAAAATCTGATCGATTAACTTCTTTCTATAAAACGATTTCGAATATATTTTGTCGATAATAGTAATTCCGTTTTTTTGTGATTGCTGCCATACAAGTGGATCCGTATAGAGTTGAACAGCAGCTTCGGCAATGTCTTCTGGAGTATTTTTCACAAAACCATTCCAAGCTAAGTAACCATGCATGGATTCCGCACCTATAATGGTTGTTACGCTGGGTGTTCCACATTGCATTGCTTCAACTAATTTACCTTTAATTCCTGCTCCGAAGCGAACTGGCGCCAAACAAACTCTTGCCTTAGAAACTACTTCACTGGCATTTTCAGCCCTTCCCAAACAATGAAAACCTTCGTTGATGGCGTTGAGTTGAAGTACTTTTTGAGAAGGATACGCTCCATAAATATGTAATTCCGCCTCAGGAAGCTCCTTGCGAATCAAGGGCCACACTTCTTCTTTTAGAAATTTTACAGCATCACAATTAGGTGCATGTAAAAAGTTACCAATAAAAACAAAATGCGTTCTCTCTGAAAACGAAGGCCATTGATTACTTATTTCTGGAAGAATTGGATCTAGTAAAAATGGTAAATAAAGTAAGAGAGCAGGATCAATCTTAACTATTTTTGTCAAAAGTTCCATTTCATACAAAGAAATAATCAACGATAAATCACACCGTAATATACTAGCAATTTCACGCTTAGCTATATCTGAAAACAAGTCGAATGGAGTAAATTCTCTTTTTTCTTTCAAGGCAATTTGTCGCGCTGCACGCAAACAATGCAAATCTTCTGTGTCTAAAATTCGTAAAGCATTAGGGCATTCTTTTGCAACTCTCCAACCAAATTGCTCTTCCACCATAAAACGATCAAAAAGTACGAGGGTTGGTTGCAAATTTCTTATAAAATCATCAAAAGATGAATTATTTAATTCAATCGATACTTTTTCAATTCCTACTTCTTTTACATCCAGCATAAACGCGCTGTCTGCTGCAGCACAAGCAAAAGTTATTTTAGAATTTTGCGCCAAAAAACAATCTATTAGTTGCATCATTCTTCCTCCCGCAGCGGACGAATTAGGTTCTGGCCACACGAAACCAATCACAAGAATATTTTGAATTTTAAGATCTACCATCCCGTTATTTTTTCTCTTCAAAAAGCAGATTTGTATGCGGATCTAAAATCATATAACTAAATTTCTTTGTAATTGGGAAAGAGAATTTTTCTTTATTGGCATGTATTCCCACCGTTTTTATTTCCGAGGTGTTGTCAGCATACATTAATTGTATTTCCAAGGGGAAATTAAATAGTTCCTGAGTGTCGTGAAATTGTTCTATCGTAATTTCGAGGTTATTTTTGCCCACTTTTGATTTCGCTAGAATTTTTGGATGCCCAGATTTTCTGAGCCACTGATCAAAAAACAGACTCAGTTCAATTCCTGAATTTTCTTCCATCACCTGCATGAAATCGTTCGTTGTAGCATTTGAAAATTGATACTTTTTATAATACGCACGAAGACCATTAAAAAAGAATTCGTCGCCTATTTTTCTTCTCAACATATGCAAAACCCATGCGCCTTTTTGGTAAGAATTGGCATTCAGCAGCGACATTAAATCATGTGAAATCGTATCTATAACCGGATTTTTATTTGTTTTATAAAAAGACACAACTCTCTTTCTGTCGGTTTGCATTTGTTTTTCAAAAGCTTCTTTTCCTTTTTTTTCCTCTGTATACAAGTTCGTGCAATACGTTGCAAAACCCTCACTTAACCATAGATGAGACCAGTCTAACTCTGTTGCCGCATTGCCAAACCATTGATGCGCAATTTCATGTGCTAATAAAGTTTCACAATCTCTGGTTCCATTGATACTATTTTCATCATAAAAAATACAACTTGCATTTTCCATGCCACCATAACGAGTAGTTGATTGCACATTCGCTAATTTTTCATAGGAGTATGGTCCAAAATGATGAATGAAATAATCTAAGATATTCGCTCCTAAAGCATAATCATAAAATCCAGCCTTCTTATTTTGAGGATAAACCCAACTAGAAACGGGAATATTTTGGATAGTATCCACTTGTTCTACTTCAAATCTCGCCACACCGATCACCATTACCTTTGTAGGAATAGCTGTTGAACATCGATAAATTATTTTTTTTCGATTATGTGAAAGTGTCATTTCACTTTTCATTTCCCCATTTGCCACTACTTTATAATAAGCAGGAACGACAATTGTCCATGACACGGTCGCTTTATCAGATGGATGATCTACACTTGCAATCCAATTTCTCGCCCTCGTAGGCCAATTATCGCCAAAAAAAGTTCGTTCACCATATTTGTTTTTGCTAATCACTAAGCCATCTTTGGGAATTCCGCTGTACTGAATTATATAGGTTCGCACTTCATTTTTAGTCACATTTATAGGAGAAACTTGGAGTATTGAATTCGCATGTGTAAAAGCAATTTCTTTCCCTTGTTCTAGAAGATATTGTATTTTCATGCCTTTTTGCTCGAAATTTTGATCTACTAAATCTAAATAGAATGAATTTAGTGGCTTCAAGAATGAAATCGTAATTGTTTCTATAACAGAAATAACATCGGTGGTATCATTTACCTCAATTTCAATTGCATAATCTTGTACATCAATTGATTCAAATCTATTTTTAAATTCTTGAGAAAATGCAGAAAGACCAAAGCAAGTTAAAAACCAAATACAAAGCACCTTTTTCATATTCACAAAAATAGAGATATTTTAAAGAATAGAAGTTGGAATCAGATTCAACAATTAATTATTCTCCCACATTACATCTTTCCCAAAACCAACTGTTCGATCAGTCAATTTTATTTGATGCAATTCCACGGCCCAAATATACCCTAACATTGCTGTACTGATTGGATGTTTTTTTTGAATATTTCGCAATCGCGAGAAACTGGAAACTACGATTTATTTTGCGCGCGCATTTAGCACATGGCCTATAGGAGGAATTAACAATACTAACAAATTACTATGTCAATATTTATACTCAGGTTGTTATTTAAATAATTTATCCAAATACAAACTAACTAAATTGTGCTCAAGTGAGGACTGCTAAACTTTTATCAATGCTATTTTGACCAATTACCAATAAATAGCAACAAATCATTAGGATTTAAATAAATTTTCCGTTTTTGTAAAATTTAAGACTGTTATTGTTTTTTTGTGAGCATAACTTGATTGGATTCGCAAGCACCATCATACGAATGGGATATGCTACTTAATCCATTTTTATCTTGGAATGAAAGGGTGTATACAATTTCACCCGTAAATTCTGAGTAAGTCCACGTATGACTAGATTTATCGTAGTCAATTTCCACTTCTGTACCTTTTATGTTTTTAGACAGTTTTTTAGGATTACTTGGGAAATGCATCGCCATGTCATCAAACCAAACTGATTTCTCATCAGTGTACCATTTACTAGGAAAACTTGGGTCATTTGATTTAATCGTTGCTATCCAAATACCCTTTTGATCTTTTTCAACTTTTACGATCTTTACTGAAACATTTTTTGAGGATTCGTCAATGATATAATCCGGTTCGATTTCCCCATCTTCAGATAAAATCATTTCTCCATTTTCATCACAAAAACGTGTATTCTCCGTCTTTTCTTTAAATTTCAATTCATTATCGACTTGAAAAAGTTGTCTCCAAAAAGGAGAGAATTCGGGATTTTTTTCAACGACTTCTTCTGGTTTCACTTGCTCCGCGATTTCTGTTTTTTTTGTGGGATTTTCAGCTATTTTTGAGGTATCCGTTTGTCCACAAGAACAAACAAGTAAGTAAATAAATAGTAAATTGATGGTTTTCATGTTTTTTTATTTTTTATTTTATCCTACTCTTAAAGATTTTCGGATTACTCTATTTTATTTTCATTTGTTCATTACTACTATTTCTATTGAAGAATTAATCCTTTATGTAAAGTACTGAATAGCCACAATGTTTACCTGACGGACTAGTGCTGAATTGGTTATCACCTCTTCTTATAAAGAAGGTTTTTACATAACTAAGACCTATCTCTGTAGTACTCCACCAAGCTCCATATTGACCAATGCCATTGAAATCAAAGCAACGGTCTCCATTATATAAAACTTGCATTTTACTATTTGAATTATTCAAATAGTCATTTAATATGTTCCATTCTGCAAAAGAAGGAACATGCCAACCTAAAGGTGCTAATCCACGGGAGTCATTCACTGCATACCAATTATAAATTTTGCCAGCTTTTATAGAATTTTCAGACTCGTTTTTATAGTAACACCATGCTGGCTTTCTATGCACAAGTGCCTTTTCCCATTCAGCATTCGTCTTTGCTTCTGGAATTATATCCCCATTTCTAAATCTATCAACATTCAGATTTTCTGTTCCCCAAACTTGGGTGCCAAGTTCAGTGCCCAAAACTTGAGTTCCATCTTCTGACATCCAAGCTTGAGAGCCCTTTTTATCTGTTTGAGTGAAAACAATGGTTGAAATAACAATAACATTGATTAATAATAAAAATAGTTTTTTCATAAAAATTTAGTTTAAAATTTTATTGATTCAAAAAGATTCCGGAATTATTTCGATATTTTTTAATAAAGTTTAGTAGTTTTTTATTGTAACCCTTCTCAATTAATGTTTATTCTTTTACGCAACGAACAGAATAATACATATATTTATATGTAAGAGTTTCTGGATGTGCTGTATTATCATCAACAAGAAAAGAATATGCTTTTTCATCATCTTCAAATTGTGAAGTCCAAAAATATGTTGATTTCCCTTTTTCTTTAAAGCTTGACGTTGGAATATAAACTTCCGCAGCTTCTCTAACAGCTGTATAACCTTTATATCCTGCTGGTAATGCATTAAAACCACTTGTATTTGTGCCAAATTTACTCCAACCAACTTTACTTCTGAATTCACTACTAATTGGAGAATATTTATATCCAAATTTTTCTAAATTGCTCTTGTTTAAAGGTGAAAACTCCAATAACAACCAAAAATCATCTGTTTTAGGAATTCGCCATCCGATTGGTGCTAACCCACGAGGGTCATTAACAGCATACCAGTTGTATAATTTGCCATATTTCACTCCATTACTTTCAGAAAATTCATAATAACACCACGCAGGTCCACTTACTTTTCCAAATTCTTCTAGTGTTTTTACTTGTGGTATTAAATCTCCGTTTCTGAATTTAGCAACAGTTAAATTTTCAGCCATCCAAACTTGATTGCCGATTTCAACCTCTTTACATACAAATGGTTTTTGAAATACACCATTAACAAATTTTCCACCTATAGCTTTACCATCAATTTGATAAAATTCACCTTGCCCATTTGGCAAATCATTTGCCCATTCACCTCTGTATGAAGTCCCGTTTTTATAAGACATTTCTCCAATACCAGATTTCACATCGTTTTTGTAATCGCCCGAATATATATCTCCATTCAAGTAATTAAAATCACCTGACCCTTCTTTGTTGCCATTAGCAAAATCGCCTTCATAAGTACCAATATTTGGGTAAACCATTTTTCCTTTACCTTTAATTACCCAATATACAACTTCACCTTCTTTTAAACTAGTCCATTCTCCTTCATAAATATTACCATTCTCGAAATTGACTTTCCCATTATTAATTGGCATCAATCCTACCCATTCTCCTTCCCAAATACTTTTATTTCCTGCTATTCGTTTGGCGTTTCCTGAAAATTCTCGTTTTTCATTCCAAATACCAGATTGATAGGTGCCATCTGAAAATTTTAAAATACCTTTAACAAATTCATCATTAATAAAATCTCCTTCAAAGATATTACCACTTGGCCAACTATATTTTCCTTTACCATTTTTTCTACCATCTTTCCAATCCCCCTCATAAATTGTACTGTCAGCACTATTATATTTTCCTTTACCATTTCTCGTACCATCTTTCCAATCGCCTTGATATATTGCTCCATTAGGATAAATAAATTTTCCATTTCCTGTAAATTCACCATCTTTGAAAGTTCCAACGAGTTTCGTATTTTCCCCGTTATACAATGTTCCATAACCTTGCGGGAGATTCTGAATAAATTCACAATTATATTTATTACCATTACTAAACTCAATTTCACTTTTACCTGAAAACTGATTATTTATCCAATTTCCAATTATTTCTTTATCATTTGTTTTTAAATCATTGTTATAAACTAGTTTTCCTGTACCTTTTTTAATGTCATTTTCCCAATAACCATCATAATACTTTGCCAAAATAACATTGTCATTAAAAAAACAAATCTTATTATTTACTTTACTAAATTCTAATTTTCCTTTCCCATTTCTCATGTTGTTTTTGAAATCACCATTATAAGTGAATCCATTTCCATACATAAATGATCCATTTCCTTCAATGACATTATTTACAAAAGTCCCCGTATAGCTAGACCCTTTGCCAAAAATAGTTTCAGTGTCGCCCCAAGTTATTGTTCCTAGCCCATTTAATTTTCCATTTAAAAAATTTCCTTGATACCTTATTTCTTCGCCTATCCAATCAAAATTCATCTTCAATATCCCGTATTCAGAAAAACCACCTAAGGTCCAACTTCCTTCATAGTAAAAAGAGCGATCATCATTTGATTTAAATCGACCTTTACCATGAGGTAGGAATATTTTACCAGTTTCAGTTTTAACCTTAGTTACTGGCCCATTATAAATACCTTCAACCCAATATTGATTATTGATATAAAATGCAATCGGTAAGTTTACAACCTCTTTTGTTTTTATTTCATCATCATTCGTTTTAAGATCATTCGCATTTACCAATACTTTTTGACCTTTATCATCAATTGTAGCAATTTTAAAAGTGAGATTAAATTCCTTAGGTTGGTCAATTGTGCTAATAGGATTATTTAGATTACTATAAATTTTCAATATTTCATCTTGAGAGAGCGCCCTATTCCAAACACCAAAATCGTCTATTGATCCTTTAAAAAAATTCTTATCGAACTTATGTCTGCCCCCAATTTTAAAATCTTCACCGCCAGGACAATTATCTATTTCGATTATATCTGTTTTTATACTTTTAACCAATTTACCATTAACGTAGTAACACAGATTTTCTCCGTCAAACGATCCAGTAATCATGTACCATGTGTTTGGAATAAAATTATTTGAATTCTTTTCAGTTAATAACCATCCACCACCTGAATATGAAAGGCAATTACTTTTTTGTTTGATCGCAAAAAAAGCTAAATCTAATTCAAAAACTTCAAAGCCTCCTTTATAAAATAATGGATTTACTACAGCACTTATATTTTCAGGTTTAACCATTATATTGATTGTTATTTGCTTTGGTCTTAAACGATCATTATCTTTAATAGACAAAAAAGATGAACCATTTAAATAGCAGGCACTTTCTCTATTTTCAAATTTATCTTGGACAAATACAACACCATTTGATGAAGTAATATTTCCTTTTCCACTAATATCATTAAATGATTTATCAAACGACCAATAACCCACCAATCCACTTGAGGGAACATAACTTGGTACTTGAGCTATTACTCTAGTAACTACAATAAATCCAAGCGCTAGGATTGCTAGAATGTGCTTTTTTTTCATGTTTTTTTGAATATTAAAATTTACGAATTGCTCTTACTCTAAATGACCCTGTTTTAGAACCTGCAACTTCATCATTAACAGCAAAATAACTGTACCATGCTGACATATTGTTAAATTGAGAAGAACTCCAATAAAAATTATCTCCTGTTGTAATTGAAAAATTTCCTAAGCCGTTTAAGTGTAGATTTTGATACATTTGATGTAATTCTGTTCTTGAAGGCAAATACCAATCGGAATATCCATTCAAAGATAGATTAGAGCATATTTTAGCTGCTATATTTGCTTCACTGCAAGTGTTTTCTATAGCAAGAGTATTAGTTGAACCTGCTCCACTAATGTCAGACGTTAGAATATTTACTCCTTGACACCCCCAGGTAGTTCCTGCACTTTGGTCTGAATTAGAACATAATAAGCCATGTATCTCTCCTTCAATAAAACCTTCATCTCCAGATTTTAAATAAGAAAAAAACATTCCTCCTTTGTAAATCTGTCCAACATTAGCTAAAACAGTAACTTTTCGCTTTAACTCAACAGTTAAATTTTCATTTGTTGTTGTATAAGTTACATAATAATAACCTATTTCAGATGTATTTACAGGGTTATTAATTGTGACATTTAATGATGAACCGTCTTTATTAGTAGCTATTGCTCCTAAATCATTATATGTGCTATACAGAGTTATAATTGTATCTGTAGTGCCATTTATTTTTAATTCAGGTCCATACAAGCATGATCCATTGTCATGGTTTGCTTTAGAATTAAAATTAAGAGCAGAAGAGTCTGTACATCCTTCTTTTTTACAAGAATTTAAGGTTAGTAAAATAATTAGAAATGAAAATAGTTTTTTGTGCGTCATGATTCAATAATTAACAATTTTCCTACTCTTTAGCTTTTCGGGTTTCGCTCTTACTGAAAATCAGCAGTAAGTCTGTGTTTCTTTTAATATTTCTTTTTCAAGGAAAAGTTTAAATCCATTAATCTATTTTGATGTAAAAATTTAAACACTTCCACTAATTGAAATACCACATACAAGAAAAATTAGTCACAAAACTATTATAATCATAAGAACTGGTACTTATTTTTTATGATACCACCTCATTTGAAATTTTTTAAAAATACGTTTTTTTTTTAATCTTAAGTTCAAATAACAAATGCAACTTTTAGCTTTGATGGGCTAAAAACTTCAAAACAGAAGAGAAATATTGAAATTTCCCTTTCTGTTTCTAGGAAAGGAGTTATTTTACCCCGTTAATTCGCCAAAAATAAAGTTGTAATGACACAT
>CANFRV010000006.1 GCA_947449575.1 Flavobacteriales bacterium
TGAAAGATATTAATTCAAAATTATCAACCAATATCTCAGGTAACAATAGTTTAACTAAATCTATATAGGAATTTTGCAATTTTTAATTGTTTTTTTGATTTGCAAAAATCGGAATTTTTATATTTCCCCACAAGTTTTAGACTTGATCCGAATTCTTGCAAAAACAGTGTTAACTTCTTTGGTTAGATATTGTCTGTTTTTTGCATCTATCACCAAACCTGTTGGAAATACCGTTTTTTGAATTTTCAACTTTGTGTTTATATTTCCTGAAACCCAGTATTTACTGATGTTATTTGTAATTGACACGCATTTTTCTATGACTTCATCTTGGTTAGATATTTTATTTTTAACTTTTTCAAGTTCCATGGTTTTGTCTTGAATTTCAGTTTGCATTTTACTAAAATACTTGTCGTAAGTCTGTTTTGGTAAATCATGAAAAATATATTTTTCCTCGAGTTTTTCTAGTTCATCTTTTAAACTTTTAATTTCTTTTGTGATAGCTTTTTCATTTTCAAAATCATCAGAATTTATATAGTCAATTGAAAACCCAAGTTGTTTCTTGAAAAGGTCTACTACTCCCTCTTTTAATTGAAATTCATCCAATAATTTAATAAAAATGTTATTTAATCCTTCTTTTTTAGATTTGTCCAATGTTTCTGCATTCATTGTTGAGCCCTCGCAATTATTTTGGCATGTATAATAATGTAAGCCCTTGGATTTAACTTCATAGCTAGTTAATTTATGACCACAGGTATTACAAGTGACAAATCCTGTTAATGGACGCTTTTCATTTATTTTGGATACAGTGTAACCTATATTGTTCTTTTCAATTATTTTCTGGACTTTCATAAAATCATCAGAACTCACCATTGGCTCCCAATTACCCATAACAGCTTCTCCCTCGAGTAATCGATGAACGCTAACTCCACAATAAAATGGTTTACGCCACATATCGCTAAGTTTTTGTTTCGACATAATTAATCCTAAAGAATTTAAATCTGAAATTATCTCATAATCACGTTTCCCATCAATTTTCCATTGCCATGCTTTTTGAAGAATCTTTCCAGTGTCATTTAGTACTAATTTTTGTTTATGACTCAACCTTTCATAATCTTTAACTCTCGGACCATGATGGTCATACCCTAACGGCGCAGTGCCCAACCAGCAACCCTTTCTTAGAAAATTTTTCATTCCAGGAATTGTAAATTCAAGTCGCTCAATATTCTCTCTTTCAGCTTCAACTAGTTTTGCTAATATGGCATTTTTTCCTCTTGGTGTTGCAGTCGAAAGTCCAGTATTCGTTTCAATTAAATGCACACCCATCTTATCTACTAAGTCATGAACTACAGAAATTCCACCTGACCCAGAACGTGAAAATCTACTCATTTTAAAAATCATTATTGCAAAAGGTTTCTTTGTTGATTCTCTAACCTCCGCAATCATATTATTGAACTCTTTTCGAGTGAAGTCTCCTTTTGCGCTCTCATAGGTTCCGCCAAATTCATGTGTTAGAATATAATTGTTTTCAGCAGCAAACTCATGTGCTACAGATTTTTGGTTTTGAACACTTCCATTTGAAGTGAATTGCTCTTTTGAAGACACTCGGGTGTAGCTCCAAACATCTTCTCTATGAATCTCTTTCGATTCTTCAAACGTGCTAAATTTTTTAAATGCTTCTAAATTCATCTTTGTAAATATTTAATGTAATTATGCTTAACTGGTAAATCGAATCAATAATTTCTATTCCCTCTTCTTCTGTTAAATTTTTAAATTCTGGACATCTTCTTATGTCATCTATGTTAATTTTTTTTGGTTTTGAGTTTTTCCCAAAACCAAGTGATAATTCATCACAATTCATTTTAAACCACCATCCCTAACCTCATGTTTTTTTTCGGATGGTGAGGTTTATTCCTTTATAGTCGTTCCTGACTCTGAAACATAATAATGCCTCAAATACAACAATTAGTAATTCGTTACAACCGAATCAAATAACTAAAATGAAAACCGATGATTACGAAGTAGTATTATCCAATCCAATCGATAGTTGTGCAATCTTACTATTTTTTTTCTCATTTGACAACCAGTTTTTTTTTATATAAAACAGGATATTTATTATGTTGTAAATCAATCAAATATAAATTGTAATGTTTTTTTGACTTTTAGCTTTTTCGACATATTTATTATTAAAAATAAAAATATGTCACAACAAAAAAACAAATTCATTCAGTTTCGAATAGACGAGCTAACGAAACAAAAATTCAAACAGCATTGTAGCTATGTGCTTAGGAAGCCAATGTCATTGGTTTTTAATAGATGCATCTTAGAAAATATTTCTAAGTACGAACCAAAATCTGAAATGGAAATCATAAGCACCACCGATGAAGAAAGGTTTGATATTATAACTAATTTAAATTTTGCACCAAACTTAAAACATCTTTTATCGGAATTCATGAAATGTAGATACGAAGAAAACTCATGTTTAACAGATGATAGTTTAATGGAACTCTATCTAGAACTTGAAAGTAATAATCAGCTGCACCTACTTTTTGAAATAGAGCACTTTCATAATCGAGTAAAAAGTGAATGGTCAACTTAAAAATAACGGGGGGAGGGGTGTCATATATGGTACATAGTCCTACCCCTGTGAACTCTTATTCTACCTCCCTGTGGGGTATTGGTTCTAAAGGTGGTTGGATTGCTCCAAAAAAATTTTGGGATTTTTTTGAGAATTAAAATGGGCTTAGATGTAACGTAAAAGCAGTTGAATAGCACCTGAACCCAATGCGACATAAACTTTAAATCGCATAAAAACATCGGTAAAACTAGAATAACATCAGATTGATAAATAAAAAATGATAGAAATTAAATTAAAAAACAAAAAGGTATTGACAATAAGTGATTTTCATATCGAGAGTGTACACAATCGTGTACTTGCTTATTCGCCTTTAATGGAACAGGAATTATATGATATTTTTTCTTATCCCCAGTGCCATTGGGGAGACGACAGAATTGCGATAGTGAAGCGTGATTTCACAATGATGGTAAATGGGTATTTACCCGAATATTTTATTTCACTATGGGTGAATGGTGAACCAAAAGACGAAAAGAAATATGGTTCTTATGTGATAGTTAGCTTCTTCGCTGACTGGAATGGAAAAACACCAATTACCGAATTGATTGAAGAATATTTGTCTGACCTTGAAGAAGTGTTTCAAAATTTTTCGGTTGATTTTGAATTATAGCTACTAATCATTTAATGCAGCTGTTTCTGGGTCAATGCGATTGTTATTTCGTTTCCGACTGTAGTCGCTTTTTAAATTCAACCAAAATGACTTAGCCTCATAATCCTCACCACCAACATTTTCTGATTTGAAAAAGCGCTTCTCTTTGTAAACTACATGTTTTATCTTATCCTCCATCTTTTGAATTACTGATTTTGGATATTTAGATGAATAAAAGTCTATAAGTATTGCCTTCAGATGTTGCACATATTTTGCTTGGGTTTCAGAAGCAAGAGACTTCAACTCTTTAACACACTCAATGTATTTAGTTTTATCTGTTTGCCATTTTTCCCAAAGGTCATCATTAATATAGTTTATTGATTTTTTGACAAACTCATTTTCGGCTACCTCATTTGCTAACCATTCTATTTCCTCATGTGTTGGTGGCTCTATGTCTTTTATTGAACTTGAGTTATCACTATTATTTTCTACGATATTTAAGTTGCCAAATTCACTTACCGTATAAAAATATAAAATACGATTACTGCCCTTTTTTAATTTCCCAGCAATAGCCTTATCACTATCTAATTTTGTGCGCTTGATGTAGCCAGATTTTTCTAATTGCTGAATTGCTGTTGTGAACTGATTCTTCTCCCACCCAAGCCTCTTGCAATATAGTGATTGAGAAAGTTCAAAACTATCAGAATCGCTCAGGATTGATATCAACAGGATTTTAGCATTTGATGACAAGTTATTGTCTTTTATTATTTTGATATCTATGGTTGTGAAGTTCCCAGACTTCTTTTTTGTTCTAATTTTTTTATTATTCATAGTGCAATTATTTATTATTAAAATTATTATTAAGAAATTGATGAACAAAGATTTATTACTCGGTTGAATCATTTCCTTCCTTGTTGATATGGTCTGCGTATTAACTTTAGTGAATTCAATTGAAATTGTAAATACCAAAAAATAAATAATTGATATTCATATTGTAAAAGTTAAGTTGGTACGATATGTATCCTATCTAGTAGGTATGCATAGTACCCTAAATAGGGTCTCTTTTGTACCCATATACTATATAAGTACTATAACCAATTTATGGTGGTGGTTTCGTTTATACTACACCACTCACCAAAGTGTAACAAACAAAATTTTTATTATTTCTTTTACATAATATAAGAATTTACGAAGTGAATCAAAAAAGAACTTACCAATTTTCAATTAAGTTGAAATAGCTTTTATCAATTTTTTTTAATAAGAATTATCAACCCCGAAGGGTAACTAACCAGTCCATTTTAATTACTATCAACTTTAATTGAATTAAAATCGAATTAATAAACTTATTTCAAAAATAACTATCAATCCCCGAAGGGTATATACCCAGCCCTATACCCAGAGGATTTCAATGGTTCTAAAACCATTGCAGAATAAATAAAATTATGATTTTGATGATGTGGCATCAGCCCTATCGATAACTAGCTGATGATTGATATCAACTATACAAATATCCTACTTTTTTAGGAGAATTACAAATTGGTCGCATAACCTAATCAGCAAAAAATGGCTAAATTGATTAAATATAAAACAGTATTATATATATTGACATATGCGATTGATATTGAGGTATATACGAAATTTAAATTCTAAATAAAAAAATCAACATTTAACAAATAATTAACATTTAATTTCACTTCATCCAACTCGTTTTATTGAACGTTACCGCCTTTAAATCTCCACTATCATCAAACGCAAAAACAGAAGTCAAAGCTCCATTTGTTTTAATATTGAATGACTTTAATTCATTATAATGTTCAACGTACCATTGTTTATAGTCATCACCACCATTTTCCAATAGAATCTCAAACTGTTCTCTGGTTGATGACTTTTTTTGCGCTGTAAAACGATGAGGTCTGAAGATAGTACTTGCATCATATTCTTGTTGATAGCGATGAAAATGATAATCATTTATTTCAAGACAACAAAAGATAATATTAGGATGCAGATGCGTTGCTCGATAATCCAAAGAGAAAGTAAAGGATTCTTTTTGTGCTTGGGTTAAACTTGGGTGAAAAGCGAAGCAATTATGAAAATTGTTTTCATCTACCCAATCAATAATCTCATACATGATATTGAGTGCCTTTTCGACTTCATTCCATGGCAGTGGTTCTGGCATCAGTTCATCTTTTTTATGATTGAAAATAGAATATGGTAATGAAGACCAGATGGATAGCGATTCGTCTGTTGCCAAAAGCCAAAAGGAACAAATAATAGTATCCCAATCATTTTTCAGATATGTCCAATAAACCACTTTCAATTAGTTCAGAATTTGAATTTGCATCCAATACTTAAAGTCATTAATTAGCGCATCAGTGTTGTCTATGTTTTCTGTCAAATGGATTATTTTTTGAAATCTTTCAATTCGCAATACAAGAGTTAGGTCATGATTTATGAAAATGGTGGTGAAATGTGGAATACCAAATATATTAAAGTCAAATTGCACCACTCGGTGATACTTTTCTGAATAGTCCTTAAAAGAGTCCAATTTATCTGCTAAAATGCTAATGAGAAAATGTTGATGCTTTTCTCTGAATAGTTGAACTTTACTTTTCTTGTTTCTCATTACTAATTATATTAATATAAAAATACTAATATAATTAGTAATATAAAAATAAAGTATTGAATCATATTTGGATAATTAGACCAATATGATTGCTAAAATGTAAATCAAGGCTGATTAGTTCTTAACTTTAACCAAATTATTTTCAAAAGAATAATGGCGGTAAAAACACGTATAGGAGAGATATTAAAAGCAGAGGGAAGAACCAGCAAGTGGCTCGCTCTGAAAATGAATAAAACTCAAAATACAATCAGTCTTTGGGTGAATGGAAGAGTATCTATTACACTCGATGACCTGTACCAAGTAAGTGAAGCGCTCGGCGTTCCTGTCAAAGAACTTTTATATGAAAACCTTATTGAGGGGCAGTCAAAAATTAATTCTAGAAAGGTTGAGTAGATAAAAAATCATGGAAAAATACTGCGTACAATACTCGATGGCTTTGACTGTGATAGGTCAAGGAAAACAATTTGGGTTAAAGATTGCGAAAGAAATTTTCGAAATCTCAAATAGTGATTTTGAAAATAACGACAATTTTGTTCTATTAATAAACGATTATTTAAATGGTAAAATAACCTACGAAAACACTGAAAACAAATTATTTAATAATCTCGTTGCAGAATTCAGAACAAAGGGAATTTCTGACTGGTCAATAATTGGCACTTACCTTGGCAGAGAAAATATTTTTAAAATATTTAATCATGTGCAAGATGATTTGACAGATAAAGATTATTGGATTGTTCTTGGTGAATGCTATATCATGAGTTCTTTTTCGCATTCAACGCATGAATTAATTAAAACATTTTTTAATTCTGACAGACCAGATAAAATGCGCATAATGACTGAGGAAGAAAGGTTGGAGTTTGATTCACTTCCAAATGAAATTAAAATTTACAGAGGATGCAGTGAACAGGAAATAAAAAGTGAAAATTTTCGATTTAGCTGGACAACTAAAAAAAGTGTTGCTCATTTTTTTGCAAAAAGAAATAAAACAATGCATGGCATCAAGAGTTCTGTTGTTACAAGAACAATTAAAAAGGAGGAGGTTTTTGCTTATTTTAGCAGGCGAAATGAATTTGAGATTATTTATTTTCAATAAAGTTAAATTGAAAATCACATTTCATTTTTTGCCTAAATTAATTTCTATTCTCTTTTGAACAATTATAAAATTAGGGTATACCGTAAACTGTAGAAAAAGTAATACCCAAAAAATTTGGAATTCTAGACAAAAAATACTATATTAGATTAAAAATTGTTACATCCTAATATAGTATAATGAAAATACTCTACACCCGTGTTTCAACAGCCGAGCAAAATGCTGAAAGACAAATTCAAAACACTGAATCATTTGATTATGTTTTTATAGACAAGTGCAGCGGAATAATTCCTCTTTGGGAGCGCCCTAAAGGGAGGGAATTAAAAAAATTGATAGACAATGGGACATTGAAGCATCTGACCATACACTCAATTGACCGCCTTGGGAGAACCACCCTATCAGTGCTTCAGGTCTGGAAAGAATTAACGGAGATGGCTATTGTTATTGAATGTAGAAATCCCAACCTCAGGAATCTGGATGATAATGGTAAACCAGACATGTTTTCGGAACTGATGATTTCAATTTTGTCAACAATGGCTTCTTTCGAGAAGAAGATGATTAAAGAACGTCAAATGGAAGGTGTTCGAATTGCAAAAGCAAAAGGTGTTTATGTTGGAAGAGCTGTAAATACAAAAGAGAGTTCGGAGAAATTTTTATTGAAATCAAAAAATAAGAAAATTGCCGAATATCTCTCTGCTGGTTATCCTATGGCCGAGATTGTCAAAATCTTGAAATGTAGTTTCAGTACTGTGAATAAAGTGAACAAGTATAGGTACGGCAATGATTCAACAGAAATTGTATCGTAAGGTATGGCAAGGCAAAAAAGAAAATTAGCATCACGTATCAACTAGAGAAGACGAAACATTCATTCATGGTTGTTAATCCTGACCGTCTTTCGAACGATGAAGTCAAAAGGATTTGTTATAGAATGGGAGTGGATAAACTTTTGGTGAATTGGAGATTCTACCATTGAAATTAATCTATAACGCAACGAACTGAGAATCCAAATTTCTTTTTATCTGTCAACTTATTATCAGATACTAATATTTTTGTTAATAATGGAAGGAAACTGATTTTATCAGACCCAGAATTCAACGATATGTAATTCACTGCTGATGCACAAAACCAAAATCCGTTAGTGTATTTTGCGCTAAATATTCCTCTTGATAATCGCTCTCCCCCTGACACGGCATTAAAGTTCTTTGCTTCTAGAATTCGTATGTCAAAATCATAATTTCCTTCCAAGCACCATGAACCATCCGCTTTTATTTTTTTACCTGCGATATCTTTTCCCCCAAAATGGTTTGCTAATTTAAGCCATTCTACCTCACTGGCGATGTGCCAACCTTTAGGAGCTAAGCCCCTTGGGTCATTTACAGCGTACCAATTATACAATTTACCATACTTTGCTTCATTCGATGAGCCATTATCGTAGTAACACCAGGCTGGTTGGCCCCTTTCTCCAGCCCTTTCCCAATCTTCATTATTTATCGCATGAGGAATTAGGTCGCCATTACGAAATCTATCTACATTGAGATTTTGAGCAATCCAAGTCTGTTCGCCGATTTTAATACCTTTAATACCATTAATGTACACGAATTCATTTGTAAGTGGCTTCTCCTTTCCTATGTATATACCTTTTTCATAATACCCGTTTTCTTCTGTCCTGTCCTGTCTTACCTTCGTTCCAAATCCTTCCCACAGTCCATTTTTCCATTCACCTTTATACTCACTTTTGTCGTTGTATAAAAAATGTCCATATCCATCATACCGTCCTGTTAAAAAATTTCCATCGTACCGTTCACCACCATTGTATATAATAGTTCCAATACCATTTGGCAAACCATCTATCGATTGGCCATAGTATAAATCTTTGTTAGCATAAAATCTAACCATATATCCATTGCTACCTAAAATAATTAAGTCGAATCCTCTGAGATTTTGCGTTTTCCAATTGCCTGAAGCAAGTTTGTTTTGAGTTTTGGTTTCGTAAAAACCTCCATGTCCTTCTATTTCATTTGAAACCCAATTTCCTTTGTAGGTTAATCCAAAGTGATAGACAAACTCACCATAACCCGAACGATTATTTTTTAAGAAATTTCCCGTGTAGACTGAACTGTCGGCGTATATTAATTTCCCTTTTCCCTGCAGACCTTTTAAGTATTCTCCTTCGTATATATTATGATTAGTGTAACGAATAGTTACATAGCCATTTACCTCGCCATTCACCCAAGTACCTTCATAAATGTTTCCATTGGCATCCGTATACTTTCCAAAACCATTTTCGTGGTCATCGAACCAAGAGCCTTCATATATATCATTTAAGGAATCAATATAGGTTCCTTTTCCTTGTCGGTTATCATTAACCCAATCACCTTCGTATGTAGCACCAGATTTATAAGTCATCTTCCCAAATCCATTTCTTTTGTCATTCGACCAGCTTCCTGCATAAATCCCCCCATCCTTATCTAAAAACTCTCCATATCCTTCTTTTCCTTTATTATACTTTCCCTTGTACAATGCTTTATTGCAATATGCAATAACAACATCACCCAGTAATTCCCCATTTGTCCATGTTCCTTCGTAAATATTTTTCTTTTTGTCAGTGTATTTACCTCGGCCATGCTTAGAATCATTTAGCCAAAGACCTTCATGTTTTCCACCATCAGAATCAAAATAAGTACCATACCCTTCTTTGATATTCATCTTCCAATCACCTTCATAGGATGAACCATCTTTAAACTGAATCTTACCTTTCCCATTGCGCATTTTATCATTAAACGCACCAGTGTAAATACTACTATCAGCATATCTGTATGTACCAAACTTATTTCGACAATTACCATCGATACACTTGGGTTTTACAGTTTGTGCGAAAACTGAAATATTTACGAAGAGTGTTAGAAAATACAATAAATTTCTCATATCAGGTATTTAATAGTATCAAAAAGTATGAAAACAAGAAGAACAGATTAAGGATTCATAATATTAAGCTTTACTGAAAGAAAAAATTCAAAATGTAAAATTTCTAATCTTTAACGCATCGAACAGAGAATCCATAGCTATTGTTCAGGTACTTTTGAGCTTTAATACGGTCTAAGTATGAACTTAACTCATATATTCTAGCGCCGTAATACCAGTCTTTCGTTGTACTCCACCATGAACCGACTTCATCACCGTTGTAAAAAACTCCATCATTGTCCCTTGCACCTCCAGGTAAACCAGAGAATCCTGAAATATTCGTGCCATTACCTTGATTAAGCCAACCATTATTTAGTTTCATGTTTTTACCTGTATTACCAGAGAATCCTCCCAAAAAAACAACCATATTACTCCATTCGTCATCTGATGGAATATGCCATCCAAATGGGGCTAATCCTCTTTTATCTGTTAATGCATAAGAATTATAAAGTTTCCCATACTTCAGTCCATTGTCAGGTTTATTCTCATAATAACACCATGCAGGTTCTCTATTATTACCAGCTTTAATCCATTCTTCAACGGTTTTGGCATGTTTTATTGGGTCACCATTTCTGAATTTATCAACTTCAAGATTTTGAGCCATCCAAAATTGATTTTCTATTTGAATCAGCTTGAACTCATTTCCATTTTGGTCTTTTTCCATATCATATTTTAATTTGTTATCCCCACCATTGAGTGTTGGTTCATTATCTTTGAAGCATCTTATATTATAACCTATTTCTTTATATCCATCAATATGAAATTCAGCTTTTTCATTTTGGTTTGAGAGGTGAAGTGAAGTTGGTTCAGTATCTAGAACCCAATAGCAAGCAAGGCTACCTAATGAAAGAATATTATTACCCCAATAGATATAACCGTTGGGTTGACCATTGAATTTTGAACTATTTGTTCCATTGCCATCTCTCTTAATTTTTCCACATGGTCCGCTGTGTTTGCCTCTTTCTGATGGTTTAATCCATAAAATGTTTTTGCAATTTGAGCAATGTAAGTCATCGTTCCATTCTTTCCAACCATTAGATGATTTCATCTTATCTCCTGCAATTTCATAACCAAGAGCATTAATGAATTGTGTTAATTCATTGCTATTTGGTATATGCCACCCTTCTGGAGCAATTCCTCGTCTATCTTTAATGACATGCCAATTATAATAGATAGAAACTTGACCATTAGTTAATTTTTTTGCAAAGTATGCTGGAATGTTTTTACGACACGCCAGAAGCCATTCCTCACTGGAGTTTGTTTGCATTATCGTTTCTCCATTTTTAAATGTCACTACATCTAGATTCTTAGTTGAAAATTCAAATCCTTCAATCACATTAGTTTCATTTTGAAGCAATGGCTCAGTCGATGAACTTTTCTGAACATTTTTTATTGAATTTTCAGAGCTTTCCTTTTCAAACTTGTTTTCAATTACATGTTTTTTATCTTTTATTCCATTATTTTCACATGAAATGAGACTTAATGCGATGTAAATTAATAATAAGGTCCTATTCATTATTGTGACGAATTTAATATGATTAGTAATCACTAGTTTAATTGAAAATTAATTGGCAATGTAAATTTCATTCTTGATTTTTCGCCATTTATTGTTCCTGGAATCCAATTTGGCATAGATTTCAAAATCCTTAATGCTTCTGCATTTAATTCTTCTGAGACACCTCTTTTCACTTTAGCATCCGATATTTTACCGTCACTCTCAATATAAAATTCAATATAAACCCTTCCTTGAATTCTATTTTCGATTGCTGACTGAGGATAATTCAAATGTTCTTGAATGTATTTCATTAACGCTGCTGTTCCACCTGGAAATGCAGGCTCTTCAATAACTTGGTTTTTTGTTATTTCTAAATTGTTTTGTTCACTTGACTTTGAGTTGTTTTCTGATTGATAATTACTAGATTGTTTGGTTTCATTTTTTTGCGAATTATAATATGCTTGACTTGATTCATATTCGGCCTGTTCTTGTTGGCGGTTATATTCGGCTTCATCGTATGAATCACCACCATCTTGCCTCCTATTTTGAATTTGGTGATGCCAGGTATCACCAGAAGCAAAAACCTGCAGGAGTTCATTATTTGAAATTTCGAAAATACAATATTTTCTGCCATCAGATTTTCTCATTTCTAATTGAGAATTTGAAATATAATGTCCAGTAAACTTATGTTCTTTATCTACCATCATCAAAATATTAACTAAATCATTAGTCAATTCAAAACTCCAAGAAATAATTTTGTTATTTTGCTTTTTTAAATTTCCATTATTTTCTATGTATGAATAATCAGTCTTAATAAAATAAGTTTTATCCTTAAAACTTTGATTGTCATCTGAAAAACCAGATAACTTCTTTGAGAATTCATGTGCTTTATCATTTTGCTTAAAACTAGAATTTGAATGAACTGCATTAAAAATCTTCGAATTATTACTTGTAGAGATTAGTTCATTTCTTTGCTTATTATATGTAAACACTTCTTCTTCTGAACTCGTTATGCCATCTGAAGATTTGTAAGTATAATGAACATAAATCTTACCTTCATTAATCTCCCAGCTCATATCCCCAATATCTTCATGTAAAGTGGTGCTTACAGTCCAAGCTACATAATATGTTCCAATGCCATTTTTTTTAAATGAAAACTCTTGTTTGGTCTGTCCAAATGAGTCAGTCGATTTATTAGAAAATGTTTGACCAATAAAACCCTTAGAAACGATTGTTTCATAGGTCGATTGCCTTTTACCCTCATCATGGGTCGTTGGAGTAGAACAAGAAGCAACACCAAATCCAATCAAAATGTAAAGAATAATCTTATGCATATTTATCATTTTAACTTATATTTAATTCAACGAAAAATTTATGGGTAAGGTGAATTCTTGTCTCGCCTTTAAACCATTTCGCATTTTATCAATGAATTCTCCTGAATAAATACTGCTGTCAGCATAGATGTATGTTCCGATTTTGTTCCTACAGTTGCGGTCCAGGCATTTTGGTTTTACTCCTTGTGAGAATGTAATAATAACCTCTAGCAAAAAAAATAACGACAGGATATTTTTCATAATTAGATTTTTTTAGACTTTATTTATAATCTAGTTTAACGCAAATCATTACTAAGTTCAATCAACATATCTCGATACTTCTGCAAAGAATCCGAATTCTCTAATTCTTCAAATGAAAAAGATTTCTCTGAGCCATCATTGTCATAAAAAATAATGTTATCCTCAAATTTACCCATCCATTTATTTGCAATAATTTTCGGCATTCCATTATTATATAATTCCTTATAAATTGCATATTTATATTCTAACTCATCATTATGATTTTCTACTTCAGTGTATAAAACAAAACTTTTTGGGAAGCCATTTGAATAATATGTTTCTATACTTTTTGAGGAATCTGAGAAATTAATTATTTTATATAACGAATTATTTGTAAATAAAGAATCAATAAGTAAGTTTTTTGAATATGTTCTTGTGAAGAAATAATTTTCAGATTCAGATTCAAAATATCCTTTCAGATTAAAGCTTTCAGATTCTAATTTCTTGAATAATTCATTCAATAAATTTGCATCGTTATTCAAACTGAAAGGAGATTTTGCCCCATTTAAATAATCATAATATGATTCAGAATCAATACCATCAAATGGTGTTGATTCAAGAATAAAATTTATAATGTCCACCTCAGATGACCATAGATTAGACACAGTATAATTCAATTTGTTACTTTCAATTCTATTAATTTTACCATCTACGAAAAATATCTTTCTATTTATTCCGAACTTTTCTTCAATCAAAGACAATGCATTATTCTGAAAGTAATGAATTGAGGTAATATAATCAGCATCTTCGCATGAATGATAGGTTATTTTTTTAAGCTCTCCATTCGTGTCATATTCTATGACATAATTGGCACTCGAACTTTCATCAATAGCTCCCTCTATTCTTGGGAATTGATTGAATTTATTTGTATCATAAGAGATATGAAGTTTTAAACTATTATTTATTGTATAATCACAATCCAATTCAATTGGATTTCTGCCTCCCCAAATTTTTGTATCATCTCTTTTAACGCCAATTAAAAAATTCTTTTCAAAATTATATTTATACTCATGCACTCCTAAACTAATTGCAGCTTGGTCATTTATTTCTTTGAATTCTTCTTTAAATTCAATTTTCCAACCTGAAATTATTTCTTCATGTTTTTTTAGTTTTGTAATTAGATTTGTCTGGAAATTAATATCACAAACTAAGATTCCGTTCTCATTAAATTCTTGATAATGACCATATCTTAATCCATTATTTCTTTTAATCTTTATTACCTGATTTTGAGAAATTAAACAAAATGAGAAAGTGAATTGAAGAAAAGTTAGTATAAGATTTTTCATAATTTATTTTTGACCGTTATGTTCATGATGGTTATTTTTTATTTCCCTTAAAAGTGATTTGTATGTTTCTGAAAGTTCTTTTTCAGAATATTCTTGCTTATTACCATTCTGGTCATAAATAATAATTTTCTTTAAAATTTCTCCTTTATCAAAAAGAACAGACATATTAACCTTTCCATTATCGAAGAAGCCTATAAGTTCCCCATCTGGGACAAAAGTATTATAGTCAGATATCTTGAAACAATAATTTTCATTATAATCAATATATCTACAGGAGGACTTCAACTTACCAGTGGGAAAATAATGTGTGATTGTTAATTCATTGTTTTCAGACAAAACAATCACATCACACAAAATATTGTTAGAATAAATTGAATCCACCATAAATGAATTCATTATATATCTTTTAAAAGAATATTTATTTTTTTTCGAATCTGTGTAACTCCCTGATATTTTGAACTTACCTATATTCAAATATAAAATAATTGAAGTATAATCACTTCTATCACCTAGTTCCTTTATAAATTCATATTCTTGAATCAATCTTTGTCTAATACCTTCATTTGATGACTCTTTTTCAATATAATTTATTTCATAACTGTAAAAAGGGCTTTCAATTTTTTTTATTTTTCCATTTTCTAGAAACATTTTCTCATCATAGCTAGAACCTTCGGCATCTCCTTGATAATAATCTGTTTTTTCATTTATAATTACCTCTTCTTTTTTTATCTGATTTTCATATATCACCTTTTTTTTTGTTGAATTTTCATTTAGTCCGTCACCCTCTATTATTTCCCAACCTGATATAATTTTACTTTCATTAAAAACCTCTACATATTCAAGTGTTTCGTAGAGAAGTTCGGCAATTAAATTACCTTTTTCATCATATCTAGATAAATTACCATATCTCTCTCTGTCAAAAACTGAGCATTGTTCACTTATTACTCCATTTTGGTGAAAACCAATAAATTTTGCTGGGACATTACATCTTTCAAAAGGATTTATATTGTAAATAAATTTATGTAACATGAACACTTTACTGAAATATGCATGTTCGTGTAATTCATTTGTGTCAAAAACTAAAATATATCTTAAAAAATATTTTTCTCTTTCGTCACCCGTAGAATAATTATATGCGGTATCTATTAATTTTCCTTTATCATATTTACACTTATAACGGATTTTTCCATCTTCTCGGTAAGTGATTTTATCACCTTCAAGTAAACCATTTCTATATTTTTTAATTTCTTCAATTTTACCGTTTCTATAATAATCAGTTTGCGTTCCCTCAAGAATTCCATTTCTGAAGTTTTGGATTCTAAGTACTCTTCCATTTTCATCAATATCTTTCCATTCTCCTTCTTTTATTCCGTTAATACAATTCCCTAATCTCTTGTCGGCAATAGTGCTAGAATTCCATTCTTCATCGCACGATTCTATACATTGAATAAACGTTGCTAATTCGACCCTTTTCTTTGCACCAATATAATTATCTACTCTCCAATAACCTTTAATAATAGACTTATCCGAATTAGTGAAAACACCATAACCATCTTTTAGATTATCCTTCCATTCTCCGTCGTATTCACTTTTATCTGAATTATAAAAATGCCCATTGCCGTTATATTTTCCATCAGAAAATTCACCATCATAATAAGCTCCATTTTTATAAACAATTCTTCCATGTCCATTATAAACTCCATTACGAGTATTTCCTAAAAACATATCTTTATTTGAAGAGTAATAAATCAAATATCCATCAGTATTCATGAACTTTAATTCTATTTCCTTTGATTTCTCTGTTTTCCAATTACCCGATGCTAAAAGCTTTTGTGTTGATGTTTCATAAAATTCACCTGTTCCTTCAACTTCATTTGCATTCCAATTTCCTCTATATGTAATTCCAAATGGATAAATCATTTCACCATAACTAAAGTGCAAGTTTTTATTCCAATTTCCTTTGTATACAGAGCCGTCTGAATATGTCAAAGTACCTTTACCATTGAGACCATTGACATATTCTCCTTGATAAACATCGTTGTTTTTGAATTGAATCCTAACATTACCTATTAATATTCCATCATTCCAACTTCCGTTGTATATATCTCCATTTACATCTATTTGTTTACCAAAGCCATTTTGTTTGTCATTAGACCAAAGTCCTTCGTATTTATTCCCTTTTGAATCAATATATGTACCAGTGCCGCTTCTTTTATCTAAAAGCCACGTGCCTTCATAATATGAGCCGTCTTTGTATAATATTTTACCTTGTCCATTTCGCATTTTATCGGTAAATTCTCCTGAATAGATGCTACTATCTTCATATAAATAGGTGCCAATTTTGTTTCTACAATTACCGTCTAAACACTTAGGTTTTACTACTTGTGAGAATAAATTTATGCCATTTAATAAAATAAATATTGTAAGTATGTTTTTCATGTTTCAAAAATTAATCGCAACAACAAATATCTTTTACATCTTGAAAATCAGCTTCAGTGCTTTCAATTTTTGGATTCATTTATCAATAAAATATTTTCATCTTTTTCAAATCATATATTTTAACTTCCATCTTGATTTTCAGTTTTCATTGCAGCCTAAATCAAAAATAATAAAATTACATCGTCATATCAAATTATGACTATAATTTGTTAACAAAAGAGGAATTTAGCGTCATAATGAAATTTGACGCCGATAAACTATCCAAAGAACAATTATCACAAAAAATAGGTCAACAAATCAAGCATTATCGCCAAAAAATTGGAATAAGCCAGGCTGAACTTGCAAGACGGTGCGAAAAAGACAAACAGCACTTAGAGCTTATAGAAAATGGTAAGGTATCATCTAACAGTTATTCTTTATATCTAATTTCATTAGCTCTCGGAATAGAATTATCTGAGTTGCTGCATTTGAAAGATTAAAAATTTCACAAACTTAAAAATCAATTAAATTTAACGTCAAATAATCTGCTAATATGTTCAATCGAAAAATATCTTCTTTAAACTTATTTTTGTTAGATAATTCAGATAGGTAGTCTACAAAGCCATAAGGCAACGAAAAAAGCAATCTAGAAATAGGTTGCTTTTTGTCATTTATACCCATTGTATCCCTTGATAATGCTGAACTAATCAAAAAAAGATTTACATTTTTGGTTAGATATCGCCTATTTTTAATGTCCAATGACAAAACTTCTGGAAACACTAATTCTTGTGTTCTCTTTTTTACCTCGATGTTATTTAAACCCCAGTATTTACTGATGTTTGAAACTACATCAACTGACATATCAATGTATTTATCTAGGTTAGATATTTTTGAATCCGTTTGAATTAACTTTAGTTTCAAATCTTCTATCTTACCTTCTAATTTTGATTTTAGTACGTTATAAATCTTTTTATCATCTATTAAACCTTTTGCATTTCTAACTACCTTTTACAACATCACCATCCAACAATTTATGAGCTACCAATCCAGCATAAAATAGATTTCTCCATATATCACTCAATGCTAGAAGTTTCCACTGCCATACCATTTTATTATTTCCCCTGGGCAGCAGATTAGAAATGTGAAATCTTTTTAAGTATTCCAATATACTATTTTCCATTTTCAATCGTATTAAGGAGAGTAACTAAAACCAAAACGCTATGAAAAAAGTAATTCTAATAATTGTTCTGCTGCTGAATGTTTATTTTCAAGCCCATTCACAGATATATTCATACACTGGCAAGGCTTGGGGTTTTAGTACTTCTCTTCAACCGTTTATTTGTTTATATCAGAAAAATGCAAAATTACAATGCGATGCATTTTCTGGGTCACTTGCTTTTTCAAAGAAAATAGCGAAAGGAATCTATCCTACAATTGGTTATTCATTTACAAAAACAACGCAAGAAAAAAATACTAATGGAGAGAGAATTGACGGTAATGCTTTAGGTTTTAATGTGGGGCATTCTATAAACTCTTCAATTTTAATTCAAAAACATTTGCTTGTAACGCAAAGCAGACGTATTTCATCTGGCTGTTTCGTGCAAAGTTTGAGTTTAATTGTAGCGCCCGAATATAATTATATGTTCATTGATGGCAATCGAACAAATGTGTCAAAGGGCGAGTTTGCATTAAAAGCAGGAATTTGTTTATTTAATAGTTACTCAGGTACTGTTTCTAGAAATGTGTTGTGGGATTTGTATTATAGAAAAGGATTTACTCCTATCGTTGCGTATGATGATCAGTTTGGGAAACAACAATTTTACAAAGATGAAATTGGAATTCAAGTAAGATATATCTTTCGTCAACGCTACGATTTTAGCAAATAAATAAGGTACTATGGTATTTTTATCATCGATAATGAGTAGATCTTCTCAAAAATAAACCTAAATTTAGCATCTATCTAATAAATTTGGAGAATGGCAAGAATTTCATCACTGCATACTGAACTTTTCAAAATTCAAGTATTAACTGGCTTGGAATTAAAAATGAAAAAATTGGTAAGTAGCAATTTTGAAGGTTTTTCTCATAAAGAAATGATATGATTTTAGTTACAGGAGGAACTGGATTATTGGGGAGTCATTTACTTTTTAAATTGACAGAAAAAAATAGTCGTATCAAAGCACTTTTTAGAAATGAAAAAAAAATAGAAGTCGTGCGCCGATTATTCATTTACTATGACCCTGTGAATGGCCAGAATAGATTTGATACGATTGAGTGGGTTCTATGTGATGTTCTTGATGTTATCAACTTGCATGAGACAATGGTCGACTGCCAATACGTATATCATTGTGCAGCAATTGTTTCTTTTCAAAAGCGTGATTTTTTCGCAATGATGAAAACAAATAGACAAGGCACAGCAAATATTGTAAACAGTTGTCTTGAAAATGGGATTCTTAAATTATGCTACGTTAGTTCAACAGCAGCAATTGGTGGTGAAGGAGAAGTGTCAATTTCAGAAGAAACTAAATGGAAACAATCTCCTCAAACTTCAGGATATTCTATTACAAAATATTCTGCAGAAAAAGAGGTTTGGCGAGGAGTTGAAGAAGGATTGGATGTTGTAATTGTCAATCCATGTGTAATTATTGGTGCTGGCGATTGGAATGAAAGTTCTTTAACCATTTTTAAAACCATTGCATCTGGATTAACATTTTATACCAACGGGGCAAATGCTTTTGTTGATGTTCGAGATGTATCTGATATCATGGTTCAATTGATGGAAAGCGCTATTAAAAATGAACGCTTTTTATGTATCGGGGAAAATAATTCATTTAAAAACCTCTTTGATTTAATTGCCTTAAAATTGAATAAAAAAGCGCCTTCTGTATTAATTAAGCCATGGTTAATGGGTATTACGTGGCGTTTCATTTGGCTTTTCACAACCCTTCTAGGTAAGAAGTCTGCCATTACGAGAGAAACGGCCAGAAGTGCATTTGGTACTACGATTTATGAATCATCCAAAATCAAAAAACAGTTGAATTTTCAATTTCGTTCCTTACATGAAATGGTCGAAAATGCGATCAAAGGGAGGATGTAATTTTATAACCTCAGTTGTTTAATTTCATTCGGTAAATGATAATAAGATAAAAACAACGTTAGTATCCGATCAATTTTTACCTTGTTATTGTTGAATCGAGAAATAATTTATAATTCTTTCTCGATTGCTAAAGTACTACATAGCTTGCAACGTGTTTGTTTTTGATGCTTTTTCTATTAATTTTACGCTACCAAAAACAAAATAAACACAATACTAATAATTATGAAATTCGGTACAAAAGCAATACATGCTGGTGTTCATCCAGATGAATCAACAGGCGCAATTATGACACCAATCTATCAAACATCAACGTATGTGCAAGATGGCGTTGGGAATCATAAAGGATACGAGTACTCTCGAACTTTAAATCCAACGCGTCATGCCTTAGAAAAAAATATTGCGGCCATTGAAAACGGGAAGCATGGTGCTTGTTTTGGTTCTGGTTTAGCAGCGATTGATTGCGTTATTAAAATGTTGAATCCTGGCGATGAGGTAATTTCTACAAATGATTTATACGGAGGTTCATATCGACTTTTCAATACTATTTTTGGAAAATATGGAATTAAATTTCATTACGTTGGTATGGAGAATCCCGGGGCTGTTGAGGCATTGGTAAATGAAAATACAAAATTGATATGGGTTGAAACTCCGACAAACCCTATGATGAATATTATCGATATCGAAGCAATGGCTAAAATTGCTAAAAAGGCAAATGCTTGGCTTTGTGTTGATAATACATTCGCTACTCCTTATTTACAAAATCCGTTGGATTTAGGGGCTGATATTGTAATGCACTCGGTAACAAAATATCTTGGTGGTCACTCCGATGTTGTGATGGGTGCTTTGGTCACTTCAGATGATGCGATTGCAGGGGAAATGTATCGAATTCAAAATTCATCGGGTGCAGTGTGTGGTCCAATGGATTCATTTTTAGTACTTCGTGGAATTAAAACACTTCATTTACGTGTTCAACGTCATTGTGAAAATGGAGTTGTTGTTGCTCATTTCTTAGCAACTCATCCAAAAGTTGATAAAGTATATTGGCCAGGGTTTGAAACGCATCCGAATCATGCAGTAGCCAAAAAGCAAATGCGTGGGTTTGGGGGAATGATTTCCTTTACGTTAAAAGGAAACAAAATAGAAGATGCACACAGAATTGTGAAAGATATGAAGATTTTTGTTTTAGCGGAATCGTTAGGCGGTGTTGAATCTTTAATTGGTCATCCAGCAACAATGACACATGCGTCCATTCCAAAAGAAGAAAGAGAAAAAACAGGAGTGGTAGATTCTTTAATTCGCTTAAGTGTAGGAATCGAAGATGTGGAAGATTTAATAGAAGATTTAAAACAAGCGCTGGCTTAATAAAATGGAACTAGTGTGAATCCACGATTGAGTTTCTCGATCGTGGATTTTTTATTTATAATTGGAAAAAACACTTCATTCCTCTAATGCGCATTTACTTCTTCCAATGCTTCTTCTCCAATAGTGTCGCAATGAAAATGTCCTTTTTTCTTTTTTAGAAAAGGTTGTTTTGAATCGCCTTCTTCATTGGATTCAAGCATTTTTGAAATAATTCTTGCTTTTTCTTCTTGATTTTTTATTTGCATCACTGAATCGCGCTCCATATCATAGAGGATTTCTCCATCAATAACAGTCATCTGAACTTTTGCTTCAATACTGAGCGGGTTGTCGGTCCACAGCACAATATCAGCATCTTTCCCAACCAACAAACTTCCCATTTTTGTATCTAAATGGAGTAATTTTGCAGGATTGAGTGTCACCATCTTCCAAGCCTCTTCTTCAGACATTCCGCCATATTTAACACTTTTTGCCGCTTCTTGATTTAGCCTTCTTCCCATTTCTGCATCATCCGAATTAATCGCTACGACTACTCCTTGATCTGACATAATTTTAGCATTGTAAGGAATGGCATCATTTACTTCAAATTTATACGCCCACCAATCTGAAAAAGTAGAGGCACCTGCTCCATGTGCGGCCATTTTATCAGCGACTTTGTATCCTTCCAAAATATGAGTAAAAGTATTTACTTTGAATCCCATGGAATCAGCAACGTGCATTAACATCATAATTTCAGATTGCACATAGGAATGACAGGTTATAAATCGTTCATGGTTTAAAATTTCCCATAAAGCTTCTAGTTCCAAGTCTTTTCTTGGAGCAACTCTAGCATTTTTATTCCCTTCCTTGTAGCTAACCCATTCGTTATGATAAGCGTTTGCACGTGTAAATCCATCATAAAAAATTTGTTCTACACCCATTCTCGTCTGAGGAAAACGTACACCATCTCCATAATTTGATTGTTTTACATTCTCGCCCAAGGCACACTTAATAAATTTAGGTGCATTTGGAATCAACATATCATTGGGTGAATATCCCCATTTCAGTTTTATTAAAGCGGATTGACCTCCAATGGTGTTGGCAGAACCATGCAATAATTGCGCTGCGGTAACACCACCTGCAATTTGACGGTAAATGGAAATATCGTCATTGGTAACTACTTCGCTGACATTAACTTCCGCAGTTATCGATTGCCCGCCTTCATTAACACCTTTTGAAATGGCAATATGAGAATGCTCGTCAATAATCCCAGAAGTAACATGTTGTCCATTTGCGTCCATTTCTACTGCCCCCAACGGAACTGTAAAATCGTCTGTTCCTACATAGGTAATCTTACCTTTTTCACAAACAATCGTTGCCTTTTTTAAAATTCCTTCTTTTTCGTTGGTCCAAATGGTCGCATTTCTAATTACAAGTGGTTTATTTCCTGGCAAACTGTCAAAGCCATACGCCATGTTCGGATACCAAATTTTTGAATTGAAGGTAGAATCTATTTTAACTTTAGTACTTTCATTCGTTGCTTTTGGGTCTTTAGAATTTTTAATGGCTGACCATTTTATCCATTTTCCCGTTGGTAATATTCCATCTCCTTCAAATATCCCTAATTTACTATTAACAACGCCATGAAGGTTAACGCTTCCTTTCCAATTTTTATCATCAACATTGAACTGAATAGTTACGTCATTATCAATTAATTTTGTATTTGCTGTGGCAAAAACGGTATCGATTTTAGTAATTCCAGTTCTGAGATCTGTCGTTTGTTTAAGCGTTAGTACTTTTCCAATGGGATGATCAAGGGTTCCTGTATATTCCAGCGGATATTGAAAACCTTCCACTAAGATATTGTATTTTCCTCGCAGATCATGAGAAATTGTCTCCTCGAATACTTTTTGCACTCCAAGGATCCATGTTTCCATCACTTTGGCCTCTTCCTCAAATGGATTCTTGTCAAAAACCGTAAAACTAGCTTTTTTACCTACTTCAATGCTTCCAAAATCTTTTTCAATTTTTAGGAGTTTGGCCGGTTCAAGTGTTAATGCGTTCAATGCTTGTGACGCAGTAAAACCTCTTTCAATCGATTTTCGCATATTTTTCCAGAAACTTTCTGCGTTTTTTTGACCAAAGGAAGAAATGGAAAAAGAAATTTTATTTTGAGCTAATAAAAACGGATTCGAAGGTGCTAAGTCCCAATGCTTCAATTCGCTCAAGGGTATTTCTTTTGAAACATATGGATCCTGAATCTCAAATGCTTCAGGGAAGTTTAATGGAATAATCAGGTGATTTTTAATAGATTTTAGCTGATCAATAACCGCATACTCATCTCCAGAACCGAAAATCGAAAAATTATAATTGAATTCACTTCCAATTTTTGCCGCTCGGAATATTTCCCATTTATCTTCTACTTTAAAGATCATCGGAAGGAGTACTTGTTTTTCTAATGCGTTTAAGGAAAGATTTCCTTCCAATTTAGTTGAATTTACATACCATTGGAGGTCATAAAAAGCTTGACGAAGTAAGGCAATACTTCCCATTTGTGAGGATGGATATGTTTGAGTGGAAGTTCCTGTTTTAAAAGAGAAAAAACTAGCCGCTGAAGGTTGAATCATTTGTTGATTAATAGCTGCATCGCCCAAAGAAACCAATGCCCCCGTTCCTCTTGCAATTCCATCTTGAACATGGGTTACCGCTAATCCAAATCCCATTTTTATCAGTTCATCATTGGCTTTCGCATTGATTTCATAGATGGAACTGGCTTCTATCTCTGGATGTATACTTTCGTTCCAATAATAAGATCCTTTCTTAGTGGTTTCAATTGAATTTTTATTTCTGTAAGAAGTCAAGCCCTTTGATTCTTGCAATCCAACGCTGCTGTAGCTTTCAATAAATGCTGGAATAATTGTCTTTCCTGAATAATCGATGATTACGGCATCTTTAGGAGCAGAGACAGTTATTCCTACTTCAATTATTTCATTATTTTTTATTAATATCGAGCCATTTTTAATTGTTTTCGTTGGAGAAACTAGTATCGTAGCATTTTTTAAAACATAAGAGGATGAAATGGATGCTTTTAAGCCATTCGTAGGAGCAATATCTTGACAGTAAACGGTCGAAATATAAAGTGTAATGACGGATAAAAAGTATTTCATAGTTTTTTTACATCTCATAAGATGGTGAAATTAGTGAAAAGCAATTAATTGTTTACTATTTCTAGTAGGTCAATTGGTCTTTTTGCTTATTTTTGTTAAAAACATAGATAATGAACGATATACTTTTACACACACACTCTGTTTTTAGATGGGTGGCATTATTATTTTTAATTCTGGCAATTTTTAACGCAGTTGTACGAAAAAGCAAAGGTGAATATACAAATAGAGATAAAAAGCTCAATTTATTTGCAATGCTGTTTTTTCATATTCAAGCGTTAGGTGGTGTTTTCGTCTATTTAAATTCTTCCAGAGTTTCATTTGATGCAGGATGGATGAGAAACGCTGGATCCCGCTTTTTTACAATGGAACATGGATTATTAATGCTGGTGGCTGTCGTATTAATAACTATAGGAAGGAAAAAAGCTGAAAAATCACTTGCACCAATCGTGAAGCATAAAAAAATAGTTGCGTGGTACACAATTTCATTACTGATCGTCTTATTATCAATCCCTTGGCCATTTAGGGAAGTTTGTAATGGAGCATGGTTTTAAAGATTTTCATCGTAGGACTAGTTTTAAGCTGTCTTTCTTGTTCTTCTGACGCATCCATTGAACCTCTGGAGAATAAGCCTTTTACCGAAAGCGATGCCGCTAATTTATATACAGTAAAATGCAGTTCTTGCCATGGTTCGGATGGGAAATTAGGATTGTCCGGAGCGAAAGATTTATCTATCAGTAAATTGTCGGATGATCAGATTTTACAAACCATTAAAATGGGGAAAAATGTGATGCCTTCTTTTGAAGAATCGATTTCTGTTGAACAAATGAAAATGTTAATACCGGTTGTCAAATCACTAAGGAAATAATGGAAAACGGTCACATACTTATAGATGCTGTTGAAGAAAGGTGCATTTTAGTAGGGGTAATTACCCAAAAAATGACTGAAGAATTAGCGCTTGAATATATTGAAGAATTGCGATTCTTAGCAGAAACTGCTGGGGCAACTACGCAACATGTTTTTTTACAAAAAGTGACCATCGAAAACTCGAAGACCTTTGTTGGAACTGGTAAATTAGAGGAAATAAAAAGATACGTTCTGGAAAATGAGATCGATTTAGCCATTTTTGACGATGAACTTTCTCCTTCTCAATTAAGAAATATTGAAACTTCTCTTCAAATAAAAGTACTTGATCGAAATAATCTGATTTTAGATATTTTTGCTAGTCGTGCACGTACTTCTAGCGCAAAAACACAAGTGGAACTAGCGCAACTTCAATATTTATTGCCGCGATTAACAAATCTTTGGACACATCTTGAACGTCAAAAAGGAGGAATCGGTATGCGTGGTCCGGGTGAAACTCAAATTGAAACAGATAGAAGAATTATTCACACTAAAATTTCTCTTCTAAAAGAAAAATTAAAGGATATCGACAAACAAACAAGTATTCAAAGAGGTAACAGAGGACAATTAGTTCGTGCTGCGTTGGTTGGATATACGAATGTTGGCAAAAGTACCTTGATGAATTTGTTGAGTAAATCTGAAGTTTTCGCTGAGAATAAGTTATTTGCAACCTTGGATACAACTGTTCGAAAAGTGGTTATTGAAAATCTCCCATTTTTATTAACCGATACAGTCGGTTTTATTCGAAAACTTCCGCACCAGTTGGTAGAATCATTTAAATCTACGTTGGATGAGGTAAGAGAGGCTGATTTATTAATTCATATTTTGGATATTTCTCATGCTGGTTTCGAAGATCAATACCATGTCGTGAATGAAACGTTAGCGGAAATCGACAAAGTGGAAAAGCCAACGATTCTTGTATTTAATAAAATTGACGCCTACAAATATGTTCCTAAGGATGAATTGGATCCTTCTCCGATGCTGAAAGAAAATTATTCCTTAGAGGAATTGAAACGCACATGGATGTCAAAACTAAATGGACAGCTGTGTGTTTTTATTTCTTGTCAAGAAAAAGAAAATATTGAAGAATTAAAAAAAGTAATATATGAGGAAGTAAAACGAATTTTTAAAGTTCGTTACCCTTACAATGACTTTCTATTTTAAAATGAATCGTACTAAATAGTGCAATAAAAATAGGTGTTCACGCATCGTCTTTATGCATAGATTTTTTATTTTTTAATAGCTTTATATTCACCAAAAAGACACCGATAACATGAAAAAAGTATTTACGTTTTCAGCAATAACCCTTCTCTCATTTTCAATTTTGGGGCAAAAGAAATCCGTTGAAAAAGATTCATCTTTATTAAGTAAAGAAACAGTTGCTGGACTTAATTTTAGATTGGTTAGTCCTGCTAGTACTTCTGGTAGAATCGCTGACATTGCCATTCACCCAAAAAATCCAAATACATGGTATGTTGCCGCGGCTTCTGGTGGAGTGTGGAAAACGTCGAATCACGGTACCACTTTCGCTCCGATTTTTGATAATTATGGCTCTTTTTCAATTGCTTGCGTTGAAATTGCTCCTTCTAATCCGAACACAATTTGGGTGGGAACGGGTGAAAATAATAACCAACGGGCAGTATCATACGGTGATGGCGTTTATAAATCATTGGACGGAGGAAAGACGTTTACCAATATGGGGTTAAAATTATCTGAGCATATCGGAAATATAATCATTCATCCAACAGATGAAAATACGATTTGGGTTGCTGCTTACGGTCCTGTGTGGAGTGCCGGTGGCGAAAGAGGTGTATACAAAACAATCGACGGTGGAAAAACATGGGAAAGAACTTTGTTCGTATCAGATAATACTGGAATTTCTGAAATTGCGATAGATCCAACAAATCCAAATATCTTGTATGCGGCTGCTCATCAAAGACGTAGGCAAGAATGGACGTATATTGGTGGAGGACCTGAATCTAATTTATTTAAGTCAATTGACGCAGGAAAGACGTGGTTTGAAAGTAATACTGGTTTACCTGCAGGTGAAATGGGAAGAATAGGAATTGCTGTTTCTCCTGTGGATGAAAATTATGTGTATGCAATTGTGGAAGGGAAAGCGGATAAAGGTGGATTTTTTAAGTCAATCAATAAAGGTATAAATTGGGTAAAAATGTCCAGTTTTAGTACAAGTGGGAATTATTATCAAGAAATTATGTGTGATTTATCCAACCGTGATAAGATCTTCGCAATGGACACTTGGTTGCACCACTCAATGGATGGAGGAAAAACATTTATTGAAACAGGGGAAGAACTAAAACACGTTGATAATCATTGTATTTGGATTGATCCACTAGATGGAAATCATTGGATTGTGGGCTGCGATGGCGGAATATATGAAACATATAACCAGGCAAAAGAATGGAATTATTATGATAATTTACCGATAATTCAATTTTATAAAGTGGCTACTGATAATGCAAGTCCATTCTACAATATCTATGGAGGAACCCAGGATAATAATTCTTTAGGAGGACCTTCAGGTACAATTAACAATGCTGGAATATTGAATTCAGATTGGTACATTACCTGCGGTGGGGATGGTTTTGAATCTGCTATTGATCCAACAAATCCAAATATTGCGTACTCTGAATCTCAATATGGCGGTTTAGTCAGATACGACAAAGCTTCAGGTGAAAAAATAGCGATTCAGCCTCTGGTAGGCAAAGGAGAACCTGCGTTTCGATGGAATTGGGATGCTCCACTTTTAATTTCTCCACATGATCACAACACCTTATATTTCGCGGCAAACAAAGTGTTTAAATCATCTAATCAAGGCAATGATTGGAGCACAATTTCGCCTGATTTAACGCAACAAATGGATAGAAATAAGCTAAAAGTGATGGGGCAAGTGTGGTCGATTGATGCGGTGATGAAAAACCAATCTACGACCATCTATGGAAATATTATCGCTTTAGATGAATCTCCTAAAAAAGTGGGTTTATTGTATGCAGGAACAGATGATGGTGTGATACAAATTTCAGATAATTCAGGGTCAAGTTGGACGAAAATAGCAACGTTTACAGGTGTTCCTGCGAACACGCGAGTAAACATGATCACGGCGTCTCTTTTTAATGAAAATGAAGTATTTGCAGTTTTTAATAATCACCGTTCGGGAGATTTCAAACCTTATCTTTTTAAAAGCATCGACAAAGGGAAAACATGGTCAAGTATCTCCGGAAATTTACCCGTTAGAGGTTCCGCTTATTGCATTAAACAAGATTTTATAGACCCAAATTTATTATTTGCTGGAACAGAATTTGGAGCATATTTTTCAATTGATGGAGGAAAAATCTGGACTAAATTAAGCGGCCTTCCTACAATCGCTGTTTACGATTTAGACATTCAAAAACGTGAAAATGACCTAGTCGCAGCAACTTTTGGAAGAGGTTTTTATGTGTTAGACAACTACACGCCTTTGAGAAATCTTACCAATCAAACCTTCGCTAAAAAAGCATTTTTATATCCAGTGAAGGATGCTCTTTTATTTGTACCAACAGCTCCTTTAGGGTTAACAGGAGTTGGAACACAGGGTGCTAATTATTTTTCTGCTCAAAATCCGACGTTTGGCGCTGTTTTTTCAATTTATATCAAAGATAATTACCCAATGTTGAAAGCGAACCGTGCGGAAAAAGAAAAGGAGTTAGAAAAGGCAAAGAAAGATATACTTTATCCAACAATGGATGAATTGCGAAAAGAAGAACAAGAAGAGGCTGCTCAATTAATTTGGATTATTAGAGATAGTGTAGGAAGAGAAATTAAAAAAATGGTCAACACGCCTTCGAGAGGGATTACTCGTACAAGTTGGAATTTACGAATGGAAACTACTTCTCCAATTAATCCAAATAAGCCTAAGCCAGGAAGATATGATTCAGGGGATGAAGGGTTTTTAGTGACTCCAGGTATCTATTCTGTTGAAGTTCTTTTAGTGAAAAATGGAATTTCAGAGTTGATAGTTCCAGCAACTGCTTTTCATGTGAAGAGTTTGAATAATCTATCGACAGCGAAACCAAATAACACAGAGTTATTGGCTTTTAGAAAAGAAGTCGGGGAGTTAAGTAGGAGTATCGCAGGAGCAGGAAAATTAATGCAAGAAAATGTGGAGAAATTGAATCTATTGAAAATTGCAATTACCAATTATCCCAACACTGAGATTAAATTATTGGAAGAAGTGAGGGCAATTAATTTAGGTTTTGAAGAATGCTCAGTATTACTGAACGGAGATGGGCTGAAAGCATCCAAGGAATTTGAAACACCGCCTAGCTTTTCAAGTCGATTGGGAAATGTAGAATACCAATTATATGAAAGTACAACGGCGATTACGGCTTCACAAAAATTAAATGTGCAAATTTCAAGGGAGGAATATCAACAGTTTAGATTGAAATTAGACCCATTGCTTATTCAAGTGAAAGCGTTGGAACAAAAATTGATAGGTGCTTCAATTCCATATATTAAAGGAAAGGATGAGAAATGGAAAAAAGATTAAATAGACACTATCAACGTTCTTTAGACTAACATTTCGCTCTTGGATATAAAATAAAGACACATATACAATTAGGATAGTGTATAAGAAGTGTGAGTCTTATATAAAGAATTAAAATTGACGGAGAAAAAATGGAAATCAGACACCATTTTAAAAAACGTAGCCTGCACAAAGCAGGCATTGGATTTGGAAAAAATAGATTAAAATGAAAAAAATAATTTTAGCTGTGACAATTTTGCTAACTGTAGTTGAGTCATATGCTCAAACTGTTAGATCCAAAGATTCTTATGGAGAAAAAGTAGTTTACATTGACGGAAACACATTAAGATCAAAGGATTCGTATGGCAATAAATTGTTTTACATGGATGGTAGTACTATTAGAAGAACTGATTCTTATGGAGAAAAAGTATTTTACATGGATGGACAAACCGTTCGTGTAAAAGATTCATATGGAGAAAAGTTATATTTCTTCGATGGACAAACGATTCGTTCAAAAGATTCTTATGGAGAAAAACTATACTTCTTAGATGGTCAAACATTGAGATATAAGGATTCCTATGGTGAAAAAGTGTACTATTTTGAAGGTATTCCGGAAAAGTGGGTAATTATTTGTTTGATTCGATAAGTCAAGCCTTAGATTATTAGATTCGAACTGGAGTATAGTAACTTCAGTTCGATTAATATTTTACATTCAGATTTCAATTTACTTTGGAAAGAAAAGGCGTATTTTGCAGTTTTAACTGGTTAAATCGAAGAAATACAACGAAGGATTTTCGAACTAAATTGAAAAGTATTTTAATGACCCACCTATAAATTGCGATTTACTTCCCTAAAACCTATTGAAATAACTAGTTATTGCTTCAATGCTTTCAGTCGTATCTCACTATTTATAAGCGTTCTGATTGCAAAGTAGTAATCGAACTGAAGTTAATAACCTCTGATTCTGTGTTACTATTCTAGTAAAAAATAGATTCTTACTACTTTGATCGGTTGCAAGCTTGCAAGGATTGGTTGGATGGAATACTAAGGAGATATATTTGTCAAACATTAAAAACAAAATCTTATGAAAAACAAAACAACACTTTACCATTTTATCGTAGATCAAAGTGGTTCAATGGCTGGATTAGAGAGTCAAACCATCGCTGGATTCAATACGCAATTGAAAACTATTCAAGAGCTAAATTTAGAATTTCCAGATCAAGAATACTTGTGTTCACTCACTTTTTTTAATCACGATGTGCATGATCGAATCCGCTTTTCAGATGTAACCTCTCTTGAATTTTTAACGATAGAAAAATATGTTCCTGATGGGACCACCGCCTTACTTGATGCCGTTGGAAAATCTATTTATGGTATTAAGAATAAGTATGGAAAAGACTTAGAGGAAGATAAGATGTCTGTCGTATTGATAATAATCACTGATGGACAAGAAAATGCTTCTAGAATGTATACCTATCATGATGTGGCACAACTAATTAAAGAATTAGATGAAACAGAAAAATGGACATTTAGTTTCTTAGGGGCAGATTTCGATGCAATACATACATCACACATGTTAAATATTCGAAAAGAGAATGTAATGAATTTTAGCAAAAGTGGTTATGCTTCTTTCATGGGAGATGTCAGTGATTCAATACGCACCTATGCAGAAGAAAAATCAAAAGGTAATCAAAAGAGAGATATTTTTGATATCTTTAGAAACAAAGATAGAAGGAATATTTAATAGTAAAACTCATGAAGGTACATCTCATCCGCTCTCAAGGATATTCAGTAGAAGATTTTAACAACGTATTAAATCTTCTTCGTAAGCACCGAGGAAGTATTGAATATGTACCTTCTGAGCCCATTATTTTACCAGAATCTGAAACAGAAATCACCTATCTAGATAAGAAAGCTTTTGAGAAAAAGGATACTAGAATGATGTATTCAATGTCAGAAAGTCGTAGTTTTTTTGAAAAAAAAATTACCTTCCCTCATAGCGTTCCTGTTTTGACATGGGATCAATTATTTTCTGTGTGTGTAAAATTCCGAACAGACAACGACATTGATCCAAAAGATCATGTAATGCTTTTATCGGATATTGATAATACACATAATTGGTTTGGAGGTATTGATTCTTCATTAAAAAATTATTTTATTCATACCAACAATTGGAGGCATTACCTTGGAAGTAGCATTGACGACCGTTTTCCAATTTCATACGTAATTGCTGCCTGGTTATTAAGGAGTTTAATGTATCGTTCACAGAGCGAAATTTTTGATAATTTGCACACAACACCTCGAGGATGTCTGATGGATTTATGTATGGACAAAACGGAAATCATATTAAAAATGAGAACTGGAGATATTTGTGAAGATTGTATGCAGGCGATAGCCGATCGAGATGTAAATCTAAGCTATGTGCGGCAACTGATTGAAATTATTGATGGATTGCGAGAAAATATCTTATTTCGACAACGCTCGAGTATATTAATGCAGAATAGCAGAATGGAAATACGTGGATTGAATAAAAACATTTTCCTAACTGAATTAGGTGATTTACAAATTAATTTAAATCCGAAAGAGAAAGCGCTCTATCTATTGTATTTAAATCATCCTGAAGGAATTACAAGAAGTTATTTAGTAGACCACAAATCCGAACTTCGATCGTATTACGCTATACTCTGCAGTCAGCCTTCAAACAAGATGATTGATCAAGCGGTTGAGAGGCTGACCGATATTATTGACAACAATATGAATGAGGTAATGGCTAGAATTAGAGCCAAATTTAAAATCGCCGTTGGAGAAGAACAAGCCAAGGATTACTCAATTGTATCTACGCCAGAAGGAACGCATAAAATTTTATTAAACCGCGAGTTGATTCGCTTTTTGAATTAATGAACAAAAATTGAATGATGAAGTAACGCTACAAATGCAACTTTTGGGTAACCCGATAAATGTATAAATTCACTATCATTAATATTTATCAAAGAAATGTTTTTCCACATCAAAAGATGATTTTAACCCAACTAAATGAAATTCATTTTCTAACCATTTCTCAGCATAAAGTCGGCCTTTGTTTTTAAGGTCGGATAAAAATTCCCAAGAAGTATTCATTTTACTAGAATATTTTAAGTGACCTAAAGCTTCATGTGCAGAGATTGAATGAACATAAATTTCTCTTGATGTTAAATTATTATCTTCATCCAATTGAATACCTTTTCTTACCAATTCATTTCTGTAATGAATCAAATGCATTTCGTTTATTAAACTGCTGTTAAAAGAAATTTCATTTATTCTGTCTGAAATATCACGAGCAGTTGTCGGAACTTCATCAATATTAATAGAGTTTATCTTTATCAAAACTAAATCTGTAACGGATGTGTTCTCTATTAATGGAAATAAAGGTGGATTCCCCATATAGCCACCATCCCAATAATGTTGACCATCTATCTCAATTGCTTGAAAAAATTGAGGTAAACAGGTAGATGCTAAAACGGCTTCAACTGAAATTTCTTTATTTGAAAAAACTCTCGCTCTATTTGTTTTTACATTCGTTGCGCAAACGAATAATTTTTTTTGATTGTACTGTTTTAATTCTTCAAAATCAACTAAATCAGTTAAGATTTCTCTGAGTGGGTTTGTATTGGATGGATTAAATTGATAGGGAGAAAACATTTGTGACATTGAATTGAAAAACATGTAACCAAAAGAATTATACATATCTCCACCCGAAAAGAATTTATCCATCATAGAAGGTGTAAACATAACACTTCCCGAATCTGATATTTTTCTCCAAAGTTGTTCTAATAATTCTTTTGCTTTTTCTTTCCCGCCAATATGAAGTCCATAAGCTGTTACAACTGCATTAATTGCACCTGCACTTGTTCCGCAAATACCATCAGCTATGATACTATCTTCTTCAAGAAGTCGATCTAATACTCCCCAAGTGAAAGCACCATGTGCCCCACCTCCCTGCATTGCTAAGGCAACATGTTTCGCTTTTTCTTTCATATATAATTATTGGGCTGTCCAACCTCCATCTACAGGCATTGCCGTCCCTGTTATTAAACTTGCATCTTTTGATGCAAGAAATACTGCTAATTTACCTAATGATTGAACAGAAACAAATTCTTTTACAGCATGTTTTTCAAGCATAATTTTAGAAATAACTTCATCTTCTGAAATGCCATGTGATTTAGCTTGCTCTACTATTTGTTTTTCTACAAGAGGAGTTTTTACATATCCTGGACAAATCGAATTGGCTGTTATTCCTAGTTTAGAACCCTCTAAAGCTAATACTTTCGTTAAGCCTAATACACCGTGTTTTGCAGCAACATAAGCAGCTTTGTATTCAGAAGCAACCAATCCATGAGCAGATGCAATATTGATAATTCGTCCAAAGCCTCTTTCTTTCATTCCTTTCCAAACAAATTTAGAAGCGTAAAACACTGCATTTAAATTTAATTGAATAATAGCATTCCATTTATCAATTGGAAATTCATCAATAGGTGAAACAAATTGAATACCAGCATTGTTGACTAATACATCTATCGCACCAAAATCTTTTTCAATAGCAATAATCATCTCTTCTATTTGATGAACGTCTGATAGATTTGCTCCATAAAAACCAGTTTTAATGTTGAATTCTTTACCAACATTTTCCGCAATTTCAGCAGCATTATCTTCTAATCCGTTAAATGCTATAGAATAACCTGCTTTTGCAAATTCTCTTGCTATTCCTAACCCAATTCCGCTAGTACTTCCTGTAATTAATACTGTTTGCATAAAATAAATTAATCAACTTTAATAAAATCAACTATCGAATTTGCCACTTTATCAACCGCTTCAATATTTAAAGTGTGACCTGCATTTTCGATTATTGTAAACATACTGTTTTTTATTTGATCAGCAATTACTTCTCCTAAATATACGGGGAAAAGAGTATCTAATCGCCCATGTATAACAAGAGTTGAGGTTTTTATTTTTGTTAATTCTGATCTGTAGTCTTTTCTATCGGCAGTTGCTTGCATTAATTTTGCTAATGATGCGGGATCAACAAAATCTTTTTTTGTTGCTTTGAAAAAGTCAATCGGAATTGATGGTTTTTCAAAATACACATCACTAAGCACATAAGGGAGCATTACGTCAAGCATTAAAGAATATCCACCAAGTGCAAGCGCATTTTTCCAAGATAATTCAATCGCTTCATAATAAGGTGTTTTATGAGCGAATGAAGAAATAAGAATTAATTTTTTTATCCTATCAGGATAATTTACAGCAAAATGTTGCCCAACAAGGCTACCGTAAGATATACCACATAAAATAACCTCATTTATACCTAAAATATCTAAAATAGAAAGTACATCCCTTGCATGAGTATCAAAATCTCTCACCGGACTATCTGTATCTGATTGACCTTGAAAAATAAAATCCATTAAAATAATTTTATATTTTTTTTCAAAGTAGGGAGTTATTAATCCCCAAGCAGCTGTAGATTGAGATAAACCATTTAAAAAAATGATTGTTTCATTCGCCGTTAAATTCCCTTTTACTTCGTAGTAGATGTTTTTATCATCCGTTGTTTTTGCAATCATTTTTAGTGTATAGCTTCTGTGTTCATAATTGTTGCTTCACCACTTAAGACCGATTTCCCTTCGCTATTAATAATCGTAGTAGAAATAATCGCCCTATTTTTATCAATAATCAATTCTTTGACTTCAAAAACGGCTTCATACACTTCTTCCACATACATAGGTCTCAAAAAGTTTAATGTTTGATTGAGGTATATGGTACCATTTCCAGGAAAGAGTGTTCCGAAAACTTTAGAAAGAATTGAAGCGCCCAACATTCCATGCGCAATTCTTCTTTTGAAAATTGATTTTGAAGCAAATTCCTCATCTAAATGAACAGGATTATTATCTCCTGTAACTCGAGCAAAATCATTTACTTGTTCTTGGGTATATGAAAATGAATGTGAATATTTTTGTCCTATTTCTAACATTGCCATTTTATTTTACTTTCACTTTATTGTGGTAAAGATGCTAATAAATTATTAGAATTAAAATAAAAAAAGTTGTATCAATGAACAAGGATAAAAAATAATAGGTAAAGCACTCATAAAGATTAAATTAATTTTGGTAATAATTTTTTTTATTGTAAATTGTCGCTAACGTTAATTTTTAAATAATTGAAATGGGAGTTGATTTTTACGTTATACTTATTTATTATTTTTTTTATTAAAAAACATTCAACAAAAATAGAAATGCTATTAATTTTGCAGAAAATTGGAACATACACACAAAATAACTAAACTTTAATTCATAAAATGACAACACAAAAAAGTAAGAAAATCGCACTGGTAACAGGTGGTTCAAGAGGAATTGGCGCTGCCATTTCATTAGAATTAGCATCTCCTGATTTTGTAGTAATTGTGAATTACAACCACAGTAAGTCTCACGCAGATTTAATTGTTGACGCGATTATAAAAAAAGGGGGAGAAGCAATTGCTGTTCAAGCAAACATTGCAGACGAAAATCAATGTAAAAAAATGTTTGAAGAAATTGAAAAATCAGTTGGATCTGTAGATGTATTAATAAATAACGCTGGAATTACTAGGGATAAATCATTTCGAAAGATGGAATTATCAGAGTGGAATGAAGTTATCAATACAAATTTAAGCAGCGCTTTTAATACTTCTAAATTAGTCCTACCTTCGATGATAGAAAATAAATATGGAAGAATTATTAATATTAGTTCAGTAATAGGTCAATCTGGTGGTTTTGGTCAAACGAATTATGCAGCTGCAAAATCTGGGTTAATTGGATTTTCTAAATCGTTGGCAATAGAAACAGCAAAATATGGAATTACAGTTAATTCAATTTGTCCAGGATTTATTGGTACAGAGATGGTTGCAGCAATGCCTGAAGATGTATTAAAATCAATTGTTTCTAAAATCCCAGTAAATAGACTAGGAGATCCTTCAGAGATTGCAAAAGGAGTAAAATTTTTAATTGAGTCAGCGTATATTACAGGTCAATCGTTAAATATTAACGGTGGATTATATATGATGTAACCGTTTAATTTAATTTTATTAAAAAAATCACAATAAAATAATTGTAATTTATTGTGTGTTAACGAATAATGTCATAAATTTGTCGAAAAATTAAAAAAAAATGAGTAACACGAACGAAATTTTCGAAACGATTGTTGATACACAAAAGAAGTCTATTGAGACTTTAGTTGATACAACAAGTAAAATTCAAGAAGCATTGAAATCTGGTAATGCTGTAGAAAAAACAACTGAGTTATACCAAAATTGGTGGAACACTCAATTGTCATTATTGAACAATGTAACTTCTAAAACTAAAACAGAAGTTGAAAACACGCAAACAACAACAGAAGACTTTTATAAAAAAGGATATGAGACTCAAATTGATGCAATTAAAAAAGCATCTGATTTTAATTTGAATTTCTTTAATACATTATCAAATTTTGGTAAAAAATCTACTGATGCAAATGATCAATTACAAGCAACTTACTCTCAATGGAATACTTTGTTTGAATCTTGGACAAAATCGTTAAATACAACTTTTGAGTCATTGAATACATCTTATCCTAAAGCGTTTAGCCCAGAATTGTTTCAAAATACAATGAATACAAATACGTTGTTTTTGAAATTACAAAATTTTTACCAACCGTATTTTAATGCAGTTAAAGGTGGAAATTTCTCAGCTGATTCTATGAAAAAGTTATTTGATCCTGCTCAATACAAAAAAATCACTGAAGAAACTTTTTCTAATTTCTTTCAAGGTCAAAACTTAAATACGTTGATTGAGACGAATACGAAGTCAATTCACGATTTCTTTCAAAAACAGCAAAATACAACGAAAGAATACAAAGAATTCTGGAATGTATTCACTGAAAAATTCCCAACAATCATTTCTGCTGATTATACTAAATTCAATGATTCTTTTAAAAATATCAATGGATCTTATAAAGACTTATTTGAACCAGCTTTAAAATTGATTTCAAATGCTAAAGACAAAGAAAATATCGAATTAGCAGTTGAGTCTTTAGATAAATCAACGACTTATAGTATCAAATTGGCTCAAATTCAATATTTATTGAATAAAACTGGTGAAAATGTTGCTGAAGAAGTAGGTAAATTAATTGTAGAAAAATCAAAAAAATTAGAATTAACAAATTCTTTTCAAACATTTTTTAATGATTGGGTTACTATAAATGAAAAGCATTACACTAAATTGTATGCAACAAAGGAGTTCTCAAAATTAAAAGCTGATTTGACAACTTTATCTTTAGATGTTAAGAAAAATATCGAACAACAATTCGAAAATAAAATTGAGCATTTACCTTTAGTTGTAAAATCTGAATTAAATGAATTATACCAAACAATTCACGATTTGAAAAAAACGATTAAAGCATTAGAATCTAAAGTAAATACTACTTCAAAAACTACTGCTGCAACAACTACAAAAACTACCGCTGCAACAGCTACTGCAACAACAACTGCAACAGCTACGGCTAAAAAAGCTACAGTTTAATTAAGTTAACATACTTTTGAAAAGGGAAATTAACGTTTCCCTTTTTTTATACAATAAATTATTTTCAAAATGAATTTAAATAACATAGATTTCTTAAATGAATTAACTGCAAATACCTCTAAAATTGTAAAAGGATTTGAAACTCTAAAAGAGGTAAAAGAGGTTGATATTGCTACAACTCCAAAAACAGTTGTTTATTCTGAAGATAAATTAAAACTTTACAGATATAATAGAGATACTAAAGCAACTTATAAAACTCCTGTATTAATCGTTTATGCGTTGGTAAATACATACCAAATGTTAGATTTACAGCCAGATAGAAGTTATATTAAAAATCTTTTGGATGCTGGCTTAGATGTTTATTTAATTGATTGGGGATACCCGAAGCAAATTGATAAATATTTAACTATGGATGACTACATCAATGGGTATATAGACAATTGTGTAGATTATATTCGCGATGAACATAAATTGGATAAAATTAATATTTTAAGTATTTGCCAAGGAGGTACATTTAGTTTAATTTATTCCGCATTGCATCCTGAAAAGGTCAAAAATTTAGTTCCTCACGTGACTCCAGTAGATTTCTCTGTAAATGATGGATTATTATTTAAATGGAGTAAGGATATGGATTTTAAATCGCTTGTTAGAGGCTTCGATGGAATTATACCTGGAAGTTTCTTAAACGAGGGATTTGATATGTTAAAACCAATGATGAAGTTTCATAAAACATCTGGTTTAATGAATTCGTTGGAAGATCAAACTAAATTGACGAATTTCTTGAGAATGGAGAAATGGATTGCAGATAGTCCAGATCAAGCGGGTGCATGTTTCTTACAATTTATGGAAGATTTGTATCAACAGAATAAATTAATTGCTGGAGAATTGGTTGTTGGTTCAGGTAAAGTGAATTTAAAAAATTTAACGATGCCTATATTAAATATTTATGCAACTGAGGATCATTTAGTTCCACCTAGTGCTACTAAACCATTAGGAGAATATGTGGGAACGAAAGATTATGAAATTTATCCTTTTCAGGGTGGACATATCGGAGTTTTCGTAGGAAATAGATCTCAAAAAGAATTAGCGCCTAAAGTAACTAAATGGTTGAAAGATAGAGATTAAGTGTTTTATATATTGAATTCAAAGGGAAAGGTATTGTACTTTTCCCTTTTTTATTTACTATAATTCACAATACCAGAATCATTTTGTACTATTTTCTTTGATCATTTGAACCAACGATTATTTACAAAATTCCAATAATAATTCAATTGCTTTTTCATATCCTAACTCATCCGCTTTTGTAAAATCGAGACAAGCTTCCGCTTTTTTCTTTAACTTAAGTTCCGCAAGTCCCCTGTTACTATAAGCGATGGCTAATTTTGGATTTAATTCACTTGCTTTAGTATATTCAAGTATGGCACCCTTATACTCTTTTAATGCGAATTTTGAAAGTCCTCTGTTGCAATAAGCGATGGCTAAACCGGGATTCAATTCAATCGCTTTGGAATAATCTGTGATGGCGTTTGTAAAATCTTCTAGGTTATATTTCGCGATTCCCCTATTATTATATGCCATTGCAAAGTTTGAATCTAATTCTATTGCTTTCGTACAATCTAAAATAGCTCCTTTATAGTCGGTGATTTCATTTTTTGCAAAACAGCGATTATTATAGGCAATTGTCAAGTGAGAATTAATTTCCAAGGCTTTAGAATAATCAGAAATTGCACCTTCAAAATCTTTTAAATACTGTCTTTCAAGTCCTCTGTTGTTATATGCATTGAAATTGTTTGAATCTAACTCAATCACTTTTGAATAATCTACAATTGCTCCAGCAAAGTCTAATAATTCATTTTTTGCAAGCCCTCGATTGTAATAAGAAATTGGATATTCGGGACTAATTTCAATCGCCTTTGTGCAATCTTCTATTGTTCCTTGGTAATCTTTCGCGTTCATTCGGGCGATTCCTCTGTTGTAATACACTTCAAAATCTTTTGGATTCAGCTCTAAAGAGAATGTATAATCAGCAATTGCACCAATGTAGTCTTTCATTTCATCTTTAGCGAACCCTCTGTTACTATACGCATTCGAATAAGTAGGTTCTAATTCAATCGCTTTGCTAAAATCTGCAATTGCCCCAATATTATTCTGTGTGTAGTATTTTGCAAGTCCTCTGTTGTTATAAGCGTTCGCAAATGATGGATTTATTTCTATCGCTTTCGTGTAGTACATGATTGCTTCTTTGTATTTTTCTTGTCCAAAAGCTCCATTCCCATTCATTAAATAATCTTCACTTGTTTGAGAAAAAGCTAACGAACTAAAAAAGATAATAATGATGCAAAATTTCATGGTAGATTTATAAATCAAAAGTAAAACAAAAAACAGAGGGTAAAATATTGATGGAAATTAAATGCGTATAAATAAGTACATATAGCTTTCAAAGTTCTTCTGGCTTATCACCTCGAAGTGCTCTAAACCTTTTTCTAGCCTCTACAACATATAAACTTCCTTTGTAATTAAAAAGTATACGTTTATAAAATTCGGCTGCCTTTTCTTTATCGTTTAATTGGTTTTCATACATATCTCCCAATTGAAATAATGCATCATCGGCCAAAATATCTTCTGAATAATACTTCAACAATTCTTCTAAATAAGTTGCCGCTTCCACCCATTTTCCTTGTAATTGCATAGCGCGTGATTTTTTCAATAAAATTTCATCACTCAAACTATGGTATGAAAAATTTTTTAAAATACTGTCAAAAAGGGAAAATGCTTCTTCATACCTATGTTGTTCAATTAATAAATCTCCATTTGCAAACCATGTCATTGCTGTGTAATTGCTATCTATTCCGAAATTATCGGTTATCAAAAGAGATAATTTCATGGCATCATTCGCAATTAACTTTGATGTCGACTCTTTTAACACACTCAACTGTGACTGAGCAAAATCAAATTCTCCATCATAATAAAATATACGTGCATTTTTGAACTTTGCCTCATGTCCAATTGGCTCAAATTTAAAATCTTTATCTATTTGCATGTAATATAAAGATGCTTCCCAAATGTCTCCTTTTAGAACTAAAATATCAGCCAATTGCATTTTCACATCTCCTCTTTCCATGTCTGTTAATCCAGGTAATTTTAATGCATCTTCCAAATTTTTGATAGCAATGGGAGCTTGGTTAGAATAAAATGCTTGTATGTGCGCTAGCTCAATAATCAAAGAAAGAGTCGCTCTTCTTTTTCCAGCGCGCACTAACGCTTTTTCATATTCTACAACCGTAGCATCCAACTCTTCTTTTGAGTACGTTCTAAAAGTTGTTACTTCTAAAAAACGTGTATTTAGCAATGCTTTTTCAGCCTGATAATAAAACTGTAAATCTTCTCCTAATTGAAGGATATATTGAAAAGCTTTTCGTGCCGTTTCATATTCCTTATTTTCAACACAGATTTCTCCCAATTCAAAAACTCTTCGCCCTTGCGCGTCTTCTCTTTTATCGAGTGCCTGAACTTGAATAAGAGCCGCAGAAAAATTCTTTTTTTGGATAAATAACCAAATTAACATCTCTGAATATACCGTCTCATTTGGCTTCTTCTGAATCCTTACTAATAATTTTTGGCGAAGAATATCATATTCAGCTACAGAATCCTGACTAAAATCAATTTGTTTTGATAACAAATCTTGAATGGTTTCTTCGTAATTTGACTGAAAGTCTAGTAAATCAAGGTACTCATTGATCATATTTTCTATTTCACCTTTCAAAGCATATAATTCAGCAAATTGAATGTTTAACGGATAGGTGTTTTTTAACGCTTTTCTACCTTTTACTAAAGTTTTATAGGCATAATCATTTTTTCCTTTACTCTTAAAAGCTTGATATACCTCAAGAACAGTCGTTGGATTATCTGAGAGTTCATCAATTAAATAATCATACATTTTATTTGCCTTTTCTGCATCTCCACCTTGCTCGTAAAATTCCCCCAATTGAACCTTGTATTCATAATTCGTTTTATTTTGAAAGATCTGTTTTTTTAATAATTTTTCAGCATCTTTTCTATTTTCTGTTTTGATCAAACATTCATAATAACGTGTGAAATTAACTTTACTATTTTCCTTAGAATACAATCTTTCGTAATAGGAAACAGCTTTATCAAATTCCCCATTTGAAAAATAATATTGAGCTAATTGTTGCTCAGTACCTTCCTGTGAAAATAAAAAAGGGGAATAACAAATAAGTAATAAAAACAGAAACCTTTTCATAGTGTTCTAAAAGTACAAATTAAAGACTAATTATTTTGCTATAAGATTAAACGAGTATTCATCAATTTCATTGTATAATTTCTGATGAGTTTCAATGGTTTTCTTTCTTTCAGTGACATAATCACCCAATGATTTTCGTATTTGTTGAATTTTTATTCTTTCAAAATGAATGAATTCCTGATATTTAGATCTTTCTCCATTTCCATTTACAATATCATCTTTCAATTTCATTAAGATTGTCTTTTCTTTTTTAGTGTTATTTAACAAAAGGGAATATGCCTTTTTTAAAGGTTGAAAAGAAAGAAGCATATCTCGATACGAATCCAATTTTTTTGCAAACTCCAAGTTAATGGTATCAGAACTATAATTATCTTTAATTTTCTGGGCAACCTCTAGTGATTCAAACGAAAAATCATCAATGGTGGTCATATTATTTTCAATTAATACGGTGCTAACACTATCTAATGATTTTTGAAACGATTCAATTGATGCGATTTGCCCTCCCTTATGCATGTCAGCGCATGAGAACAAGAGAAAAAGTAAAAAAATTACATTGAAAAATTTCATTTTCTATTTTTTGTTTTAGTAAAGTTAAGTAAAAGATTTACGAAATATAGACATTAGATGGGAAGACAATTGATATTAGATTGAAAAAAGCAGCAAAACCGTATTGTTCTGCAAGAAAAAACCCGTTTAAGCGAGGCTCAAACGGGTATCAAAACCTTTTTATCGTTTTCTTATAAGTTAAATGCTGCTTTTACTTTATCTACGAAATCTAATTTCTCCCACGTAAACAATTCAACTTCTCTTTCTATGAAAGATCCATCTGGAGATTTAAAACGTTTTGTAACAATTTCATTTTTTCTTCCCATATGACCGTATGCTGCTGTTTCAGAATAAATTGGATTACGCAATTTTAAACGTTGTTCTATAAAGTATGGACGCATATCAAAAATTCCAGAAACAATCTTAGCCATTTCACCTTCAGACATGTCGACTTTTGAAGTTCCGTTTGTAGTGATAAATAGACCACATGGTTCAGCAACACCAATCGCATACGAAACTTGTACGAGAACTTCATCACAAACACCTGCAGCCACTAAATTTTTAGCAATGTGTCTAGTGGCATACGCTCCAGATCTATCTACTTTTGATGGATCTTTTCCAGAAAATGCTCCACCTCCGTGAGCACCCTTTCCTCCATACGTATCTACAATAATCTTACGACCTGTCAAACCAGTATCCCCGTGAGGTCCACCAATTACAAATTTCCCTGTTGGGTTAATATGGTAGGTAATTTTATCATTAAACAAAGCTTGTAATTCTGGTTTCAATTTCGCTTTCACTCTCGGAATTGCTATATTGATTATATCCGCTTTAATTTTAGCTAACATAGCTGGCTCTGAATCGAAGTCGTCATGTTGAGTTGATACTACGATTGAATCAATTCTTTGCGGAACATTGTCATCTGAATATTCAATCGTTACTTGAGACTTAGCATCAGGACGTAAATAGCCAATTAATTCACTGTGATTATTTCTAATATCTGAAAGTTCTTGTAATATTTTATGAGCTAAATCGAGTGCCAAAGGCATATAATTTTCCGTCTCTTTTGTAGCATAACCAAACATCATTCCTTGATCACCAGCTCCTTGTTCTTCAGGACTTTTACGATCAACACCTTGATTAATATCTGCAGACTGCTCATGAATTGCAGAAATAATTCCACAAGAATTAGCCTCAAACATATACTCTGCTTTTGTGTATCCAATTTTTGAAATTACATCACGAGCAATTGATTGTACATCTAAGTATGTTGAAGTGTTAACCTCTCCCGCAAGAACAACTAGTCCAGTTGTAACAAGTGTTTCACAAGCTACTTTTGATTGTGGGTCAAAAGCCATGAAGTTATCAATTAAAGCATCTGAAATTTGATCAGCGATTTTATCTGGATGTCCTTCTGAAACCGATTCTGATGTAAATAAATATGACATTTTTTATAATTTTTAAAATATTAAGCTACGAAAGTAATAAAAATTTATTGGATACAATGATTTGGAATTGAGAATAAAAAAAAGAGCTAATCATTCCGACTCATCCATTCACATTGACACAAATATTCGAGCGTTTCTAGATGTCTTTTCGCTTCAAAAAGAGTTTCCCCCCAAGCATACGTACCATGTTTTTTTATTATAAAAGAATGGTTATCCAACGCTGCTTTGTTATCAATTAGTACCCTAGAGAATGCTGTCATATCTTGCGTGTTTTCAAATATTGGAATAGAAATCTCATCTGCATGCGAAATTTGCCCCGAAAATCCCTTTTGAATTTCATATCCTGTAAAGTGTATGTTATTCTGCAATTTCTGAGATATTAATACAGGGTAGACTGAATGACTATGCAGGATGACACCTGTTTCTGGAAATAGGTCATACAGAACGCAATGAATTAAAGTTTCAGCGGAAGGAATTGCGATATTATTCCCGCTTTTTGGTTGTCCTAAACGGTCAATTTCTATAAAATCAGTTTCCGAAAAAAGTGATTTGTCAACCCCTGATCGTGAAACATAAATCAGCTCAGTATCCAATTTTGTTCGAAAAGAATAATTTGTTGAAGTTGCTGGAGACCAGCCTTTTAAATTGTATGCTCTGATAGTTGCAGCAAGCTCTTGTTTAAGTATCTCAATTTCATTCATACGCCAAAAATACAAGAAAAAATAGTACAATGTGCCATGCACTAGTAGTTATCAATCGAAAGCATCACCAAAGTGCAAGCTTCTATAGTTTCGATGTGGTTATTATGAGCCAATTGCATCAGTTCTTCATTTTCAGTACCAGGATTAAAGATGATCCTCTTTGGTTTCAAGGACAGAATATATTCGTACCAATTTGGCTGATTTTTTGCTCCAACATACAACGTTACGGTGTCGATATCTTTGTATGGTTTTCTGTCAATGGAAATAGGGATAGCATCATTTATGATTCCCTTCCTTTGACCTTCTGCGTATACTAAATGGCCTTTATTTGTTAGGCTTATAATAGCTTTATACGCATATCTATCAGGATTATCTGATGCTCCAATAACAACTGTTGTTTTATGACTCATTCCTTTTGCGTTTCTCTTTCAAAAAAAAAATCGTCTCTTGTGAGACGATTTCAAGCAAATATTGTGTTCCGTTTATTTGGCTAATTCTTCTTTTACCAGCGTAGAAATTAATTTTCCATCTGCTTTTCCAGCTAATTTTCCGGTTAAAACCCCCATCACTTTACCCATTTCTTGTGGTCCTTTAGCTCCAGTTGAAGCAATTGCAGCAATAACTTCCACTCTAACTTCTTCTTCGCTCATCATTTTAGGAAGATATTCCTCCATAACTTTCGCTTGAAACAATTCGTCAACAGCAAGATCTTCTCGATTTTGAGCAACATACAGCGCGTGGGTTTCAACACGTTGTTTGTGCAATTTCATAACGATTTTAATCGCTGCTTCTTCTGTAACATCTCCATTACCAGAAGTTGCTTCCAATAATAATTTAGATTTTATATCTCGTAATGCAGCTAAACGATCTTTATCTTTTGCAAGCATTGCCGTTTTGATATCTGCATTAATTTTTTCTGTAAAACTCATTTCTTATTAATTATAGATTACAAATTGCAAACTTGCTAGATTGAAAATTTATATAATTTTTCAATTTGTAATTTGCAATTTTCCAATCAGTCGACGTTATCGTGTAAGAAAGAATTATTTCCTCGTAAAACAGTTCCATTTTCATCCTTTGTTAATCCAAAACGACTAACTCGACTTTCAGAACTATATTTAGAATTATCCAACTGAATATTTTGACGAACGTAAGCCGGTTCTTTCTCAAATTCAGAGATTCCATCTGCTTTTTTTAATTTAGCAGTATATTCTTGAATACGTACTAATCTTTCTTGTGTTCTTCTTTGTTGCTCTTCACTTGAAAGTACAGTTCTTGTACTTATTTCTACAACCTTATCTTCAATAGGGCTTTCAAGATCATACTTTACGACTTCAACTTTCACGCCTTCTTCCGCAACAGGAGTTGTAATTTCCCAATCATACGTCTCTGTTTTTTCTTCAAAAAACAATTCTTTATTTATAAGTTCTTTTATCTCTTCATTTTCAACTTCTTCTTTTTTCATGAAAGGATCAGTTAAAAGCTCAGTTGATTCTACAGTATTAGTTGATGTATTTACAATTTCAACTTGATTAGAAGCAAAAGGAGTAACCTCTTCGACTATTTTTAGGAAAGGTTCTACACTTAATGTTTCATCAGCAGGAATCCATGTATTGACTTGTGTTGGAGAATCCAATGGGCGAATAATTTCATTTTTAGGCTCATCTTCCAAAGGTCTAACAATGCGTTGAGGCTCTTTTTCAAAGCCAGTTATTGGTGCAGAATTAAACCCAGTTGCTATAATAGTAACACTTAATTTATCTCCTAAAGTACCGTCGAAACCATGACCCCAAATAACATCAGCAGTAGAACCCGCTTCATCTTGAATAAAGTCAGTAATGGCAGTAATTTCATCCATCAATACTTCTTGCGCGCCATATGTTATGTTTAACAATACATATTTCGCACCGCTAATATCATTGTCATTTAATAGTGGAGAAGAAAGTGCATGCTGAACCGCTTCGATTGCACGATTTTCACCTTCAGCAGTTGCGCTACCCATTATCGCTACTCCACTGTTTTTCATGACCGTATTTACGTCATTGAAATCTACGTTTATGTTTCCAGTAACCGATATAACTTCGGCAATTCCTTTTGCAGCCATTGCTAAAACATCATCAGCTTGTGAAAAAGCATTTCCAATTGAAAGGTTACCACTTATTTCTCGCAAACGCTCATTATTGATAACCAATAAAGTATCGACATTTTTACGCATCTCATCTAAACCTTCTTCCGCTTGTTGACGACGTTTACGTCCTTCAAAACCGAAAGGAACAGTAACGATTCCAACCGTTAGAATTCCCATTTCTTTCGCTATTTGAGCAACAATAGGTGCAGCACCAGTTCCAGTTCCACCGCCCATTCCAGCAGTAACAAAAACCATTTTAGTACCATTACTTAAAATTGAACGGATTTCCTCAATATTTTCAATTGCAGAATTTTTCCCAATTTCAGGAATTGAACCAGCTCCACAACCATCTGTAAGAGAAGCTCCTAATTGTATTTTCAAAGGAACTGGAGATACGTCCAAAGCCTGTCTATCAGTGTTACAAACAATGAAGTCCACCCCAACAATTCCTTGATTGAACATGTGGTTCACTGCGTTGCTTCCACCTCCACCAACACCAATTACTTTAATAATTGACGTTGTTTCTTTTGGTAAATCAAATTCTAATGGCATTTTTCTTAATTTTAGTTTCTGTTAATTATTTTTCTTCTGCAAACCAATCTTTCCCTTTCGAAATTATTGAATCGAAAAAAGAACCACGGTTCTTCTGTGAATGCCCTTTCACTTCTGTTGTAGTTGACGTTGAAGCAGGCATGTCTAATTGTGACATATTTTCAAAGCCTTTTAATACAAGTCCAATACCAGTTGAATACATAGGGCTTGTTAAATTTTCAATATGATTGTTGTTTGCCAAATGTTCTGTTGGATAACCTATTCTCGTATCCATTGCAGTTATATATTCAAACAACTGAGTAATGTGTTTCAATTGAGAACCACCACCAGTCACCACAATTCCACCAATCAACTTTTTCTCGTATCCTGAATTTTGAATTTCATAATATACTAGTTCAATGATTTCTTCCATTCGAGCTTGAATGATCGAAGCCAAATTACGAACAGAGATCTCTTTTGCAAGATGCCCTCGCAATCCTGGAATACATACTATTTCATTATCAAGACTTTCACTTGCTAGAGCAGAACCAAATTTCATCTTTAACATTTCAGCTTGTCGCGGCATAATTGTACACCCTTCCTTAATATCATCTGTGATAATATTTCCTCCGAAAGGTATAACGGCAGTGTGACGAATAATACCCTCATGGAAAATAGCAATATCTGTTGTGCCCCCACCTATATCAACCAATACAACGCCTGCCTCTTTTTCTTCTTCAGATAAAACAGCATCAGCGGAAGCAATAGGTTCTAATATAATATGTTGTACTTGTAAACCTGCTCTTTGAACACATTTGTGGATATTCGATGAAGCAGCAATATTTCCTGTAATTATATGGAAATTAGCTTCTAAACGAACTCCTGCCATCCCAATAGGATCTCTTATTCCCTGTTCACTATCTACGATATATTCTTGAGGTAGAACAGTAATAATTGCTTCGCCCGAATTCATTACGGTTTTATACATGTCTTCAATTAAAGCATCGATGTCTTTTTGAGAAATCTCATCTTCTGTTTGACTGCGTGTATGTATGCCTCTAGTTTGTAAGCTTTTAATATGTTGCCCAGCGATACCAACATTCACAACATTGATTGTTAGTTCTCCTTCTACTCTTTGCTGTGCTTCTTTTACGGCCTCTTGAATAGAGTTAACAGTTTGATGAATATTTGAAACAATACCACGTTTTACCCCAAGAGATTCACTAGTCCCCATAGATAAAATCTCAATTTTGCCATGCTCATTTTTTCTGCCAACAAAACAGGCAATCTTCGTAGTTCCAATATCTAGTCCAACAATTACTTTCGCCATATTATTCTTTTTTCTTACAAACAATTTGTTTGTCGTATTTCAAACTGATTTCGTCATATTTAGCCCACCCTTCGAAAGGCATTGCTTCCTTGTAAAAAACTTTTAACTTCAAAAATTTGTCACTTACCTCTTGGTCTGTGAGTGCTGTCCCAAAATTAATAATTTGCTCTCCAACCTGCGGTATTAGTATAAAATCGCCATTCGTTTCGCAATGAATTTGACCTATCTGCGCTTGCAATAACTCATCGTTACAAACATAATGAGAAATACGGTACAAATCGTCTAATTTTTGATTAGTTTTCAAGGTTTCATTGTTAATAATTTTTGATACAGGTTTCGAATTTATTCGGTCTGGCACGTCACCTGTAACTACCACAATTCTAGCTGTATATAAGCTGGAAGGAACCATCACACAACCTAGCTCGTCCAAATAAAAGTTTTCTCCGTATTTATTAAAAATTCTAGCAATCGGTTTTCTTATTTCAACTTCAATTGTCCATGTTGGACCAATATTTGTAAAAACTTTTGCTTTTTTCACTTCACTCATTGACATCAGATATTCTTCTGTTGCATTTACTTTTAAGCCTTTGTATTTCTGTCCCGCATAAATCAACCCTTTTCGCTCCAGTCTAGAATATAATTCATCTTCAGTCAAGAATGCATTCTCACCATTTACGCGTATTATAATGTGTGGCTTTTTTAGAACTGTTTTCTCCTGCGCAGCTTTCACCATAGCCATTAAAATCAGCACAGTTACTGCGAATAATGACCACAATGTTATTTTAACCCATCTCTTCATTCTCATGTAATGCTTGCGTTAATGGTTTTACAATTTTATCGATATCGCCTGCACCAATGGTCAGAATAACTCCTTCGGAGATTTCTTTCAAATACAATAAGGCTAGTTCAGGTGTTAAAATTTGTTTCTTCTTGCAGCTAATTTTCTCTAGTAAGGCATCACTCGTGACTCCAGCAATCGGTTCTTCGCGTGCTGGGTAAATTGGTAATAAAATTACCTCATCTAACTTTGATAATTCAGTTACAAATCCTTCAAAGAAATCTCGTGTTCTTGAAAATAAATGTGGCTGAAAAACACCGACGATCTTTTTAGTGGGGTACATCATTCTCACAGAGGACACCAGTGCGTTTATTTCTGTTGGATGATGCGCATAATCATCTATGTATACGATTTTATTCGACCTCACTTGAAATTCAAATCTGCGCTTTACGCCTTTAAAACTTTTTAATCCAAATCGGATTTCTTGTTCTTCTAGTTGTAATTTTTGACATAAAGCAATACATGCGAGTGCATTTTCAGCATTATGAATACCAGGAAGTCCAAATTCTACATCTTTCCATTCTCCTTGGGGAAAAGTAACGTCAAATAAGAAAGCGCCATTGTCAAAACGCAGATTATGTGCGGAATAATTGGCACTAGAGTCGTCTACTCCATACGTCGTAATTTGTGCTTTTGAAGTTAAGTGTAGACCATGCCTTAAAATCAAATGTCCTTCAGGATGAATTAAATTTGCATATTCTTGGAACCCTTGAAGTAGAAGGGAAGCGTCACCATAAATATCCAAATGATCTGCGTCTGTTGATGTTATAATAGAAGCATAAGGAGCCAACTGTAAAAAAGATCGGTCAAATTCATCCGCTTCAATTACCGTATATTCTGATGTTGAAGAGGTAAGTAAATTGGAGTTAAAATTACTAGAAATACCCCCTAAAAAGGCATTACATTTAACGTTTGATTCATTTAAAATATGAGCTAGCAGCGTACTAGTCGTTGTTTTTCCGTGTGTGCCGGCAACCCCTAATCCTTTTGAATTATGAGTTAATAATCCCAAAACTTGCGATCTTTTCAGGATTTGAAAATTGTTGTTTTGAAAAAATAACAATTCGCCATTGTTTTTTGGTATTGCTGGTGTATAAATAATTAACGTTGATTCTATGTCTTTACATTTACTCGGAATATTATCACCCAAATCATCGAAATGAATTGCAACACCTTCCTCTTTTAGGGAAATTGTAAGTGGTGTTTCTGTTTTATCATATCCATATACTTCCCAACCTAATGAAATAAAATAGCGAGCTAGTGCAGACATACCAATCCCGCCGACTCCTAAAAAATAGGCTCGTTTGAACGTTGTGAGTTGTATGTTTTTTAAATCCATTCTGTCTACTTTTTTGAACCATATAAGGAATATAAGGTCATATAAGAAATGAGTTAATAACTTATATGCCGTATATGGTTTAAATTATTTTTTCTATTTCATCCACTATTGAAAAGGTAGCCATTGGTTTCCCCAACTTGGTAATCTCTTCAATTAACTTATTTTGCTCTTCGCTCGAATTAATAATTTGAATTGCAGCCGGTATCAATTTCTCGCGTGCCTCACTATCTTTTACTAATATTGCGGCATTTTTACTTACCAATGCCATTGCATTTTTCGTTTGATGATCTTCTGAAACATTGGGTGATGGCACTAATATAACAGGTTTTTTAATTAAGCATAATTCGGAGACAGATATTGCGCCAGCTCTTGAAATAATAACATCTGCCAGCGCGTATGCTAAATCCATTCTCGCAATAAACAGCACCATTTTAATTCCTGTCAAGTCAGTTGTGTTAAATTCTGCTGTGAGTGTTTGAAAATAGCTTTTACCACATTGCCACAATAGCTGCACATTATTATCTTGGAGGGTTTTGATATGTTCCTTCGCACTTTCATTTAAGGTTCTCGCGCCTAAACTTCCTCCTATGATCAATATCGTTTTCTTATTGGGGTCTAATTCATAAAAGTCAAAAGCTTCCTTGCGTTTTCCCTCCACATCGACCATTTCTGAACGAACTGGATTTCCAGTTACTACAATTTTATCCCCTGGAAAAAATCGCTCTAAACCTTCATAGGCAGTACAAATTATTTTAACTTTCTTCGATAATATTTTATTGGTTTTACCAGGAAAAGAATTTTGCTCTTGAATTAAAGTAGGGATTTTTAAAAAATTTGCTGCTTGCAGTGTTGGACCTGAAGCATATCCGCCTACACCAATTACTACTTGCGGATTAAACTTTTTGATAATTTTATATGCAGTAACAAGACTTCCTATAATTTTAAATGGCAATAAAAAGTTAGAAAACGTCAGTCTCCTCTGAAATCCTGCGATATTTAATCCTATAATTTTATATCCTGTATCTGGCACTTTTTCCATTTCCATTTTTCCATTTGCGCCAACAAATAATATGTCCACATTTGGATTACGTCTTTTAATTTCATCAGCAATAGCAATAGCAGGAAAAATATGACCTCCTGTTCCTCCTCCTGATATTATTACACGTTCTATTTTACTTTTCATAAAGTCTTTTTTTCAATTTTCACGTGATCCATTCGTGCTGTTCAATTCATTTTCAATAGTATCTGTTTGTCCTACTGAATGTTCCTCTTTTCCTTTATTTTTTTTATTGGCAATGCTTTGAACTAAGCCAAGTGCTACACACGTCATGATAAGTGCTGATCCTCCCATCGCTAAAAGCGGCATATTTTGCCCTGTTACTGGAAATATTCCCGTGCACACAAGCATATTAACAGAAGCTTGTGTAAGCAATAATACGCCAATTCCAATGCATAAATAGGTTTCAAACATACTTGCTGATTGCAATCCTATTTGGAAAATCCTATAAAGTAAGATCAAATAAAGGAATACTAAAATGACCGAAGATATCGAACCAAATTCTTCTACATAACTAGAATAATAAAAATCAGCATATGCTTCTGGAAGGTATTCTTTCAATTTTCCATCTCCTACACCTTGTCCAAAAACTCCTCCATTGTAGATTGCCAATTTAGCATTCATTGCTTGTGCATTCGCTACTAATTCATTTTCACCATCCGACATACTTCCTATACGATGCATCCAGGTGTCAAACCTAGGAAGTAACTCTAATTTCGGCGCTAAAACATGTAGACCAATAACTACTAATAAAAGGGCAATGCAACCTCCGACAATTGAAAGAAGTTTTAAAAAGGGTACTTTTCCAACAAAAAGAAGGATGAAACAAATCAAGAATAATAAGGCAGAAGTAGAAAAGTTATCTTTTAATATTAATCCACAAATAACGACAATGGGAAAGATCAAAGTTCCAAGTCCTCCTCTCCATTGATTTAAAAGATCTTTTTTTACAACCAATAATCTTGAAATAGTTAGTATCAGCGCCAATTTAGCAAAGTCTGAAGCTTGAAATGTAAGACCAACAAAAGGAATCTGAACCCAACGGCCAGCATCATTTACTTTTACTCCGAAAAAAAAAGTAAATATTAAGATGCAAATCGAAAGGTAATACCCAAATTTTGAAATCTGAAAAAAATATTTCGGGTCTTTTTTATGCAGCCAAAACATAGCTAAAAAAGCTAGAACTACATATGTGAAATGTTTAAATAAATATTTAAATGGAGTTCCTCCGGCAGTTTTAACCAAAATGGGTACAAAACTATAAACGCTGACCAACGAAAAAGCCAACATTAATAGTGTAATGATCCAAATTACCCGATCACCTTTTAAATATTTTAAATATTCTTTCACTTATTTTGTTTGATATATGTTTAAAAATTCTTCGAACGATTCTCTGTTTTCTTTCCAATTTTCACCCGATGCTGAAAATAAAAAGACGGCGTTTTTAATTTTTATTGACTTTAACATCATGAAAGCATCATCAAGCGTGTTAACTCCAACAATATTTTCAATCTTTTCTAAAGCTTCAATCGATACATTAATTTTCGAATTATCGCATACAATGACTGTTTTTAATTGAAGGCATACAGATGAATCTTCAAGTATTGTATTATTAATATCTTTCGAATTACCAATCCAGACGATTGGAAATGGGAAAGCATGTAATGTATTAGCAACTAAATTAATATTGGGTTGATACCACGAAAAAGTATCCATGCCCCATAATTTGCCATGTGGACGCAAAGACGTCTCTTTCATGTTTTTTAAGCCTTCGTTTCTAGCTTCCTTTAAACGATCACTTAAATGTATGTTTAGTTTACTTTCCATACTTATTATAATAAATTATAATTTTCTAACTGCTTCTTTAAATAAGTCACCTCTGTGTTCATAGTTTTCGAACAAATCAAAACTAGCGCAAGCGGGAGAAAGTAAAACAGTTTCATCTTTAGACGCCAAACGGTATCCATATGCCACTGCTTCCATTGCTGATTTAGCTTCAACAATTGTTTCTACTGAACTTGAAAAAGTATCAATAATTTTTTGATTGTCCAGTCCTAAACAGATGATTGCTTTGACTTTATTCTTAACTAAGTCGAGCAGTTCTGAATAGTCATTTCCTTTATCGACTCCTCCAACAATCCAAACAGTTGGTTTGTCCATTGATTCCAAAGCGAACCAAGTTGAATTAATATTTGTCGCTTTTGAGTCGTTAATGAATTCGATTCCATGAACTTTCGCTACAAATTCTAAGCGGTGCTCAACATTTACGAAATCTTCTAAACTCTCGCGGATTACTGAACTTCGGATGTCAAGTAATCTTGCAGCAATTCCTGATGCCATGGAATTCTGGGCATTGTGCTTGCCTTTTAAGGCTAAATCGTGGATTGACATAGTTAATTTTTCGTTTATATTTATTGTTATTTGTTCTTCTTTTACAAAAGCTCCCACTTTCATTTCTGTTAGGAGAGAAAAAGGTGCTTTTTTCGCAGCAATTTCTCTTTTTGCCATCTCACCTGCAATAATTGAATCTTCATGGTTATATATAAACCAATCGTTACTTGTTTGATTTTGCAAGATTCTAAACTTAGAATCTACATAATTTTGCATTTGATAATCATAGCGATCTAAATGATCAGGTGTGATATTTAAAATCATTGCAATATCTGCTCTAAACTCAAACATATCATCTAATTGAAATGAACTTAATTCAAGTACATACCAATCAAACTCCTCAGTTGCAATTTGTTTTGCAAAACTCTTCCCAACATTTCCAGCTAATCCTACATTAATTCCCGCCTTGCGAAGAATATGATAGGTTAACATAGTGGTTGTTGTTTTACCGTTACTCCCTGTGATACAGATCGTTTTTGCTTTCAAATAATAGCCGCCAAATTCAATTTCAGAGATAATTTTAATTCCTTTCTCTTTCAATTTTTTTATAACTGGCGATTTATCTGGTATCCCAGGTGACTTTATTATTAGATCAGATTTTAATAGAATATCTTCCGAATGTTGGTTTTCTTCCCATTTCAAATCATATGTATCTAATTCATCTTTAAATTCTTGTTTAATTTTTCCGAAATCTGATACAAACACATTCCAACCCTGCTTTTTAGCAAGAATAGCAGCTCCCACTCCGCTTTCGCCAGCTCCTAAGATTGAAATATGTTTTTGTTCTTTTTTCATTTTATTTTTTTTAATTATTACGAATGTTATCGTAATTTTAATGATACAATGGTAACTACCGCTAGTAAGATGGACACAATCCAGAATCTTGCTACGATCTTTGCTTCATGTATTCCTTTCTTTTGATAATGGTGGTGCAATGGAGCCATTAAGAATATTCTTCGACCTTCCCCAAATCTTTTCTTTGTGAATTTAAAATAGGCTACTTGTAAAATCACGGATAAATTTTCGATTAAGAAAACACCGCAAAGAACTGGAATCATCAATTCTTTTCGAATTACAATGGCGAAAACAGCAATAATTCCTCCCAATGCCAAACTTCCCGTATCCCCCATGAAAATTTGAGCTGGATAAGAATTGTACCATAAGAATCCGACACAAGCTCCAACAAAAGCAGCGATGAAAATTACCATCTCTTCTGTGCCAGGAATGTACATTACATTTAGATAGTCGGCGAAATGAACATTGGAACTAATATAGGCTAAAACGGCCAGTGCAATTCCAATTATTGCAGAAGAACCGGTGGCCAAACCATCTAATCCGTCCGTAAGATTAGCACCATTTGAGACAGATATTACGATTAATATCACCAAAGGGATAAATAGTAGCCAACCATATGAACTACCTCCGATAAAGTCAGAGTAATTTAACTCATTGTCTTTTACGAAAGGAATGGTGGTGGTCATTGCGTCTGTTTTGATCCATTTTGTTTGCTTGTCAGAGGTGATGTCTGAATGTAAATGTGAAACCAATGTTTCATGTGCATGCAGTTTATAATTCAGTGGAACTTGTTTATGAACTTGCACATCATTACTAAAATAAAGTATTCCACCAACTAATATTCCAACACCAATTTGTCCAATGACTTTGAATCGTCCTTTCAGGCCTTCTTTGTTCTTTTTAAAAACTTTAATATAATCATCTAAAAACCCTATAGCTCCAAGCCATACTGTAGAAATCAACATAGTAATCACATAAATATTATGCAATTTTGAGAATAATAAAGTGGGAATTAGAATAGAGCCAAGAATGATCAAACCTCCCATCGTAGGCGTTCCTTGTTTTTCCACTTGCCCCGTTAATCCAAGGTCGCGAACGGTTTCACCAATTTGTTGACGTCTCAATAAATTAATGATTCTTTTCCCAAAAAAGATGGAAATAATCAATGAGGTAATTAAAGCCATTGCAGCTCTAAATGAAATAAAATTGAATAATCCCGCCCCAGGGAAATTCAGTGTTGAATCCAGGTACTTAAATAAATAGTATAACATTATTTCTCCATTTTATTAAACATTTCAGTTACTTGTTCCATATCATCAAAGTGATGTTTAACTCCTTTGATTTCCTGGTATTTTTCATGCCCTTTTCCAGCAATAAGAATAATATCTCCTTTTTCTGCCATTACTACTGCTGTTTTTATTGCCTGTGCTCGATCGACTATGGAAAGTGTTTTTTTGAAGTGCTGACCTTCCACACCTGTCATCATTTCTTCAATAATTCTATCTGGATCTTCAGAACGAGGGTTATCGGAAGTGATAATCACTTTATCGCTTAATTCGCAAGCAATTCCTGCCATTTTTGGACGTTTTGTTGTGTCTCTATCGCCTCCGCAACCCACAACGGTGAAAACCGTTTCATTTTTTGTTCGAATGGAAGAAATCGTTTTTAGAACATTTTCTAGCGCATCCGGTGTGTGGGCATAATCAACAATTGCTGTGATTCCCGTTGTACTTGTAATGTACTGGAAACGTCCTTCAACAGATTCAAGACTGCTTAGAGCTGTCAAAATTTCTAATTTATCTTGTCCTAACAATTCACTTACAGCATAAATTGTCACTAAATTATATGCATTGAAATCACCAATCAATCTAGACCACACTTCTTCTCCGCACAAGTTTAATACGAGGCCTGAAAATTGATTTTCAAGAACTTTTACTTTAAAATCTGCTGGCGATTTAAGTGCATACGAATATTTGGTGGCTTTTGTGTTTTGCAACATCACCATTCCATTTTTATCATCACCATTTGTCAATGCGAAAGCAGTGGAAGGTAATCCATCGAAAAAAGCTTTTTTCACACGGATATATTCTTTGAAAGTTGAATGATAATCTAAATGATCATGCGTAATATTTGTGAAAACACCTCCCTCAAATACTAATCCTTCAACTCGATTTTGATGAATTGCATGCGAGCTAACTTCCATAAAACAATGCGTGCATCCCGCTTCCACCATTTCATGCAATAAAGCATTTAGAGAAACAGGATCTGGCGTTGTATGCGTTGCGGCAATTTCTAACGCACCAATTTTATTGACTACGGTGGATAGCAAACCACATGAATACCCCAATTTCGTAAACAAATTATAGAGCAAGGTGGTGGTTGTCGTTTTGCCATTGGTACCCGTGATTCCAATCAACTTTAATTTGCTTGAGGGTTGATCATAAAAGTTAGTAGCCATGATAGCTAGTGCTCGATGAGAATTATCTGTAATTAAAAGTGTAACATCTGGCGGTACATCTATTTTCTTTTCAGCAACAATCACCTTACATCCATTTTTGATCACAGATGAAATAAATTCATGCCCATCAACAACGGTTCCTTTTATTGCTATAAATACACTATCCTCAGCCGCTTTTCTTGAATCAAAAACGATAGAATTAATCGTCACATCTATTGAACCATTTCTAGAAAGAATAGTGACATTAGAAAGTATTTCATGAAGCGTTTTTTTCATTATTTAAGCGTTAATTCTATTAAACCTCCATTAAAAGCAGGACTTCCAGCAGGGATAGATTGATTAATAACTTTTCCATACCCAATAATATTGACACTCATTCCATTCGATTCAATTAAATAAACCGCGTCTCTTGCGCTCATGCCAAGCACGTCTGGAACTTGTCCTTTCTTAAAACTTCTTCTTGAAAATGCAATCTCATTTTTATCTGTTGCAATATTTACCCATTCATCATGAACATTATTTGTATACTGAATGTGCAGTTTATTCATGACGATTAATAAATCATGCAGGTTTCCATCCTTAAAAGTTGGAAAATCTAATGACTTAATTCTATGTTCATTGACAGCTCGATGATATTTCAAACTCGTAGCATAAACTTTATTAGCAATTGCAGCGAAGACTGTTCCTGACACCGTAGCTCCATAAATATTTTCACCTGAAGCAGCAATCGAAACAATACACGAATAAATGGGGTCTTTTACAGGGAAATATCCAACAAAAGAAGCTAAATATTTTTTTTCACCCTTATTCCCATAGCGCATATCATCGTTTAATATCTCAGCTGTTCCTGTCTTTCCTGCAATGTCGAAGTAGGAGGAAGTTAAGCGTTTTCCAGTCCCCTCCTTCATAACTCCAGCAAGACAACTCTGCAGTATTTTTAGTGTATTATCTGAACAAATTTTTGGATTTATTACCACAGGTTGAAATTCTTTCAATACTTCAGCACCTCGACGAATTTCTTTCACAAATTGAGGTTTCACAAATTTCCCATTGTTAGCAACCGCATTGTAAAAAGCCAATGTTTGAAGCGGCGTCTGTTGTATTTCATATCCGACAGCCATCCAAGCTAAAGAAATTCCTGACCAGCTTTTTGAACCAGGTTCGTACATTGTTGGACTTGCTTCACCCTCAATATCAAGTCCTAAAGGGGCACTTAAACCAAATGATTTTAATCGGTCAACAAATAATTTAGGATCATTTTTATACGCGTTGTAAATAACTTTTGAAATTACATTTGATGACTTTTCGAATGCGCTTTTTATTGTAATATCTCCATAATTTGCATTGTGAGCCTCATTTAATGATTTATTAAAAAAAGTATATTTTGGACCAGCCCTCACAATATCAGTTATTAAAAACTTTTTGTCTTCTAAACCTGCCATCAGAGAAGCTAATTTAAACGTTGAACCTGGTACTTCTCGCGTTCCTATCGCATGATTATAGGTTTCATAATAGTCACCATTTACTGATAACGTTAAATTTATAATCGCTTTTACGAACCCTGTTTTGACATCCATAACTACAGCACATCCATGTTTTGCTCCTTGCGCTTTTAATTGAGCTAATAATTCTGAATGAGCAACTTCTTGGATTTCTTTATCAATTGACGTTATGACATCAGCTCCTTCTACTGCTTCCTTAATAATTTGTCCGGTTTTTTTCCAACCAGTAGAAATTTCTTGCTCAATTTCTTGACCAGGAACTCCTGCTAAATATTCATTATATGCACCTTCAATTCCAACTCTAAGTTCTTTGCTTTTTTTATTAGCAGGTTGATAATATCCTAAAGTCCTTTTTAAAAGCTCATTATATGGACGTTTTCGCGTAGACGTAACTTGATTGTCAATCAAACCACCTTTCATTCTCCCTAAATTGAAAATAGGTAATTTATTAAGTAACCGCCTTTCTTCATTGGTAGCTTTACTCTTTATTTTTAAAAATCTATTTTTTAAAAATCTTGCACGCTGAATTTCTTCCTGCCATTCTCGAGATGATTTAGCAGGGAAAATTTCAGAAAGACCTCTTGATAAATCAGTTATTGAATCATCAAATATTTTTTGATCCACAACCGTTGCGTCTAAATGAATTTCATAAAAAGAAATAGACGTTACTAAGGGCGTTGAATTAATATCCAATATTTCTCCTCTTCTTGGGAACCTTAAACTGATACGTTTTGGGATTTTATCATCTGATGCAGTAAGGGTATTTGAAGTAGAAGTTTTTGTGTTCATTTGAATGGAGATGGTTTTAAAAATAACCACCAACAGGACAATAACGAACCCAAAATAGACGAGGTACGCTCTCCAAAAGATATCCTTTTTCTCACTCATTTGTCCTTATTATTCTTTTTAATTCGAATCACTTTTGTAGGATTTACAGTCTCATTCAATCCTACTGGGCTCAATTTTTCAATTAATTTATACCTTCTCGTTTCCTCCTCTAATTTTGTTTTTGTTTCTACATAATTAGAGTTCAATTCATTTAGCTCCATTTGTGCTTTTTCAGCATCTTTTGATAATTGCTTTCCATAATATCCTTTTGCCACTAAAAGAAGCAGAAGAAAAATGATGAAAAAAATGAAATTCAAATTATTCAACATAAACTCTTTCGTTAAAAAGTCACCATTCATAATCTGAACCAAAGAACTTGGTCTCGATTTTTTTGTTGGCTCTTTTTTTTTCTTTGGTTCCGGTTTTTTTGGAACTTCAGGAATCGAGTCTTTATCTATGTAAACATTATCCTTCATTCCTAATCGCTATTCTTAATTTTGCACTTCTAGATCTTGGATTCTTCTCGATTTCTTCTTCATCAGGAGCAATTGGATGTCGAATCACTTCCGTAAAAGGCTTGAGGACATTTCCGTAAAAATCCTTCTTGATTTCTCCCTCAATAGAGCCACGTTTCATGAAATTTTTCACCAAGCGATCTTCTAAAGAATGGTAAGACATGACTACCAACTTACCTCCAGAAGCTAGTACATCAGCCGTTTGATTTAAAAAACGTTCCAGTACATCTATTTCTTGGTTGACCTCAATTCTCAATGCCTGAAAAACTTGCGCAAAAAACTTATGCTCTTTATGTTTTGGCGCACAAGATTCAAGAACGGTCATTAACTCCCCCGTTGTTTTTATTTTTCTATTTTCCCTAGCCATCACTATTACATTGGCAACCTTGAAAGCATTCGGAAGTTCACCATAAAGCCGGAAAATCTGTGTTAATTCCCTCAAACTATATGTTTGAATAATTGATCTTGCAGAAATATCTCCAGCTTGGTTCATTCTCATATCTAGGGGATCGTTTGAACGAATAGAAAAACCGCGATTACCAGCGTCAAATTGATGAGAAGAAACGCCTAAATCAGCTAGTATTCCATCAACTTTTGGGAACCCCATCATTTTAAGATGATTGGATAAAAAAGAAAAATTAGAGGCAACAAAGTGAAAATTTTCAGCTTCCCATGCATTTTTGCGCGCATCAGGATCTTGATCAAAAACAATTAATTGACCTTTTGAAGAAAGTTGTTTGAAAATTTCACGAGAATGTCCACCTCCACCAAAAGTAACGTCCACATAAACACCGTCTGGATTAATCGTTAATCCATCGAGACATTGTTGCAGCATTACCGGTACGTGGTACTCTTCGTGTTTATTCGTTGTCGTCATTTAAGTCACCCATTACTTCATCCGCCAAATCAGCGAAATCTGCCATGTTTCCTTCGATCATTTCGAAGTATCTAGACTTATCCCAAATTTCTATTCGATCATTGTAGGCAATGATCATTGCGTCCTTATTCAAACCGACACGCTCCATGTGCGTAACAGGGACATGAATTCTACCAACATTGTCCAAAGAAACCAATTTGGCTCCTTGGTGAAAAAGACGGTAGAACATCCTGTTTTTAGGTTTGAACAGATTCATTTTAGAAAGCTTTGCACTTACTTTCTCCCATTCATTCATAGGATAAAGTGTCAAACAATCCTCAAAACCTTTGTTCAGCATAAAATTTTCTTGGGCAGCAGGAGACAGTTGCTTCCGTAATCCGGAAGGAAATAAGAAACGCCCTTTCGCGTCCAACTTAACTTCAAATTCTCCTACTAGTCCTATCATAGCATTAATAACGAGCAAAAATAGTAGATTTATTACCACTTTTTACCACCAATAAACACATTGTTCATAAGTTGTAACGATTAACACGAAAAAAGGTTTCATTACTTTAATAGTAATTATAGTATTTATAAGGTTTTATGAAAAAAATAGGTTGTGGTAATTTGTGGGATATTTTTTTAATTGTTAATAAAAACTCACATTGTTAACAACCAGATCAAGAAAAATTAATGGTTGCGAATAAAACACAATAATCATATATACAGATAGTTAGATCTTTCTATTTTGAATTTGACTTTAAATAGTATAAAAATAGTTTTTAAAGAAAGTCAAGGTGAAAGTGGGAGAAGAGATTTCAAATTTTCAGATTTCAAATTAAAGTGTGAGAGTTGGAAGATTCAATAAAATAAATTACTCTATGGAAATATAAACTTGACAAATTCATAAAATCTGCAATTTGTAATTTGAAATCTGTAATTTTAGCCTATGGGAAACGATAAAAAAAATTGGGGATTGCTTCTTTTACTCGCTTGTGTCTGGGGAAGCTCTTTTATCCTTATGAAACGTGGAATGTTCACGGTCAGTAATGATCCAATATTTTCAGATTCTCAAGTTGCTTCATTGCGCATGACAATTGCGGCATTGGTGCTTCTTCCATTCGCAATCAATGGACTGAAAAGTATAAAATCACTGAAAGAATTTGCTCTTTTATCAGTTGTTGGATTCACAGGGAATTTTATTCCAGCATACTTGTTTACTTTTTCCGAAACTGGTATATCTTCAGGATATGCAGGGATGTTAAATAGTTTTACGCCCATTTTTTCGATGCTCATTGGGTTGTTCATTTTTAATGTTCGAATTACATTGGTGCAATTTGTTGGCTTAATTATAGGAACTTTAGGTATTATTCTTTTGGTTTTAGCGGGAAGTAATAGTGGAGAAAACCTAAATTTGGTCGGTAATTGGAAACACGTTGCGGCAATTATTTTTGCGACTTTTCTTTATGGAATTAGTCTCAATACAATAAAACACACACTTCAAAAATTCAAAGCAATTGAAATCACGTCTTTGGCGTTTCTCATAGTATTAATTCCATCCATAGCCGCAAATATTAAGTTTGGGACATACCATACGATAAGTAGCAATTCACATGCCCTAGAAGGATTAGGATATATTGCCATTTTAAGTATTATTGGCACTGCATTTGCCGTCATTCTTTTCAATAAACTGATAACCGCAACTTCCACTCTTTTCGCCAGTAGTGTAACATATTTCATACCGATTGTAGCAGTTTTTATTGGAATATCGTTTGGTGAAACGATCAATTTTGGACAAATTGCTGCAATGATGATTATATTAATAGGTGTGTTTATTGCCAATTATTGGGGACTAATTTTTCCTCAAAAATCTGTGAAATAGATAATCTTGTCGTTCAGTTGTTTATACTATCGAATTATTTATTTACATTTATAAAAATATTTTAAACTAATATATCATGGCAAAAAGTCAAGACGCAAAGAAAAACGTTAAAAAAGAAGCAACAAAAACAACAAAAGAAAAAAAAGCGGAGAAAAATCTAAAAAAAGCGGCTAAAGCTTAAATAATTCGATTTTAAAAATTCATGTAATTCAAAGGATTTACAGGAGATTGATTATACCATAATTCAAAATGTAGATGTGGTTTATTTATTTTTTCACCACTATTTCCTACGATTGCAATTGGATCTCCAATTTGAACTTTAGCACCTATTTTTTTCAAAGTAATTTTAGCGTTTTTATAGATAGAAATGTACCCATTTACATGTTCAATAATCATCAAAAACCCTTCTTTTTGAGTAAAACCTGAATAGATAATCGTTCCTGCTAGACAAGCCTTGATAGTCATATCTTTTGCCGTCACAATGTCAATTGCAGGATGTTTTAGTAAGTCAAATTTAGTTAAAACGAAGCCACTTACTGGCGTTGAAAAGTAAGTGATATTTTTTTTATCATTTTCATTTCCGCTATCGTTTGACCGCATATCATCTTTGACTTTTTCGGCAAGTTTTTTTTCGCAATCCGTTGCTTTTGCATTTAGTTTTGGTTGAATTAATTTTTGAGCGTCTGGGAGCAATGAAGATAAGGAGTCTTGAGAAATATTTCCTGAAATAACATTAGAAATATTTTTGATGTAATTTTCTTGACTTTCTATTTTTGATGTCAATTTTTCAATTTCTTGGTGCTGTTTTTCTAACGTTTTTCGCTCAATGGAAGAATTATTTTTAGAATTGTAACCAGAAAATGGCCCCAAATTTATCAAGAAATTAAAAAGTAATCCAAAGATGATAAAAATAAGTATGGCAAGGGAATAGATTTGAATTCTACTGCTTGAAAAACTCCATTTTTCTTCAAAATTTTCTGGGTTAGACGCAACTACTCGTAATTGTTCTTTTAGTTTTCTTCTGACATTTGTAATCCAACTCATAGATGTCAAATGTGCTTAAATTTTATTGAATTTCCAAATATGAATGATAGATAGTTTAGTTAGCGAAGTGTTAAAGTATTTATAATTAAATATTTTATCAATATCTTGCAACGTATTCCTTTTTTTTTCGTCTAAGTACAAAATGAAATTTTTAGTATTTATAGTGTCCTTATTACTTGTCAATTGTTCTTATGGACAGCTGATAACGAGCACCTCACTATCACCTGCTGGCTTAGTACAAAATATCCTTTTAGGACCCGGGGTTACGGTCTCTGGCATTTCGTATACTGGTTCAGGTGCTGCAATAGGTTCTTTTACTGCGGCTGGAACTAATTTAGGAATTGCTTCAGGAATTGTAATGACAACAGGTACTGTTTTAAATAATGGGAACGGACCTCAAGGACCAAATAACGCATCTGGAGCTGGATTTGATAATGGCGCTGGAGGATTTGGTGCTTTGTCAGCCTTACTTCCTGGTGGGACGGCGACGCACAATACAGCTATCTTGCAATTTGATTTTGTTCCTTATTCGGATACGGTTCGTTTTAAATATGTTTTTGGTTCAGAAGAATATCCTGAATATGTTGGCTCCACCTATAATGATGTTTTTGCTTTTTTTATCTCGGGACCAGGAATTGTTGGGGGTCAACAAAATATTGCAAAACTTCCGAATGGTTCTCCAGTGACCATAAATAATGTCAATGCTGGTTCCAACAGCGCATATTATGTAAGCAACGGGGATGGAAGTCAATCACCCTATAATTCTTCTGTAAATTATATTCAATATGATGGTTTTACGAAGGTTTTAGAAGCTGTTTCGAAAGTTCAATGTGGTCAAACGTATCATCTTGTTATTGCAATTGCAGATGCAGGAGATGGAATTTTGGATTCTGGAATTTTTCTCGAAGCAAATAGTTTGAATTCTAAAGTTCCGGTGGAGATAGATTATAGCTTATCTTCTATATCTTTTCCTGCTTCTCCCAATGTGATGGCTGAAGGATGCGTTTCCACGACTGTCACCTTGCATAGAACGGGTAATATTTCTTCCCCTTTAACGATTCCAATAAATACTTCAGGTACAGCTATTGAGGGAGTGGATTATTCAACGATTGCCAATACTATCACGTTTCCTGCAGGTCAATCTTCTGTGAATTTTACGTTCAATGCGCTTGCAGACGCTTTAATTGAGGGGGTAGAAACAATTATATTAAGTTTTCCAATTACAGACCCTTGCGGAAATGTAAATCCAATCATTCTCAATCTAGGAATCGACGATATTCAGCCTGTTACTGTTGTTGTGCAAAGTGCTGGAGTTCTTTGTCCTGGAGATCAACTTGAGGTAGTCGCTGTTGTTACGGGTGGTTCTGGCCCTTACGTTTATGCATGGAGCACTGGAGAAACTACATCCTCCATTTTTGTTTCGCCTACGAGTACTGCAACGTATACGGTTTCTGTTACGGATAATTGTTTAAATCAGACCGTTACTGCTTCAGGAGTAATTACAGTGCCTGTTTATCAACCTATTTCACTTTCAGAAACACCTGATATTACAGAAATTTGCCCCTATGTTTCTGCCATTTTAGAAGCCAATGCTACGGGTGGTGCTGGGAATTTTACATATGTGTGGACCGCTACAGAGGTTGCTCCATTGGGGAATGATTCAATTCAGGAAGTTACTCCCTTTACAACAACAGCTTACTCAGTTGAAGTCACCGATCAATGCGGAGCGACTGAGATTGCGTATATCATTTATACTATTACTAGTCCTCCATTGCTATTAACCATGAGTCCAACCGTTCAAATTTGTCCTGGAGACTCGGTTCAAATTTCTGTTGTTGCATCTGGTGGACATGGGGAGTATCATTATGCGTGGCAGCAAAATGGGGATACAACTTCTTCGGTGTGGGTTCATCCAAGCGGGAATACAGAATATACAGTTTCAGTATCAGATTCTTGTCAAACTTTTACAGTAGAGGGTACTACTTTGGTAGTTGTTGTTGCTCCAATTGCTGATTTTATTATTTCTAGTCAGACCGTTTTTGAAGATCTTCCCATTACATTTCAAAATTTATCCATCAATGGAGTTTCCTATCAATGGGATTTTGGAGATGGACAAAATTCTACTTTAGTCCATCCAAATAATACTTTTTATTTACCAGGAACCTATATTGTGGAGCTAATAGCAACGGATGCGAAAGGCTGTGTGGATACTATTTATAAGCCAATTACGATTCAGGAAGAATATTACGTGTATATTCCCAATACATTCACGCCTAGCGATGGCGGCAGGGTTAATAATTATTTTTCAGCAAGTTTTATTGGAATAAAAGAGGCAGAAATTAAAATTTTTAATCGCTGGGGAGAAACTGTTTTTTCTTCAAATGACCTCAATTTTAGATGGGATGGCACTTATAATTCTAAGATTATTCAAGATGGAGTTTTTACTTATGCAGTAAAATGTTTGACTAATTCTGAGATAAGTTTAAAATTTGTTGGACATGTTTCTATTCTTCGTTAAAATGAAAAAAGTTTGTCTACATTGTGACAAACTTTTTTATAGTAAACGATGTGATTTTCTTTAGAGTGATTTTGTACGTCCTCCATCAACAGGCACATTTATTCCGTTAATGTATGAAGCAGCTGGAGAGGCAAGAAATGCAATTGCATTCGCAATTTCTTCCGGTTCAGCAATTCTATTCATTGGAGATTCAGCAGCCATTTCGGAAAAAACTGATTCTACAGTACCATTAATTTGATTTGATTTTATCTGAGCTAACGTTTGAAGTCTATCTGTATTTGTGGCTCCCGGTAGAACATTATTAACCGTAATATTAAATTGACCTAGTTCATTGGCTAAAGTCTTACTCCAACTAGCTACCGCTCCTCTAATTGTGTTTGAAACTCCCAAATTATTTAGAGGTTGTTTAACACTGGTAGATATTACATTGATAATTCTTCCATAGCCTTCTTCTTTCATTAGTGGATAAAGGGCTTGAACCATAATATGATTACAAATTAAATGTTGATTAAAAGCTTCTAGGAATTCAGAAGTGGCAGCATCTCTTATTGGCCCTCCTTTCGGCCCTCCAGTATTATTTACTAAAATATGTGCCTTGTTCGTAAGAATCCACTTTGACATTATTTTTTCTAAATCAGCAGGACGAGAAAAATCGGCAACAATATACGAGTGCGATTGACCATTAGAATTATCTAAATCAAGAATTGTAGCTTTCAGTTTGTCTTCATTGCGCGCAACAAGAATGATTGTTGCTCCTAATTTGGACAATTCTTGCGCTGTTGCTTTTCCAATTCCTTGAGTGCTTCCGCAAACTACAGCAATTTTATTTTTAAGTTGTAAATTCATTATCTATAATTTTTGTCGAAATTACAGATATTTTTAAAGATAGGGCAAAAAGAAGTACAATATTGCATTTTAAAATTAATTCCATCTTTTGATATTTTTCCAAGATAAAAGCCAGATATGTTAATTTTACTTTATATTTTTATAGAAAAATTAAAGATATGCTAGCTCCTTTCAATTTACAAAAGTGGATAAACGAAAATCGTGACCTTCTAAAGCCACCGGTTAATAATAAGTGTTTGTATAAAGAAGCAGGTGACTTTATTGTAATGATTGTTGGGGGACCAAATGCTAGAAAAGATTATCATTACAACGAAAGTGAAGAATTATTTTATCAAATTGAGGGAGATATCACTGTTAGAGTTCAAATTGACGGGAAAGCTGTAGATGTTGAAATTAAGGAAGGTGAAATGTTTTTACTTCCTGGTAAAATCCCACATTCTCCTATCAGAGGCGAAAATACAGTTGGACTTGTGATTGAAAAAGTGCGTAAAGGAACAGATTTAGTAGATGGTTTATTGTGGTTTTGCGAAAAGTGTAATCATAAACTTCAAGAATATAAATTTCCTTTAGAGGATGTAGAAAAAGATTTTTTATCCCGCTTCAAAGAGTTTTATACTTCCAAAGAGTTAAGAACGTGCGACAATTGCGGTCATGAAATGGAATCTGATGAAAAATTTATTTAAATAAAAGAAAGTTACTTTTCTTATCTTAGTAAGTTGACGTGACCATTGCGTTCCTTTTTATTTCCATTGAAGTCAGAATACTTTATGGTCCAGGTGTAGGTTCCATCTTGACATTTATTCCCATTATACTTTCCATCCCAAGAATCTTCAAGGGAATCCATTTTATATATTAATTCTCCCCAGCGATCAAAAATATACATTTCGAAGGTTTTAATATTTCCTCCCTTTGCCTGAAAAACGGAATTAATTGTTCCATTGGGTGTAAATGTGTTTGGAATATAAATAATCCCATCATACGATAAATTTACAATATCGCTAGCTTGACAACCGTTTTGATCCGTATATGTAATGGTGTAGACGAAATTTTTATCTGGGTTAGCAATGGGAGAAAGACATTGGGTACAACTTAAATAATCTGCAGGAGACCATAAATATTCCCCAGGAGTAGTACTAGTAGCTGAAAGTTGTACTTCATCGCCAAAAAAAGCATAAACATCAGGGCAAGTTTGGATGAAAGCATTGGGAAATAGACTCACAGTTGCAGACGCAGTATCCGTGCATCCAAATTGATCCATTCCAATCACATAATAGATGGTTGTGTCTGTAGGAAATACAGTTATGACCTGAAGATTTGGATTAAGAATTGTTTGAACGGGAAACCAAGTATAACTAACACCTCCTGACGCCCAGAGAGAGGCCGAATTATTTGGACAAACAGTGGTGTCATTTCCAGCAATTATTACTGGAAAAACAACATCAACATATGCGCTATCATAGGCATTACCGCAGGCATTTGTAAATGTACAGTAATACATGAAATCATTGGAAGGATTTACAATTACAAGTTCACCTAATAGCGTATTGATTGCATAATTGGGAGACCACTCATACGTTGCGGCTCCTCCTACTTGAATAGAAGTGGGAGCGCCTAAACACATTGACACGGTGTCAGGAATGATGGGGATAGGCGGATCAAAAAATACGGATACAGTTACCGAATCTTTTACTATACATCCATCAGCTGTAATAATTTCCACTGAATATGTAATCAATGATGTTGGTGTGCTTATCGGTGATGCTGAAGTTGTACTTGATAAGAAAGTTCCTGGTGACCAATGATACGTTAAGCCACCTGTTGCAAAAAGGGAAACACTATTTCCAATACAGACAGAGGTGTCCTCAGAAATGGAGCTATTGACATCGTTCACCTGAAGAGTTAGGGTTAGCGTATCAGCGCCGCAACTATCGGACACTATCACGGTGAAAAGGGTTGTTTCAGTAATTGTAGCGATAGGAGTTGCGCTCGTTGAATCGTTCAAAACATTTGCAGGGCTCCAACTATAATTTGCACCACCGTAGGCTTCCAGTTGATAGGAGCTTCCTGGGCAAATAGGAGTAGGTGGAGAAATAATTCCTCCCTGAAAATCACCAATGACCAATTCAAAAACTACCGAATCAGCGCTGAAACAATTATTTGAATCCGAGACGATTAGTTGGACTTCATAAGTTCCAGGGGCGTCATAATAGTGCGTTGGATTGATTTCTGTTGAAGTTGAATTATCTCCAAAATCCCATAAAAAAGTATTTCCATTAGCGCTGCTATTTGTGAATATTACTGGCTCAGGAATGCATATTAGAGGATCAGGATTACCAATAATTGGTTCAATTTTATTTAATTCAAATTTGAAAGCCGCTAAATTACAATTGCTGCTCAAGTTTTGAGGTCCTATTACTCCAGGAGTTGTTGTAAAACCAAAATTATTTCCTCCGCATGCGCCGCAGACAGCATGATAAATTCTTCCTGATTTATCAAATCTACTAGTTCCTCCATCTACATGGTTATAGCTACTAGCTAATCCTCCCATAAAAGTAGCGTATTTTAAAAATGAGGCGTCTTGGTCCAAAACAGCAATATAAAAATTACTACCTGTTGTGGTCGTTTGAAACGCATCGCCTGTTGTTGTAAATCCGCTGGTTGTGCTATACAAAGCTTGATTACTATAGGAAGAATTAATTGTTCCTCCCCATCCAGACAAATAGATGTCAAAACAGTCCGACACCAAAAACGCAGTAGGAGAAATTTCCGGATGACCAGTTCCCGCGCCAATCATAGTTGTCCACGTAATTGTGCTTAAATTAGAAGAATATTTACGAATAAATTGGCCAGAATTCGGCGTTCCATAAAGTCCAGCAGTAATTGGCCAGGCAGTTTCAGATTGACCAAATACGTAGACATCATTATTTTGATCTAATTGAACAAAGTATGCTTGATCATATTCCGCGAAACCCATAAATGTACCTTGCAATATTGCGCCAGTCAGTCCGTTAAAATGGGTTAAAAAACCATCAGATATTCCGCCATTAAAACTGAGGTCATTACCAAGTATAATTGGAAGCGTATTTGAATTCGTTCCACCAGCTACATATACTCCACCAGTAGAAGAAAGTTGGACGGAATTTCCTGTTTCATTTCCACTTCCTCCAAAATAAGTAGACCACGACATGGAGTTCAGCCCAGCATTCATTTTAAAAACTACTGCATCTTGAGTTCCGTTCAACGAGCCTTGAGCGGCACTAGCGGTAGGGAAATTTGAAGACTGAGAAGTACTTGAAACATAAATATAGCCATTACTGCCATCTATTATTTCTCCACGAAAAGGATCTCCATAATTGTAGTTGAGGGCACCAATATTGACACCATCAGTTCCCGACCCTCCAACGAAGGTAGATGCTAGTAAGGCAGAACCATTTGCGCTTAATTTTGAGATAAAAAGATCTGCCCCATTGTAATACAACTCATTTTCAGTGATTGCAGGTCCCCCATTGAAGGAATTATCGAAAGCACCAACTGTTGTTGGGAAATTTTGGGAAGAAGTAACCCCCAAAATATATAATTCTCCGGCCGAATTTGAAACCAAACTATGTGGAGCTTCATTGCCACTTCCACCCAAATAGCTAGAATAAACAAGTGCAGTTCCAGTAGCATTAAATTTAGTAATAGCAATATCAAAACCAGGAATTGTGCCTCCCCCCAAGGTATAAGAATCCCCACCATTAAATGAAATATCGTAAACACCAGTAGTCGTTGGATAATTACCACCATCATTGAAAACTATTCCTCCAGCACATAAATTCCCTTGATTATCTGGAGTAGCTGTCATTCCCCAATTATCTGCCGTTGATCCAGTAAATGTTGAAAAAGTTAAACTAGGATCAATAATTAATGTAGCATGATGGTCAAACCCTTCTGGGAAATCAAATTCGACCTTGTTGGAAGTTAATTTATAATTAATTTTTACCGGTTTTTTTCGTCCCTCAAAAATTGTCCAAGCAATCGGTTTTGTTTCCGTAATTTCCCCAAATCTGTTTTCAATGTGCAAGTTCCCTTCTTCATCAATTGAAATAGAGTTTGCTCCATTTATTTCGTATGAAATTTGTTGAACGTTGGTATTAGGTTTTACACTAAACGAATACTTTAAGTTGCTTGATTTCCCATCGATGATTAAATCTATATTTGGGTAAAAATTCTTCATTTGAACTGAATGAAAACTTTTTAAAGTCGATTTCCATTTTTTCGGATCAGAACCTTGAAAATAATTTCTGTAAAAGCAAGATGAATCTTTTTCTTCGATTTCTCCCTTCCAAGAAGACCCTATAAAAGTAGATCGAATAATTTGTGCATGAATAATTTTTGGCGTTGCTTCCTTTCCACTTTGTTTTTCTTTTGAGTGATTGTGAGACATCTGCTCATTAAAATCATTTAAAGAATACGTGAAACCGTTTTTTTCAAGAAACATTTCACCGCAAGTTAACTCAACTTTGTAGAGAATTGGTTTGTGCCATTGCCCTCGATTTGGGTGTATCCATATTCCATCATTTTGACCCAAAAATGAGCTGATAAATAGACAGAATAAAATAGCAACAATTGGTTTCATCAACTTCTAAAGTACAACTTTTTTATACACTAATAACATATTCAAAATCAGGGAGAATGAGAATGCTAATCAGCAATTACTATTAAACGGAAAAACAGTAAAATAGTTGCTTAACAATGAGGATAATAAATTAATAGAAAAATTATCAATTTAGCTTACTATAAAACCTTAAATTTGCACTTCAATTATATCAAAAAGAGGTAATGAGCGACGCAATACAACATGAGTGTGGAATAGCACTTTTAAGATTAAAAAAACCACTTCAATTTTACCTAGACAAATATGGTTCAGCTTTTTATGGACTAAAGAAACTACATCTTTTAATGGAAAAACAACACAATCGTGGACAAGATGGCGCGGGTGTTGCAAATATAAAATTTGATATGGAGCCTGGTGAGCGCTATATTTCTAGACAAAGGTCAATTGACAGTAAACCAATTCAAGACATTTTTGATCATATAAATGCTCGCTTCAAGCAAATTGAAGATGAAAATCCTGCTTTGTTGCAAGATGTTGAATATTTGAAAAAAAATGCTGGATTTACAGGAGAATTATTTTTAGGACATTTACGATATGGTACTTTTGGTCGCAATTCAATAGAAAGTTGTCATCCTTTTTTACGTCAAAACAATTGGATGTCGAGAAATCTAGTGGTAGCTGGAAATTTTAATCTTACAAATGTGGATGAATTATTTGACGCTTTAGTAGAGATTGGTCAGCATCCAAAAGAGAAATCAGATACGGTAACAGTTTTAGAAAAAATAGGACATTTTTTAGATGTTGAAAATGATAGACTTTTATTACAGATAAAAGACAAGGGCTACACAAATGTCGAAAAGAATGTATTTCTTGCTGAAAATATTGACATCGTTAAAATACTAAAAAAAGCTTCAGAAAATTGGGATGGTGGATATGCTATGGCTGGTTTAATGGGACATGGAGACGCATTTGTTTTAAGAGATCCTTCTGGAATTAGACCTACTTATTGGTATGATGACGAAGAAGTATGTGTTGTAGCTTCGGAGCGACCTGTAATTCAGACCGCATTTAATTTGAAAGCTGATAAGATTCAAGAATTAAAACCAGGTCATGCTTTAATCATAAAGAAAAATGGGCAAATTGCAGAAACGTTAATCAAGCAGCCATTGGAAAGAAAAGCATGTTCTTTTGAACGCGTTTATTTTTCGAGAGGAAATGATTTGGGGATTTATGAAGAGCGCAAGAAATTGGGTAGTAATATTGTTCCTCAGGTTTTAAAAGCATTAGATTACGATTTAGATAATTCTGTTTTTTCGTTTATTCCTAATACAGCTGAAGTGTCTTTTTACGGACTTTTAAAGGGATTAGAAAGTCATTTAGATGATAAAAAGCACAATGCAATCTTGGCTTTAGGTGCAAATCCAGACCCAGAGATTGTCAAAGAAATAATTTACCAACGCGCGAGAACGGAAAAGATTATTATTAAAGATGCCAAATTGCGAACGTTTATTACGCAAGATGACTCACGTGATGACTTGGTTGCACATGTGTATGATATCACGTATGGAAGTGTTGTTGCGGGGAAAGATAATTTGGTGGTTATTGATGATAGTATTGTACGAGGAACCACTCTAAAGCAAAGTATTTTAAGGATTTTAGATCGATTAAATCCGAAGAAAATAATTGTTGTGTCTTCAGCTCCTCAAATTCGTTACCCAGATTGTTATGGAATAGATATGGCAAAGATGGGCGATTTTATTGCTTTTGAAGCAGCAATTCAATTATTGAAAGAGAATGGGAAAGAGCAGTTAATAGATGAGGTGTATCAAAAATGTAAAAATCAAATTCATCTTCCGAAAGAAGAAATTAAAAACTACGTAAAAGAAATCTACAGTTCATTTACAGCGGAAGAAATTTCGGCTAAAATATCAATATTATTAACGCCACCTTTGTTGAATGCGGAAGTGGAAATTATTTATCAGACAATAGAGAATTTGCATGATGCTTGTCCAGATAATTTAGGCGATTGGTATTTTACGGGTAATTATCCAACACCTGGCGGAAACAAAGTGGTGAACAGGGCATTTATGAATTGGGTGGAAGGTAAGAATGAAAGAGCTTACTGATTTTTTTAATGGGTATATTTTTTGAAGTATATAAGGGATTTAAGAACATGTTAGTTTTGTGGGTATTGAGAAAGTAAGACTGTTATATTTTTTGAACCATATAAGGGGTTTAAGAACATATAAGGGTTGTGGGTAATGGGAAAAAAGGGTTGTTTTTTTAACCATATAAGGAATTTAAGAACATATAAGTTTTTTGGGTGACTGGGAGGAAAGTAAGAGTACTCTATTTTTTTGAGCCATAATAAGGAGTTTAAGAACATATGAGGGTTGTGGGTGATGAAAAAAAGGGCTATATTTTTTGAATCATGTAAGGGATTTAAGAACATATAAGTGTTGTGGTTCAATGTATTAAAAAAGGGAAATAAATTGGGGTAATGAAAAAACAAACGGCTATATTTTTCTATGTATTAGGAGCCTATGTAGTTCTCCAGTTTGCTTGGTGGGGTTATCATTTGATTGAATTAACAAATGAAATTGACCGTCAAAAAGGAATCGTTTCGAATCGTTTCATTATGATTATCGGTGAAGGTTTGGTTTTTTTTCTGATACTTATTTTGGGGTTGTGGAAAATTAGAAGTTCGATAAAAAAAGAATTAATATTTTCGCAACGACAAAATAATTTTCTTCTGTCTGTCACACATGAATTAAAAACGCCACTGGCAGCCAATAAATTATATCTCCAAACGTTAGTGAAGCGTGAATTAGATCCTAGTAAAAGAAACGAATTACTTGGCAAGGCAATTATTGAAAACCAGCGATTAGAAGCGATGATTGATAATATTTTGAATGCATCACGTCTTGAAAATCAAGTGATGGAATTACATAAGGAATGGTTCAGTTTATCCGATTTATTGCAAGGTGTAGCAGACCGATTTAATAAAAGTTTACAAAATACGATTGTGCAGACCGATTTATTAGTGGATTGTAAAATTGAAGCAGATTTTTTCATGATCGAAGCAATTATTAATAATTTAGTTGAAAATGCGTTGAAATATGCAGGAAATCAAAAAATAATTGTATTATATTTACAAAAATTGGATAATCAAAGAATCATTTTTGGGGTAAAAGATGAGGGTCCTGGAATTCCTTTGGAGTTTCAATCAGAAATATTTAAAAAGTTTGTTCGATCTGGAAATGAGGAAACTCGATCACAGAAAGGCACAGGCTTAGGATTGTTTATTGCGGCTGAATTTATACGAATCCATGGAGGAAAGATTAGATATAAAAATAATCATCCTAGTGGGTCGAATTTTGAAATAACTTTATGAAGATGACAAAACATTTTGGGTTAATCATATTAGATGGGTGGGGAATTGGTGATCAATCAAAATCAGATGCTGTATTCAATGCAGAAACCCCTTTTATGGATTCATTATTGAAAGAATATCCAAATGCCCAATTAAAAACTTCTGGAGAAGATGTTGGATTACCGGAAGGTCAGATGGGAAATTCCGAAGTTGGTCATATGAATATTGGAGCAGGAAGAATTGTCTATCAAGATTTAACACGGATAAATAAATCGATACGGGACGGCGATTTTTTCACGAATCCTGTGCTGCTAGAAGCGATTGATAAAGCAAAAAGCAATCAAGTTAGTTTACATTTAATTGGGTTAGTTTCTAAAGGCGGAGTGCATAGCACGCAAGAACATATTTATGCCATTTGCAAATTAGCAAAAGAGAGAGGGTTGAAGGATGTTTTCATTCATGCTTTTACGGATGGTAGAGATTGTGACCCCAAAAGTGGACTCATTTTTATGGAGGAGCTAGAAAATGAAATTGGGAAAACGGTTGGAAAAGTAGCTTCAATAACGGGTCGTTATTATGCAATGGACCGAGACAATCGTTGGGAGAGAGTGAAGGTGGCGTACGATGCCTTAGTGAATGGAACTGGAAATTCTTTTTCTTCTGCTACAGAGGCAATACAAAAATCATATGACGATTCTGTTACTGATGAGTTTATTAAACCTTGCATTATTACAGAAAATGATACTCCAATTGCCACGATAAAAGAGAAAGATGTAGTGATTTGTTTTAATTTTAGAACAGATAGGCCACGAGAAATTTCAACTGCTTTAACACAAAAGGATTTCCCTGAATTAATGATGAAGAAATTAGATCTTCATTATTATACGATGACGAATTATGATTCAACTTTTACAAATGTGAAGGTTTTATTTGAAAAAGATAACTTAAGATATACCTTGGGAGAAGTGCTCTCAAAAGTTGATCGCACGCAAGTAAGAATTGCAGAAACTGAAAAATATCCTCACGTCACCTTCTTTTTTAATGGAGGGAGAGAGCAACCTTTTCCCTTAGAAAGTAGAATTTTGGTCAACTCACCTAAGGTTGCTACCTACGATTTACAACCTGAAATGAGTGCGATTGAAGTGAAAGATAATATTATTAAATGCCTTGAAAAAGATCGGCCAAATTTTTTCTGTTTAAATTTTGCAAATCCTGATATGGTGGGTCATACTGGGGTTTATTCAGCGATTGTGAAAGCAGTTGAAACAGTAGATGCATGTTTGAAAGAAGTGGTATCAGCGGGTTTGAAATACGATTATGAGTTTCTAATTATTGCAGATCATGGAAATGCGGATTTTGCAATTAATGGGGACGGAACACCAAATACGGCGCATTCATTAAATCCTGTTCCAGTGGTTTTAGTAAGTAATCAAAAGGGACTGAAAATAAAAAATGGAATTTTGGCTGATGTGGCACCAACGATCCTAAGAAGATTAGGTATTTCGACTCCAATGGAAATGACAGGTTCATCTTTAGTATCCTAAAAACTTCATTTCGACTGATATTTTACAATTAGGTTTATAATTTAAAGATTGAAATATTTTTAAATGACCCAATTTTATTTCTTGTATAGATTGAAATTGTTGAATCTTTAGAAAGAATTTCATCCGTAATGATAAGATATTTTACATGGTTTTTTAGTGCGTTTTCAATACCTTCTTTTATTGTATTTTTATCATTGCCCAGCAACGTATATCCTTTTTGATCCATAAAAGATAAAGTGATATTAGGACTCACATCAGGTATAAAATAGACTAAGTCCGTTCTTTTTAAACCAATTTTTCTAAGGTATGGTTCAACTGTTTCTGAGGACCCAATTTTTGTCGCGTAATCCCATTTTAGCCAATCCCAATATTTATGCTCGTCCTCTGAAAGAAAGTGTTCAGTAATGAAGGTATTATTGCTAAAATATTTAATTCTCGTTTTTGCGATACCGAAGCAAAATGAAATGACTAAAGTAATTATTAACAGTACATGCGTAAGTTTAGATGTAAAAATTGAATTAAAATTATTTTGAAGAATTTTAAAAAAAGTCAAAAATAACACAGGGATAAGAATATAAAAATCAAGTAAATAGTAATCGTGGACATTTAAGTTCGCAAACCATAGTAAAATAAAAAGAATCAATTCCATTAAAATTGAAAATAGAAAGACCAATAAATACCGGTTTACTTTTTTATGATTGAAAACGATGAAAAATAGTATTCCAAAGAGTAAAAAGATAAATCCGACATGATAAAATTCTGGTAAAACAAATTCAACAAAGCGATTCCAAATCTCAATTTTATTAGGAGTTTCCCAAATAGGTCTAATTGTAGATAAAAAATAGATCGAACGATTTTGTATATTATAATCTTTCGAGATTAAAAACCAAACGATTAAAAGTAACGCAGGAATTGATAAAAGGAAGTAATCGGCTAATTTTTTATTGAAATAATTCTTTTTCAGAACTCCAATCATTTCCAAAAACACAAGTAAATAAATGGGCAGAATACCCATCATCATAGTAGGTCTTAACAAAACCGAAAATGTTAAAAGAAAGCTTGAAAATAGTAATGTTTTTAAATTCTTTGTCTGCAGATACGTGTAGAAATAATACCAACCCATAAAAAGTAGCCCAACTGCAGGAAGATTGACAAGAAAATTATTAGAATAATACCCAAATAGGGGAGATGAAAAAATAAAGAGAGGACAAAAGAGGGAATAAAAAAGATTATTCAAATAATGGTGACAAATTTTAAATAAGAAAAATAAACCTAAAAATACAATGCATAAATTTAGTAGTCTGGGAGTTATATAATTTTGACCAGTAATTTTCCAAACAGCAGCATTTACATAATATATAATAGGAAATTCACCAACGGCCTTTCCATTAATCGATGATTGAGAATGAATTTTAGGTTCAAATAAATTCATACCTTCTTCGAAATAATTCTTTGTAATGGAGATTGCATCTGCTTGTCGCCATTGATGAATCGAGGAAGGAGGATATTTAATTGAAATTTGTAATTTATACAGGAATGATACAAGTACGAATAATAAAATAAAAATTAGATTTTTATATTTTTCCATAGTATAGCATTATTGACAGACGTTACTCATAAAATTCATATCCTTGAAAACGTAAAATCATGATAAAATTCGTTTGCACTTCTCGCGTTAAAACAGAGGATAATAAGTTTGTATCAAGGTTGTAAATAATTTGAATATCGGTTGTAAAAACACCTTTTTTATAGACATGTTTTTCGATTAGATTTCCAAAATGATCATATTTAAAAAGCCATTCCTCAGCAAAAACGCCATTTGAATTCGCAGCGGAGCGGATGGCAGATAAATACCCTTTCTCATTATATTCATAGAGATATTTTGTCTTACCTGAAGTCATTTTCAGACTTTCAACTCTTTCTATCAAATAACCGTCTGCATTGAAATAACTTATTTCATCCATGTATGGCAATTCATAGCTATTATAAATCGTTTTTTTCTTCTGCAGAGAAGAGGAAATATCATATTTCATGAACTCTTTATTCAGAATAATACTTCGTTCCAATTTTCCTTCTTTAGTACAAATGTCGCGGTGTGTTTCTTCAGAAATAACTCGACCCAATGAATCAGTTTCATATTGAATGGAAGAATATCCACCCGTATCTTTTTTTCTATGAATAAGTAGTTGATTTTTATCGGAATACATGTAAATATTATTCACTGTGTCTTTGATGCCATTTTCTGTGCGTGTTTCAAAAGTAGATACAATCCGTCCTAAAGTGTCAAATTGATAGATGCTTTTGAATTCCGTTTTACGCATTATATCGCCTACTTTTTTGAACGTGTATTCACCTTTAAGACTTTTTATTTTATTCTTTTTGATAAATACTTCATTAAAAAAAGGCTCATCTGTAAATGCTAAACCACGTTTATTATCTAAAATTTGAGAATTCAAGATAGTATGCAGAATACAAAAAAGAAGGGATAATTTTTTCACAACACAAAAGTAATGCAAAATCTTCATCTAAAAAGGTGATTTAAGTTTAACTTTGTTAAATTGAAAAATAATTTTACAAGAATTGATGCAAGCGCATTTTTACGGAATTGATTTCGGGACAACTAACTCGGTGCTGTCTATTTACGACAGAAATCGTAAGGAAATTATAAAAACATTCTCAATTCCATCGATACTGTATTTCCCCATTCATCAAAATTCAGGAAATAGTATTCAAACATTAGTTGGTAATGATGCAATTAAAGCATACATGGACGATGGGATGAAAGGAAGATTGATGAAATCTATTAAGCAAGTTTTGGCTATTCCTAGTTTTACGGAAACAAGAATTGGAAATCAACAATTTACAGCTTCTGACTTAGTATCTTTGCTTCTGCTCGATTTGAAAAAAAAGGCAGATTTATTTATCGGCTATGCGTGCTATTCTGCCATCATTGGAAGGCCCGTTTTTTTTGATGATGAAAATTCAACAAAAGATAAACTAGCACAAACACGTTTATTATTAGCTGCCGAAAAAGCTCAATTTTCTTCTATTCGTTTTCAATTTGAACCTATAAGTGCGGCATTTGCATATGAAAAGATGCTATCTAAAAAGGAGAAGGTTTTAGTTGCTGATTTAGGAGGGGGAACCACTGACTTTACATTTATTGAACTAGACCCTTTAAAATCTGGAATTGTAAATCGGAGAAGTGATATTATAGCAACTGGGGGAGTGTACGTTGGAGGCGATAGTCTAGATGCAAGTTTTATGTGGGCAAAAGGAACTCCACACTTTGGTAGGGGAGTCAAGTATGAATCTATGCCAGGAAAAATGGTCGATTTACCAACTTCTTTTTTTCAAAATATTTGTTCCTGGAAAGAAATGATTTTTTTCAACGGTCCAAAAGTCAGAAATAGTGTTAATCAGTATTATGTCTATACCAAACGGAACAAATTAGTTAAAAATCTCATCACTTTGATTGATAATAATCTTGGGTTTTCGTTATTTCAAGCAATTGAGACGACAAAAATTGAATTATCAGAAAAGTGTAAATCTTCGTTTTATTTTTCAAGAAACGAAATAGAAATCAATGAAGAAATAGAGTTGGAGGAGTATAATTCAATTATTCAGCCAGATATTTTTGCGATTCAAAAGTATTTAAATCAATTTTTAGATACTAATCAAATTAATATTTCTGAAATTGACAGCTTGTTTATCACAGGAGGTACCTCTATGGTAGGAGCTATCCAGACTTTATTCAAAGAGAATTTCCCTTTAATTCCCATTCAAACAGGAGATAATTTTTTAAGTGTTTCGCAAGGTTTAGCATTAAGTGAATACTTATTTAATGACTATGATGAAGTCACGTTATGAATTATTTCTTAAAACAAATAAAGCGAATTTCCTCTTTTAGGTTGTTTCTTGCGTCAACCAATTTGTTGATAGGAATATAACGACCACCAGCTAATTCACTTATTTCTTGCATAGAAATTTTATCTTTTTCTTTATTAAGAATCCCTACAACGGACATATTAATTCCTTTTTTCTTATACTTTTTGATGCATTTTTTGTAATCATCGTTGCTACCACTAAACGCACCATCGGTAATCACAATTACCTGATTTGTGCCATTTTCCAAAAAGCCTTTCAATGCTTGTTTATACCCCAATTTAATTCCAGCTCCACCAGCTGTTGAGCCGCCCACTTTTATTGAGCTAACTAGACTTTTGATTTCATCTTTGTTAGCACCGGATGTTATTGGTAATAAAATTGCGGCATTTGTTGCATAGGTCACTATTGATATTTGGTCTTGTTTTCGCAACATTTCAGTTAAGGCATACAAGGAGAATTTCATTAATTCTAATTTTTCTCCAGCCCTCATAGATGCTGAAACATCTAAAATAAAAGTGACATTTATAGGGTTAAAATTGGTTTCATTAAAATCATTTTTATCTAATTCTGAAAATTGAATCGGGACTTCAGGATAGATTACAGGAGTTTGAACAACCGTCTCTTTTTCCAATTGGTTTTCTAAATTTTGTTCAATCGGAATTAAAATTTCAGCAGGTTTATTTTGAGATATAATATCTGGCTTTTCTTCTGCGACCAACTCAGGTTTCTCTTCTGGCACAATTGGAGTAGCAACTGGTTTCTTTTCTAATTCAAGTAAAACATAATTTTGTTTGAAATTTACATATCCACCTAATTCTTTTGGGTAATAACCATCATGTGTGGCATAGAAATACGTAAATCCAAGCGGAATTTTTTGTTTAATTTCTCCTTTTTTATCGGTAAAATAATTACCGATCGGTATTCCATTTTGAATAATAATAACATTAGATTGTTCTATTACTTTTCTAGTCACTTTATCAATCGTTACAACCGTAATTTCAAAATCAGTCGCATGTTTTCTTGATTGAGGAGTAGAATTAAAATCAGGACAAGCCTGCAAGGAGCTTTCATTTGTAGAAGCAATCTCAGTCATGTTACCTGTTAATTTAATAATCGTTGGCTCGGCTTTATCGCTTGTATATATTTGAACATCGTACGAAAATCTCCCTTTTTGATTTTGATTAACTTGCAGTCGAACAACAATAGTATCTCCTTTTTCTAGAAATTGCCCGTTCACCAAGTAGACGATATTGGCCGGTTTTTTTACGCTTAATAGATATTCTTTTTTTGCGCCTATGTTTGTCACTAGTATATCAACAAAACGATCGGAGGTATTTGTTAAATTTCCAAAATCATGTTTTGTTTTTTCAAAAACTATTTGTGAAAACGAAGAAAATAGAGATGAACAAAAAAAGAGTATGAGAAGTATTTTCATGTTTCAAATGTACTTGTTTAGAAAATAAGATACAAACGGAATTGTTTAAATATGTAGGTGTATAACGAGTAATTAAATTTTGGTTGCATAAAATAAATAATCTACTTCTAAAAATAGAAACGCATACTTTTTATCAGAGGACAAGATACTAGTAATTTATCAATGATGAAAAATTTTAAGTAAAATCAAATTTAAAACAATAAAATACTCATTTTTTATGAATTAATATTTTTTTATTAAATGCTTATATCTAAAGGATTATAGAACGATTTTAATATTTATTAATTAGTTTAAACTAAAAAATAAACAATAAATAAGTGTTTAGTTCAATTATTTTATTTAGACTTGTACTGTTAAATAAAAAAGGAATTAAATTCAAGCTAAAAACACAGTTACAACTAAATCTAAATAAGGTTAAATAATTGACAATGGTAAAATTAGAAGAAATTCTTACTGGATATTTTATGTGAAATTAATAAGGGAAAGTAAAAAAAAGGAAGTGCTACAACACTCCCTCTAAAAGACGCACATAATTTTGGATTGTAGACCATTTTACATGCGCATCTATACATCAGTGCGAAGCTGAAAATACTTTTGTAAAGATAATTGTTTTAATAGAGTAGGCGATTTTATAAATAAAGATTAAATGAAAAATTTTCAAGAAAAAGAGATTAAGGATTTGAGCAGCGTTACTGGAGGATTGGATATCTATTTAACAGTAAAAATTGAAAATGCTTTTGATGGAATAAAAGGCAATACAGTGCTTGTTCCTGATTGCAAAATAGAGATTAAATAAATTTAATAAGGGTGTTATATCTAAAATATGGCACCCTTAAATCACAATTTAAGAATATGACTTTATACTTGTACCTTTTTTCATTATTGTTTACTCGTTTTGAAACTGTTTCTATTTTAGATAAATCAAAATTATATGTTTACGACGTTTATTTTATTGAGCAAAATGGAGATACATTAACAAAAGAGAAAATAAGTTTTAAGCCGAGTGATAATCCTTGGAAATATCAAAAAGAATATCAAAAAGAAATTGAATATATTTATATGCCAGATTATAGTGGTCTGCAAAGATTTATTCATCCACTCAAAGGATTCGAAAAACGGATTGAACGTAATACAAAGAAATCTTTCAATCGTAAATCTTGGTCTAATTATACTTGGATAAATAAATTTGAAAAAACTGGCTTTGTGGAATCTGATTCTATACTTTGGATTCATCCTCCAAGAAGCAATCAATATTGTTATAATGATTTGACAGCTTTTCCAGAAGTTAAGTTTAATGAACTTAAGGAAGGAGGTAAATGGGAGTCAAAAACTTACATTTTAAAAGGCTATCCCAGTAATAAAGAATTTGTGGGAATTAGAAATGATTCATATAAAGTCGAACGCCTATTATCATACCCTCTATTCAGTCAACAACTAGAAGAATGTTGGTTGATTGAAACAACGAGTACCCATAGTAAATTACCTGAAAGCCGAGCTAATTTTATTTTTCATAGAAATTATGGCTTTATATCAATGGAGTATTTTTTTTATAATGGTATAAAAATCATTTATAAACTTCAACAAATTGAAATTTAATGATTATAATATTTTCTACTTCCAATGATCGCTCTATAGCAAATATTGTTGAATATTTAAATAAATACAAACAGAAATTTCATATAATCAATTTAGGAGAATTAAAATCTACTAATTTTCAAATTATTTTCGAGAAAAATCAGCTTGTTATTAAAGTTATTTTAGTAAGTGGAGAAATTTTAGATTTTGATTGTATAAAATGTTTTTTTTTTCGAAGTAGTAAAATAAAAAAAGGGCAGATTAATATAGCTTCTCTTATTGGATTTGACAACGATATTGCTAAGACCTACTTTGACTTAGATGAAAATACATTAATAGACTTCATTTATAGGAAAATTATGGAAAAATCTTTAGGTTGGTTAAATCAAAAACCAATTAATAAGTTGATCCAAATTGATTTAGCTCAAAAATGCGGATTAAAAATTCCTGATACATTTATTTGTAATTCCAAAAGAGAATTGCAAATAATCACAAAGAAAGAGTTTCTTTTGACAAAGGCTATCCAAGAAAATATTGCATTTCAAGATTTAAATAAGATATGTTTTCAGAGAGTTTCTAAAGTTGAAGTTAAAGATTTACCTGATTTTTTTTTAACGTCCTTATTTCAGGAAAACATAGAAAAAGATTTGGAAATTCGAACATTTTTTTTGGAGAATAGCTTTTATTCAATAGCTGTTTGTAATGTAAAAAACACGATTGATATGAGAGATAATTACTCAACCCATCAATATTACAAGTGTAAATTACCCATAGAAATCGAGTATAATTTAAATAAATTAATGAAGTTATTAGGTTTAATATCAGGTTCAATTGATTTGATTTTATCAAATAATAAGGATTATTATTTTTTAGAAGTCAATCCTGAGGGTCAGTATGATTGGGTGTCCGTTTTTGGAGGTTATAATTTAGATGAAAAAATTGCAAAATATATGATTAATTATGAAGGAGTTAGTTACTAAAGTACAGCAAAGAAAAATAAAAGAAGTTAAAATTGATTATCCTATATTTTTTATGTTCGTTCAAAAAATTGAATATGAATTAATTGAACAAACTTTAGAAAGTAAATATTATTCAAATAAAAATTTCAAACCAGAACATTTTTATAAAAATATTATTAAGATATGATTCTATATGCACAGCAAAATATTAGTAAAGGATATTTAAAATCAATTTATATTGATTTTTATAATTCAAAATATAGTTCTTTTGACAAAAATAAAATTTCGAAAAGTCATAATTCTCAATTAACTAGAGAAAATTATTTAGATTGGAATAATCCAAGTGCGATTACTAATTCAATTATTTGCTTGAAAAATATTGATTTATTTGAAAAAATATTAAATTATTTAGAGCAAGCGATTTGTAAACACATCGTTCTTCATTTTATAGATTTTCTTTCCATCGTAGAGATAAAAACCTATATTAATAAGTTGTTAGATTATAATATTCAATCAGTTATAATTATTTGTCAATATCATGAAATTTATTTTAGCGATGAATTTGGAGATTTAATAATGGATTTAAAAATAAATAAAAAATTATTTATACTAAATAGCCCTTTTGAAAAAAATTTTGAGGATACCATGTTTTTCACTTTAAAAGAAAAAGAGTATAATTATTTAAAAAGGAAAAATGAATTCGTATCAAATATTAGTCTATTTTCAGAATCACAGTTACACCACACCTACTTCAACAGAAAACTTTACATTGGGCCGACAGGTGAAATAAAAAACGCCCCAGAAACTGAACAAGTTTTTGGTTACATTCAAGATATTACGGAAGATGAATTAAAGGAGATTATTTCATCACGCCATTTCCAAAAATATTGGTTTGTTCACAAAGGGTTAATTGATGTTTGCAAAGACTGTGAATTCCGGCATATGTGTGTCGATAATAGAGTTCCAATTGAAAGAAAAAGTAATGAGTGGTATAATTCATTGGAATGTAATTACAATCCATATATAGGGAAATGGGAAGGTGAGGAGGGTTATCTAAGTTTGGCAGACTGTGGAGTTATTTCTAATGAAATAGGGTTTATTATAGATCATGAAAAAGTCCGAAAAATTAATTCCCTTAGTGAATGATTCTTCAAATAATTAAAAGTCAAATAAATGTTAATTATTTTCTATCTAAAAGAGGATAATTCCATAACTTAATGCATAAAAAAAGACCTGCCGAAACAGGTCTTTTAAATTTAAATTCATCAAATAATTACCATTTATCAAGCTCTTTCTCAAGTTCTTTTTCAAGCCCACCATATTTGTAAATTCCTTTAGCAGCTTTTGCTCCTACTTTTAACATTGCTTTAGCAGCAGCATCTAATTCTTCTCCAGCATCTTCAGATTCTGATTCAGATTCTGATTCTGATTCTGAATCATCTGATGAGCCGGATGATGCACTTTCTTTTCCATAATTTTCATTTACAGCTAATATAGAAGATAATTTAACTTTTTTAGCCTTAGTTGGATCCGGTCCATCCATTCCTCCTCCTGCACTAAACTCTAACCAAAGTGTTTCGCCTGCTTTCAAAGATCTCATTGTTACGAAAGGATCATTTCCATAAGCACCTAAACTACTTTCTAAAGGTAAATCATTATCGCCTAATAAATCAGCCTTAATATCGTACTGATATATTGCCCCAGAACCTTCATGCTCGAATTTCAAATGATCTACATCAAAACCCTCAAATGGAACATCCGTTCGTTTTACCTCCACCATTAATTTGCCGCCAAATTTTTCTAATTTCAATACCGCTTTAGTTACTTCATAGTATTTAGAAAAATCTCCTGTCATTCCTTTGTCGACAGTTAATGGAAAATCTCCAATTTTTTTCTCTGGTTCTTTTTCTTTACTTCCTCCACCACAACTTGTTAAAATAGTAGCTGAAACAAATAACATTGCTCCAAAATTCATAATTGTTCTTTGCATAATTTAGTTTTTAATTAAGTTTTTCTTACTCTTAAGGATTTTCAGATTTCTCCCCGTAATTACAATTAGCTTACATGCAAAAATAAAAATACTATTCTTATAACAATGAAAAAAAACATTTTTTTGTAAGATGTTATTTTTCATAAAGACAAATAATTTATATGTTACATTTTTTTAATCTCAAAAATCTTCTATTTTAGGTCATTAAAAAGACCAAAAAATTAATTCAGCTATTCAATCATTTTTCAAATTATTAAAAATAAGATAAATGTTAATTATTTTCTATTGAAAAGACAGTGATTCCAGAAGATAATCCCTGAATCAAAAACTAGATGTAATGAAAAAAGCTATCCGTAAGAATAGCTTTTTTGTTTTTATTTCATCGCTGATTATCTTAACAATAATTTTGTTCCAGGTACAAGATTATTATTTTTTAGATCATTGATTCTTCTTAAGTCTGCCAATGGGATTTTTGTATTAACAAAAACTCTATATAAGGTTTCTCCTTCTTGTGTAATGTAAAAACCATTTATTATATTCTTCGCTTGCTCCTCTGAAATAGGAATATTTGTCCTGAAGATCGTTTTTCCATTTGATTTTTTTGCTGTTTTAACAGTTTTGACTGAAGTTTCTAAAGGGTTTGACGATTCATTTACTGAAGCGATTTCAGCAGCTTCAGCTTCCGTAATGTCAGCAAATCTTTCATCTCCTTCTTTTCTTAAAACAAATTCTGTTCTACGATTCAATTGATTTTGCTTCTCGGTACACTTCGTTTTTTTGTCGCTGCTTTCACAATCACATTTAGCGATTAAACGAGTTTCACCATATCCTTTTCCATTAATACGTTCAGGTTTCGTGATTCTTTCTTTGATATATAATGCAGAAGCTTTAGCACGTTTTTTTGATAAAATCATATTTGATTCATCACTTGCCTGACAATCTGTATGAGAACCTAGTTCAATTTCTATCTCAGGATTATCATTCATTATTTTTACAATTTTATCCAATTCTTTGGCTGCATCCTTACGAATTGCAAATTTAGCTACGTCAAAATAAATTGGATTTACGATAAGGTCAACATTTGTAACAGGTGGTTTAGGTTCATTAATTTCTACTGTAACTTCAGCAGTTTGCCCAATGTTGTCTGTGATAATAGCTGTATATGAGCCTTTTGAAAGATTTCTAGGGTCTTCTTGTTTAGAATTGTTAGACCAAATAATATTATATGGAGTGACCCCGCCTTCGATTGTTAAATCTATATTCCCATCAGAACCTTGATACGTCGTAACATTAGAAACAACAGCACTTGCTACCAATGGCGGTGGCGGTGGCGGTGGAAGTATCGTCGCATAGTAGATATCGCTATTTTCGCTTTCTCTGTTACTAGCCCAATATACTTTATTACTTGAATATGAAAAGTAACCGTCAAATTTCGGTGAATTAATAGTAGTTCCTAAATTTATTGGAGCTGACCATTCTGTCCAAGAACCTTGTTTCGTGGAATAAAAGATATCAGCATCACCAGAACCTCCTAGTCCATTACTTGAAAAGAACAAGGTGTCTTTTGTAACGGATAAGAATGGGGAGATTTCAAAGCCAGTAGTATTGATTACATTTCCCATATGAACGGGAGCAGACCATGCGCTTCCTTCTTTTGTTATAACGTATAAATCTTCTTGTCCAAGCGATCCAGGGCCTTGGTAACTGACAATCATACTATTTTCGTCACTGCTGATATAGAAACCATATGCATCACCCTCGATATCTAATGTAGGAATTTCTACGTGACTTGGATTTTGATAAGTATCCCCTTTTTTCATTGAAATAGCAGCCCCTTTTTTGAGGTAATTATTTTTAGCTTGTGACTTAAATTTATCGTACGAATCTAAAACATATACTGAAGATCCATCTTTGCTAAGACCAAAAACTGCGTTGTGAGATTTATTATTTAATGCATTTATAGGTTCAGATTTCACAAATTCACCATTTTCTTTCAAACTAAACCAAATCTCTCCATTGAGTTCGTTATTTTCACCAGTAGGTAAAACTCTTGAAAAGTATAATGTAGAACTATCGGAAGAAAATATAGGTAAAGTTTCCTCTGCTTCTGTATTAATACAAGCACCCAACCTGACAGGAGCAGAAAAATTTCCCATTTGTGCATTTACTGCAAAACCAAAACCTAAAAGAATTGTGAGTAGAAATAAATTTTTATTCATTGTAGTTGTTGTTTATAATCTGGTTTAATATTTTAATTTATTAATTAAAAAACAAGTTTTTACTTAATAATAGTAACTAACATTTTCTCAAATTTTAAAAGAGATCTCTAGATTTTCGAAGTTGTGCACTCAAATATCTGATACTTTTCGTTTTACAAATGTATGTAAAACTAAACATTATTGTAGGATCACTTTTAGCAGTTCTGGTTCAAAAATAAGAAAAAGTTGATTGTAGAGCACGATTTATCGAAAAAAAAAACGATTAATTTTTTAAAAAAGGAAATGGCAAAATCATGAAAGTGAGTGACTAGGCAGAAAGCAAGTGTTTTTACGTAGAATTTTTTAATCGATTTTTTTTACCGGAGACAAAATTCTAGGACTGTATTAATGAATTTTATAGGTGATTCAGCGTGAACCCAATGTCCTGCATCCTCAATTGTGATTAAACTCATATCCGGAAATTGAGTTTCTAATTGATCGAGATCTTCCTCTAAGATATAATTGGAGAGGGAACCTCTAATAAATAAAGTAGGGAGTAAAATTTCAACGTCAGGAAGTGGAGCAAGGATGTTTTTCATTTCGCGATCCAAAATCGAAATATTCATTCGCCACGCTAAACGGTCTTTCTCTTTCCAATAAAGATTTTTTAATAAAAATTGACGAACACCCATGGACGAAATAAAATTGGATAGAATTACTTCGGCTTCATTTCTAGTATGAATTTTTTCTAAATCAATTGAATATAATCCTTTTAATATTTCAGCATGATGCAATGGATACTCTTTTACGCCAATATCAACAACGATTAATTTTTCAATGTATTTTGGATGCTTTTGTGTAAATTGTATAGCGGTTTTCCCTCCCATTGAATGGCCTAGTAAAATCACTTTTTTTAAATCTAGGTCTTCGAATAGTTCTTCTAAATCTTGGGACATTAATTCATACGAAAATTCATCGCTCCATTCGCTATGACCATGATTTCTTTGATCAACAAGTATTACTCGATAGTATTCTGCTAGTTTTTTCGCATGCGTTTGCCAATTATCAGAACTTCCAAAAAGACCATGTAAAATGACCATTGGCTGCCCTTCACCCATTTCTCGAATATGTAATTTCATGAGATAGAATACTTATTATCTTATTCTTTTGGCGATTAATTAACGAAAAATCGAGATAATAGATTTAAAAAATTTGGCATTTCAATTTTTGAGGTCGAACTTTCTATTTTACAATCTGCACTTTCACTTGCGCAATTTTCAGCTGTAGGACAACTAGATTTTTCTGGGCAACATTTACTAGAAGTTTTAGTGTTATATTCTTCTGAAGAAGTCGCACCTATTTTAAATTGTTTTTCATTTAATTTTGAAAGAAGTTCTACGATTTTATCGACCGTAATTTTATCCTTGTCAAATGCAATTTTTGCGGTATTTGATTTTCTTCCTTCTTTGAAATCAAACTCAACAGAAGAAACCGCATTCGTAGAAAACAATTCCTTTCTAATACTTGCCCCACATCCCATAACACAAGTCATTCCTTCTATTTCAATTGAAAGAAGGCGGTTCGATTTTACATCTTTCGGAACTATTTTGCTACTTTCTTTCGGATTACTAACGGGTGTTTTTTCTGAAGAACAAGCTCCAAAAAGTAGAAGACTAATTAAAAATAAAATTTGTTTGTTCATCGTAGATTTCATTTTAAATAATAGTAAACCTTTGAAATAGATTTATTCTCATGTAAAAGTAATTGATTCAATCGTCATTTTAAATAAAAAGATGTTAAAAAATGCAATAAATGGATCTTTGCGCGCTAAGCTAAGTGATTGAGAATATATTTAGAAGACGATAATTCATCCTGTTACTCTTTAGAATGTTCCTAATTATTGATTAACGCATTTATATTCAGTGTTTTGATTCTAATATAAAAAAGTACAATTCCTTTTTGCAAGAGATTTTAAGATGACATAGTCACATTTGACTTTGAGAGGATTACCATATTTTTTTTTAACTTTGTACCTTAAATTCCATTCATGATTATTAAAGAAGCAACTTTCGTAGTTTCCAACTCCGATTACAGATTATGTCCAACTGATGGGAAACCTGAATTTGCCTTTATTGGTCGATCCAATGTGGGAAAATCCTCTTTAATAAATATGTTAACGGGGAATAAAAAATTAGCTAAAACTTCTGGAACACCGGGAAAAACGCAATTAATTAATCATTTCGAAATCAACAAGGAATGGTATTTAGTCGATTTGCCAGGATATGGTTTCGCGAAGGCATCAAAACAAGCACGTGTTAAATGGGAAATATTTATTTCTGAATATTTGATTAATCGTGATTCGTTGATGAATGTTTTTGTGCTGATTGATTCAAGGTTAGAACCTCAGCAAATTGATTTAGAATTCATGAATTGGTGCGGTCAAAAGCAAATCCCATTTTGCATTGTATTTACTAAAATTGACAAAATTTCAAGTTCTGTTTTAGGGAAAAATCTAGCGAAATATAAAAAAGAAATGCTTAAATCTTGGGATGAAATACCACCCGTATATACTAGCTCAAGTGAATCTGCTTTCGGAAAAGAAAAAATATTAAATTATATTGATTTGATAAATGTTTCTTTGAAAGAAGTGAAAAAATAGTAGTCATTGTGCATCATTTTTTGATTTAGCAAAGCCAACTTTTTCCTAGCACAAAACTGCATAAAAAAGGGAAGACTGTTTTAGTCCTCCCAATGTATTAATTATAGTATTATTATTAATTTCTTCCGCCCAATAATCTTAGAAGAGAAAGAAATAAATTTACAAATAATATATAAAGTGTTAAACCACCAATAAGCGACAATTTTTGCCTGTTAACACTATCAATTTCAGTGTTTTGAGAAATTTCCTTTAGCTTTTGCATATGATACGCAGTCAATCCTGTAAAGATAAATACGCCAATCACAGCGATAATAAAACCCATCGTGTCACTTTTCATAAAAACATTGACAATACCTGCAATAAAAATACCGATGAAAGCCATATACAGCATACTCCCCATTTTTGTTAAGTCCGTTTTTGTGGTAAAGCCTAAAATAGCCATCGCCGCAAATGCACCCGCAGTAACAAAGAAAGTGGACGCCAACGTAGGAAGATCATACACCAGAAAAATAACACTTAAACTCACACCCATTAAAGCAGAATAGGCAATAAAAAGGACTAAAAGTAAACCAAAAGAGAGCCGTTGATAGGCCATTTGAATTATTAACCCTAATCCTATAGGCGCAAGCGCGACTACCCAAAAAAGAGGAGATATTCCTCCGGAGGCAGTAACAAAATTAGAATAAAAGAATTCAGGTGTTCCGCAGTAAGAAGCTAAAATTCCAGAAATAGCTAAAGCACCAAACATATAACCATACACATTTCTAAAAAACTCTCTCGAGATTTCTTTGGTTAATGCTCCTTGTTGTTGATCGATAATTTCACTCATAATTTCTATGTTTTTAAAGTGTTAATGTAATTTAGACATTACTAAGCTAATAAATTCTTTTCTTGTAGCATCATTTTTCATAAATAATCCTGTAAAAGCGCTTGAAGTTGTAGAAGAATTTTGTTTTTGAACCCCTCTCATTGCCATACACATGTGCGTGCATTCAATAACAACTGCCACTCCTTTTGGTCTTAATGTGCGTTGAATACAATCTCTTATTTCGATGGTCAAGCGCTCTTGTACCTGCAATCTTCTTGCATAGGCGTCAACAATGCGAGGGATTTTACTTAAGCCTACAATCGTTCCGTTGGGAATATAAGCGATGTGTGCTTTCCCGAAAAAAGGAAGCATGTGATGTTCGCACATTGAATAGATTTCAATATCTTTTACGATGACCATTTCAGAATATTCTTCTTTGAATAGAGCTGACTTTAATATCTCGTCTGGATTTAAATCATATCCATGCGTTAAAAATTGTAAGGCCTTTGCAACGCGTTCAGGTGTTTTTAATAAACCTTCTCTGTTGGAGTCTTCACCTATTTTTTCTAGTATATCTTGATAATGAGAAGCTATTTTCTCGGTTATCTGATCGTTGGGTTCAAAATTTTTCATTTTAGCGCATTAAATAAGGTACAAATATACTTATTTTGAATGATATTAATCCCCTAAAGCCTTATCTCTAGTTTCAAATCCCTTATATTTGCAGAATCATGGAAGAAAGAATAGATAAAATATTGGTTCAGCGTAATTTAGTTGAAACAAGAGTGAGAGCGGAAGAAGTAATTTCAGAAGTAGGAGTGAAGGTAAATGGTAAATTAATCAATAAACCGGGTAAAAAATTTGCTCTAGATTGTAAAATAGAATTAGTTTCAGAAGAATTTCCTTGGATCTCCAGAGAATCATTAAAGTTAGTAGAAGCGCTGAATAAATGGAAAATAGATGTTACAAAGGGCGTTTTTTTAGATGTTGATTGCTCAAAAGGCGATTTCACAGATGTTCTATTAACTAAAGGAGCAAAAAAAGTATATTCAATTGATTCAGTGAAAGACTCTTTAGATCAAAAATTAAAAAATGATGCTCGGATTGTCGATTATACGGGGAAACATTTGCGAGAATTGACGGGAAATAATATTCATGATAAATTAGATGGTTGCGTAATTAATGAGTCTATCTTATCTATGGGTAAAATTTTACCTTTTATTCACCCGTTCTTAAAAGAAAATGCATTCGTTGTAGCAGTAATAAAACCTCAATTTGAAGTGACGAAAGAGAATTTAAAAAATAATGGTTCTGTGCGAAACACTTTGGGATATGAAGAAATGTTTGAAAATTTGAAAGAAATTGGGCTAACCAACAATTTGAAACACGTTGCTCATATAGATTCTCCAATTATTGGAAGAGAAGGCCAACATGAATTTATAATGCTATTTCGTAAGTAATATTTATTATTCGAAACAATTGCAAGGCGCATCAAAGTCGATTTTCATCCAGCTTAATTTTTCCGCCCATGATTTTTGGAATTTTGGGCCATGTAAAACGCCTCTAGCGTCTATGTGTTTCAAATTTTTCATCGTCAGAAGTACATCTGGAAAAGTAGCCACTGGTGTCGCCCAAATATCTAAAAATTCTAGTTGTGATAATTTTCCAATTGAAAAAGGAATCACTGCGAAATTATTTCGATTCATGATGAGTTCCTTTAATGCCGGCAGACGGCAAATAACCAAAGGGAATTCCTCCAAATTATTTTTCTCCATATTTAAAATTTCTAGTTGAGAAAAGACTTCAAAAGAATCTGGTAAATGATGTAATTTATTTTTACCCAAATTTAAATTTTTTAGATGTACAAACTTCATTAATTCGGTGGGCAGAGAATCTATTCTTTCCTTTTCAAAAGAAATGGAGAAAATCGAATCAGGATTTAGTCCCTTTGCTTCTTCCCAAGAATATGTTTTGAAATTTGTCTGCGCTATAAATGCATTATTTATGAGCAAAAGAAGCAAACTCACGACTAATTTTTTCATCTTTATGAAGTTGGGTTTTTAAATCATCTAAGGAATTAAATTTTATTTCCTCTCTGATATGCGACAAAAAGCGCACCTTAATTTTCGAATCATAAATATCGCCCTTAAAATCAAAAATATTCACTTCGATGGAAGGGGAAAGTTGAGCACCCACTGTAGGTCGCACACCAATATTTAACATACCTATTAAAGAGGGAGAATTTGGTAATTCAATTTCAACGGCATAAACACCTGTTTTTGGAATTATTTTTATGTCACTTTCAATGAAAATATTTGCTGTTGGAAATCCAATTGTTCGTCCTAGTTGATTTCCTTTTACTACTGTGCCGTTCAGTTCAAAAGATTCACCTAAGTATCTATTTGCGATTTCCATATTTCCTTGTTCAATCGCATTTCGAATTTTTGTTGAACTTATATTTACTTCATCAATTTCTTGAGCGAGAATTTCAATCACTTCAAAATTGTATATTTTCGAAATATTTTTTAAAAAAAGTAATGTACCTTCTCTATTTTTCCCAAATTGATGGTCGTGTCCAATAACTAATTTTTTGACCTTTAATTTACCTACTAAATAGTCGCGAACAAATTCGGTAGCGGTTAAGTTGGAAAAATCGGTTGTGAAAGGTTGAATAATGACATTTCGTAACCCATTATTTTTTAATTTTTCTAGTTTTTCTTCTTGTGTTTGAATCAATTTTAATCCATGTGTTTCCGGCGAAATCACCATTCGAGGATGTGGGTAAAAAGTAAATAAAACGGACTCACCCCCAATTTTTTCTGCTTCCTGATTTAGTTGTTGCAGAATTTTTTGATGCCCAATATGAACACCATCAAAAGTTCCAATAGTCAAAACAGGATTCTTAATTGAAGTTAGGTCTTCGAAACCTTGAAAAATTCTCATTTACATTTTAGTAATATAACACTGCAAAATTAAACAAAACAAGTCAGTTTTTTCTATCTTCTGCTAAAAGAGCAATTTATTTTTAATGAACAATAGTTTTTACTTGTAAAAGGAGCTGCAATGTTAAATAAAAATAAATTCCATTCACTACCTTTGTTAACGAACGTTAAAAAGTTTTTTAAATAAAGTTTTACTGATAGTGTGCTATGAAATAGTTTTTATATATATTTACCTTTTTTCAGGCAAACAATAGTTTAATAAATAAACTGTACTTATGATACAAAAATTTACATTATTAATTTTAACCGTCTTTTTAACAGTGTCTTACGGGTTTAGTCAAGGTGGACTTGGGACTGTAAGAGGAACTGTAACAGACGCAGAAACGAAAGATCCAATTCCTTTTTGTAAGGTAACTTTGAAAAAAGGTGATGCTGTAGTAACAAATGCAGCAACAGATTTTGACGGTAAATTTCAAATGAATTCAATTGAAATTGGAACCTATGATGTGGAGGTTAAAAATGAAGCGGAAGGGTACCAAATTTATAAATTGACTGGAGTTGTTATTTCTTCTAATCAAATACGTTTCCTTGATGATCTTGCATTGTCAAAGAAAACTACTGATATGGAAGAGGTTACGGTAATTGCCTATAGAATACCACTTATCAATAAAGATGGTGGAGCTTCTGGAGCTACTGTTTCTCGTGAAGATATTTCGCGTATGCCTGTTCGTTCTGCTGCAGCTGTTGCGGGAACAGTGGGTGGTGTCAACGTCAGTGAAACGGGTGACATGAGTATTCGTGGTTCTCGTTCTGATGGTTCCTATTTCTATATAGATGGTATTAAAGTGCGTGGATCTTCCAATTTACCAAAATCTGCCATTGAAGAAGTTTCTGTAATTACAGGTGGACTTCCTGCTAACTATGGTGATATTACGGGTGGTGTTGTATCTATTACAACGCGTGGCCCTTCTTCTACTTTCTTTGGAAGTGCTGAGGTTGTTTCTTCAGGTATCTATTTGAAAGGAAAAGACAAAGACGGATATGATGGAAAAGTATATGGTTTAGACAAATATGGGTATAATTTGATGGAAGGTATGTTCTCTGGCCCACTTTGGATGCAAAGAGATGCTGATGGAAATAAAACGAAACCACGTTTAGGTTTTTTAATTTCTGCTAATTATACAGATCAACTAGACGACAGACCTGTTGCTGGAGGAACGTATAGAATTAAAAAGGATGTTCGCGATGCATTAATTGCGAATCCATTAAGACCAACAGCGACTGGATCAGGAACGTATAATAATTCAAATTTCTTGAGAGCTTCAGATTTTGAAAATGTCGCATGGAGAATGAATGCTCGCCAATCTACTTTTTCTTCTCAAGCTAAAATTGATGTAAAAACAGGTCCTTCAATGAACTTAACTTTTGGAGGATCGATGAATTATGACAATGGAACTTCTTATTCACGTTCAGGTTCATTATTTAATTTTTCAAATTTTGGACATGCCTCTACTTTAGACTGGAGAGTTTTTGGACGTTTAACACAACGCTTTTCGAATGAGAAGGAAGGTTCAAGTTCAAAAATAAAAAGTGCTTTTTATACATTAATGGTAGATTATTCTCATTCTAAAACTCAAAATTTTGATGAGAATCATAAGTACAATCTTTTTGATTATGGGCACGTAGGACAATTCACAACAACACGAGTTCCATCTTATACTTTTAATAGTGCCACACAAACCTATGTTCAAGACGGTATTAAAGATGTTAGTGTGGCTTTCGTTCCTTCTGAAACAAATGCAGCTTTAGCAGCTATAACAACTCAATATTATAGTATTTTTGAAGGACAAACAACAGGTCATTTTGAAAATTTAAATCAAATTTCTCAAGGGAATGCGCTTCGTAATGGTGATTCACCAAATTCTGTATATGACATTTGGAGTAATATTGGTTCACCTTACAATTATTTTGGTAAAACAGAAAATTCTCAATTCCGTTTTTCTGGTTCAGGATCTGTTAATATTGGAGATCACTCTCTTACTTTAGGTTTTGAATATGAGCAACGTGTGGATAGAGGTTGGACATCTGGAACAACTTCAGACGGTGGAATAAATGGACCAATTGGTTTTTGGACGACAGCGCGATTATTAGCGAATTCACACATTAAGGAATTGGATGTAAATAAAGCAACTATTTCTGATAGTGGAGCATTTCAAGCTATTGCTTATGAGCAATTAAATTCTGGATATGCTGCAACGCATGATGGAGTGTATGGAGGTCAACAAAATGAAGATCAACAATCATTTTTTGATTATAACTTGCGTAAAAAATTAGGATTTAAAGGAGATGGAACAGATTATATTGATATTGATAAATATGATCCCTCAACATTTACCTTAGATATGTTTTCTCCAGATGAGTTATTGAACTCTGGAAATTCACTTATTTCATATTGGGGATATGACCAAACTGGTAAAAAAGTAAGAGGAAATACAGATATTAATAAGTATTTTAATGATTTCGATGCAAATGGAAATTACAAACGTTTTGTAGGTGCATTTCAACCGGTATATATGTCAGGTTACTTGATGGATAAATTTGCATTTAATGATTTAGTTTTTAACGTTGGTGTGCGTGTCGATGTTTTTAATGCGAATCAACCAGTGTTAAAAGATCCTTATTTAGTATATGAGGCGCGAACAGTAGCTGAAGCAAAAGCGTTGTTAGCGACTGATGCTGAAAAAACATGGTTAAATAATATTCCAACTTCGATGGGAGATTCGTATACTGTATATGTTAATGATATTAATAACCCAACTGCTATTAATGGGTATAGAAATGGAACAGTTTGGTATAATGCAAGTGGTTCTGAGGTATCTTCAGCAAAAATGATTGAAGGTGCAGGTGGTATAGCTCCTTGGTTAATTGACCCAAGTCAAAAAACGCCAAAAGCTACTGCATTTGAGAATTATAAAGCGCAAGTGAATGTAATGCCTCGTATCGCTTTCTCATTTCCAATATCAGATGAAGCATCTTTCTTTGCTCATTATGATATCTTGACACAACGTCCTAATAATAATTCTAGATTTGATCCATTCAATTATCAATTTATGAACTCTAGAAGTGCTATTATTGATAATCCAAATCTAAAACCATCTACTACGATTGATTATGAAATCGGTTTTCAACAAGTATTGTCAAAAACATCTTCTCTAAAAATTTCTGCTTTTTATCGCGAGCAAAGAAATCAAGTTCAATTGATCAATGTGTATGATGCGTATCCATCAAGTTATAAAACCTATGGAAATAGAGATTTTGGAACGGTAAAAGGAACAACCATTTCTTATGACATGCGTCGTACTGGAAACGTTAGAATGACTGCTGCTTATACTTTGCAATTTGCAAATGGTACAGGATCAGATGAGAATTCTTCTACTGGATTAATCAATGCTGGTTTACCGAATTTAAGAGCAACTTTCCCTTTCAATTACGATCAGCGTCATGCGTTTGCTATAACAATGGATTATCGATATGGAGAAGGAAAGGATTACAATGGACCTGTAGTTAAAAATTTCAATGTATTTGAAAATACAGGATTGAATTTAATTTCAAATATTTATTCTGGCTCACCTTATTCAGCACAAAATTTTATCACAAATGAGGGAGCATTTAATCCTGGAAATGCTGGATTAAGTGGAACAACAAATGGATCTCGTTTACCTTGGTCTTATAGATTGGATTTACAATTAGATAGAACATTTAATGTTACACTTGGAAAAAGTGAGGACAAGAAAAAGGTGACTTTTCTAAATGTTTATATTCGTGTTACTAACGTATTGAATCAGAAAAATCGTATCAGTGTATACCGTGCAACAGGTAACTGGGATGATGATGGTTATTTGGCAGCGGCAGCAAGTCAAACATCTATTCAAAACCAATTAGATGAGCAATCATTTAGAGATTTTTACACGATGAAAATTCAGAATGCAACGAATATTAGTGCGCCTAGGACTATTCGTTTAGGAGTTAAATTTGATTTTTAATTCATAATAATAATAAAAGAGAATTATGAAAAAGCAATTATTAGGATTAGTAATAATAGGATGTTCGGTTATATGGTCGAATAGTGCATTAGCGTATTATAAGGATAAAGACGGTCCTAAACCTGTCAATACAAATGTAGGTCAAGATAAAGCTGCAGGTTGTGCGCCAGCAACTAAGAAATTATTTCTTGAATTCAATGATGTTAGAGCATTAATTGAAAATGGAGGAAGTATGTTCCAAGATAGAGCCAACTCATTGCCTTCTTATGAAGTACCTAAAGTTACAGATGGAGGAACAAAGCATTTTGCGATATTTGCTGGAGCTTTGTGGATGGGAGGAACAGATATTAACGGTCAATTAAAAATTGCTGCCTTGAAATATAGGACAGGGAATGATTTTTGGTCTGGTCCGTTGACGGTTACTCCTGGTTCTGGAAATTTCGTTTATGGTATTCCTCAAGGAGATGGTGTTTCTAAAGATTTCGGTGCTGCAACAATTACTCCAGCAGAATGTTTAGCTTATGATAAATTTTACACGATTCGTAAAGCGGAAGTTATTGCTTTTAGTACTTGGTGGAATTGTCAATATGATCCATCTGCAGATGCTACATCATGTGCTTATATAAATGAAAACAAGCCGTCAGATGATATCTTTAATAGAATTATTAATTGGCCAGCTCACGGAAATACAACGATTGGGCAAGATTTTTATTTAGCACCATTTTATGATAATGATGGAAGTGCCTTTGGTAAACCAGGAAAAAATCAATCATATAATCCAATGGAGGAAGGTGATTTTCCAGGATATGATGATATTTTAGGAATTGATGAAATTAAATGCGGTCAAGATAGAAGAATTTCTTTATTTGGTGATGAAACGAATTGGTGGATTTTTAATGATAAAGGAAACATTCATACAGAAACAAAAGGTGAACCTATTGGAATGGAAATTCGTGCTCAAGCATTTTCTTTTGCAACGGATGATGAAGTAAACAGAATGACTTTTTATAATTATGAATTAATCAATAGAGGTACTCAAACGTTATATAAAACGTATTTTGCACAGTATGTCGATGCTGATTTAGGAAATCCTCAAGATGATTATACAGGTTGTGACGTTTCTCGTGGTTTAGGTTATACCTATAATGGAGATAATAATGACGAAACGAATGGTCAAAGTCCTGGGTATGGAGTCAATCCTCCAGCTATTGGAATCGATTTCTTTGAGGGTCCCTATAAAGATGCGGATGGAATAGCAAATGGCTATCATCCTTCTGACCTAAATGCAGCAATAGCTGATGGAGGTATTGTTTACAAAGGTATCGGTATCGGATATGATGATTTGATTGTAGATAATGAGCGTTTTGGTATGACACGTTTTACGTATTATACGGGAGGAGCTACACCTGTGGTTTTTCCATATACAGATCCAGCAACTGCGACTCAATACTATAATTTTATGGATGGTAAATGGGCAAATGGTTCAGATATTACCTATGGAGGAAATGGTCACGTAACTGGAGCTACACAAAAATCTACGTATATGTTTCCAGGTGATTCAGATCCTTTAGGTTGGGCGACTAATGGAGCTATTGTAAATGATGATTGGAGTGAGGTTACAGCTGGTAATGCTGCTGGAGATAGACGTTTCGTTCAATCTGCAGGATCTTTTACTTTACAACCAGGGGCAGTAAATAATATTACAGTTGGAATTATCTATGGTCGAGGTATTGACGGGGATTTATTTTCTTCAGTGCGTGCGTTGAAACGTGCCGATACGAAAGCACAAGCTTTGTTTGACAATTGTTTTAAAATTCTAGACCCTCCAATGGCTCCGCAATTAAAAATTCAAGAGTTAGAAAATGAATTAATTCTTATGTTGGATAATCCTGGAGTAAATCATAACAATTACAAAGAAGGTTATTCAGTGGAAGATAAAGTAAATATAACCATGGACAGTGTAGATAAATTCTACAGATTTGAGGGATATCAAATTTATCAATTAAAAAACTCATCTACTTCTGTAGCTGATATTCGCGATGCAACAAAAGCTCAATTAGTGGCGCAATGCGATATTAAAAATGGAGTTTCTCGTTTAATTAATTTTGAATTTGACGAGGAATTAGGATTCTCAATTCCTACAGAAAAGGTAAATGGAGCTGATAAGGGTATTCAGCATACCTTCCAAGTGAAAGAAGATTTCTTCGCTTTAGGAGATAGAGCTCTTGTTAATCATAAAACGTATTATTATGTTGCTGTGGCTTATGCTTATAATAACTTTAAACAATACACACCAACGGATCCATTATTATTAGATGGTCAAAAAACACCTTATATCTCTTCTCGTTTAGGTTTTAACGGAAATGCAATTACTGCTGTGTCAGGAATTCCTCATAACCCAATGCCTGAAGCGGATGGTACAAATCAATATATTGGTTACGGATCTACACCGCGTATTACCCGTCTTGATGGATACGGAAACGGAGGGAATTCTCTAGAGTTAACAACTGAATCTAAAAACTATATCATTGATAATGGGTTTATGAGTAATCCTACCTATGATTATGGAGCTGGACCAATTAATGTAAAAGTTGTTGACCCACTTAATTTAGCTGATGGTTATTTTGAATGTTTATTTGATGATGGTGGATATAATTCAAATTTAACAAATGGAGCAGATTCTGCTGTATGGACAATTAACCATTATACAAGTTCTGATAAGTCAGTTTTGGTTGATTCTAGATCAGGTTTGGTCGATATTTCTAAAAATAATGAAGAAATAATTCCACAATGGGGTATTTCAGTTCAAATAAATCAAGTGAAATATACGAACGGTATTTCAAATGAATTTACAGATCCAATTAGTGCAACAATTGACTTTGCGGATTCATCTAAAAAATGGTTATCAGGTATTCCAGATAATGATGGATTTGACCCTACCAACTGGATTCGCTCAGGAACAGCAAGTGATACAGCTTCTGCTGGATTTATTCCAACCTATACGGCGCCATCTTGTTACAAAGATGAAATCGGTGTAGACGCTGATAAGAAATACACCAAGTTACTTGGAGGTACTATTGCACCGCATAGATTGGTAGGTTATCAATGTGATTACCAGCCGTTAGCATATTACGGTTATACTTCTGGAGTTGCTGGTTCAATGAAATCGTATGCGAAAGTAAGTTTCACTCCTAGTGTTGATATCATTATTACGTCAGATCAATCTAAATGGACAAGATGTCCAGTAATAGAACTTGGCCGTGATTTTAATCTAAATTATGGAGGTGCTAAACCGGGAGGTCTTAGAAAAAGTGCAAGTGTTGGAAAAGATTACTTACCGGATGGAAGTGGTACAACTGGAATGAGTTGGTTCCCTGGATATGCTATTGATTTAGAATCAGGAGCGCGTTTGTTCATGGCATTTGGAGAAAATTCTTTCCTTGCAAATGACGGTGGAGCGAATATGAAATGGGATCCATCTTCACGTGCTATAGACGATCAGTTTAATCCAATTTTAGGTGGGTTACAACCTATATACGTTTATAGTTACATGCAAGCGACTATCAATGGTAACAATAATGTATATGATTTCCCGGCTTATAATCCAACAAATAACGAAGTCTATAATTTGATGCAGTTAATTGAAGGAGGTGACAATACTGCAAAAAGACATTTGTATGGAAGTATGACGTGGATTGCAAATACGCTTGGCGTGGCAAATCAGAGTTATTTATCTTCAGATGTTAAGATTAAGTTGCGTGTGAATAAAGAGTACAAAAATTTCAATGCAACCGGTCAAAATGGTGGTAAACCTATGTATTCATGGAATACGGATGATATTGGCACAAAAAAATCAGATCGAGATCGATTGGTTGACGCCTTAGACATGATCAATGTTGTACCGAATCCTTATTATGCATATTCTGAATATGAAGGAACAAGATTAGATACGAGAGTAAAAATCACCAATCTTCCAGAAAGATGTACTGTCACGATTTACAGTGTGAATGGTAAATTAATTCGACAATACAAGAAAGATAGTGAAATTACATCATTGGATTGGGATTTAAATAACCACAAGGGAATTCCAGTGGCTGGCGGTGTGTACTTAATACACATAGATGTTCCTGATGTAGGGGAGAAAGTTCTTAAATTCTTTGGAGGAATGCGTCAGATAGATTTACACGGTATTTAATTTTATTAATAGAATTATATAGAATGAAAAATTCAATAATAACAATAAAAAAGGTCATTTTATGCGGAGCTATTATTAGTAGTTCTGTATCAAATGCAGGAAACGAAGATCGTTCAGGTTCGGCTGGTGCTTCGCATTTATTAGTGAATCCTTGGGCTAGAAGTTCTGCAATGGGTGATGCTGGTGTGGCTAGTACAAATGGATTAGAAGGAACTTTTACGAATGTTGCTGGTTTAGCTTTCACGGATAAAACCCAGTTAAAGTTTAACCATAGTAATTGGATGGGTTCTGCAGGAATAGCATACAATAATGCTGGGCTTGCTCAACGTATTTCTGATAGAGATGTTTTTGCTATTAGTATTCAGTCAATGAATTTTGGTGATATTCCAATCACAACGGTTGCAAATCCGGAAGGAAAAATCGGAACCTTTTCTCCTCGTATTAATGTTTTCAATGTAGGTTATGCGCGTTCTTTTTCTAGCTCGATACATGCTGGGATAAACATGAAGGTTGTTTCTGAAAGTATGACTAATCTTAAGTCGACTGGTTTGGCTTTTGATGTTGGTATTCGATACGTAACAGGTGAGAAAGATCAAATAAAGTTTGGAATTGCATTGAAAAATGTAGGACCAACCATGAAATACAAAGGCGATGGTTTGGATCAACAAGCTACTTATGTTGAAACGGGTAGTATTGCAACGCTTAATCAACGTGCACAGGAATTTGAATTACCTGCTTTGTTAAATATTGGAGGATCTTACGATTTTAATTTTGATGAAAAACAAAAATTGATTCTTGCATTTGCATACACAGCAAATTCATTTTCATATGATCAATTTAGAGTTGGGTTGGATTACGGTATGAAAACAGAAAAATTGGCTTTTAATTTAAGAGCTGGGTATGTGTACGAAAAAAGTATTTTGTCTTCTGAAAATAGATCGAACGCAATGATCGGACCAACTGCAGGTTTCTCTGTTGATGCGCTTGCGGGGAAAAACAAGAACGCTTTAGGAATTGAATATTGTGCTCGTTTTGCAGGTGCATTCGGTGTTATTCATACAATTGGAGCGACGATTAGTTTAAAATAAAAAAAAATAATATATTTGTACTAACAAGAGAGTTCCTTTGAGCTCTCTTGTTTTTGTTTTATAGTTAATTAATAAGGTTATGTCTCAAGTTACATATTATACGCAAGAAGGTTTAGATCGCATGATTAAAGAACTTCATGAAATGAAAACAGTTCAAAGACCTGCTATTTCTCTACAAATTGGAGAGGCTAGAGATAAAGGTGATTTATCGGAAAATGCAGAATATGATGCCGCTAAAGAAGCGCAAGGATTATTAGAAATGAAGATTTCAAAGTTGGATGCCATTCTCGCTAATGCGCGCGTAATTGATGAATCTACAGTTGATAATTCTAAAGTTTTTATTCTGTCGAAGGTTCAAATTAAAAACGTTGACAATGGGATGGAATTTGAATATACGCTGGTTGCAGAAAATGAAGCTGATTTGAAAGCGAAAAAGATATCCATGGATTCTCCCTTTGGAAAAGGTTTATTAGGAAAGAAAATTGGGGATATAGCTGAGATAACTACTCCGAACGGCCCAATGTATTTTGAAGTATTGAATATTTCTAGAGGATGAGTTCTATTTTCTCTAAGATTGTTGCTGGGGAAATACCTTGCTTTAAGGTAGCAGAAGATGATAATTATTTAGCATTTCTGGATATCACTCCATTGAGAAGAGGACATGTGTTGGTTATTCCAAAAAAGGAAACAGACTATATTTTTGATTTAACGGATGAGTCCATCAGTGGAATTTTTGTTTTTTCAAAAAAAGTAGCACATTCAATTAAAAAGGCGTTCCCTTGCAAAAAGGTAGGGGTCACAATTATTGGTTTGGAAGTCCCTCACGCACACATTCATTTAATTCCTATGAATTCTATGGCTGATATGAATTTTGCACAAGAGAAGTTAGTTTTAGGGAATGATGAACTCGCAGAAATTGCCGATAAAATTATCAATGCCTAGAATTTGAGTAAATTTTCAAATTTAACCAAGGTTATATGCTGCGATAAATTGTACTGAGATAAGTACATAACTGCATATGCATCTCTCTGAAGGAAAAATACGAACGGCTGATTTTCTATTAAGGAATAATTTCAGATGTTACTATTAATCTTAATTCTCCTTCTTGATTTTTTACTTTAATGCTTACTGATTTCACAACTTGTCCCGTTAGTCCTTTAGAATCAACTGTCAATGTTACAAATGATGATTCTCCTGGTTTTAAAAATGGATTGTCAACCGATGCAGTAGTGCATTCACAGGGAATTTTTATGTTTTTTACATCAATTTCAATTGGTAGATTGCTTGTATTGGTCACCGTGAATTTTTTTACGATTTTTTCGTTCTGCTTTATTTTACCTGCATCTATTATTTGCCGAGCCGCTTTCAGTGAAATTATTTTTTCTTCCACTTTTAGATTTGTTGCCGCTGTGTCCATGTAATTAACACTTTGAATTTCTATTTTTCTTTCGATTCCGGCGGCTTTTGAATAAATGGAATTTTTTAAATCATGCGGATTATCACTCGTTAACTTATTAGAGGTATATTCTCCAAATGGAACCTCGGCAAATTCCACTTTTCCTCCATCGACAGAGGTGCCATCGATGTATGGAATAAAAATTCCATTGTTATATTCTTTCAAATAATTGACCAACGAACTAATCCTTCTTTTAGTAAGGTTAACATTATAATCTGTCTTTGCTAATGGGCTGGCAAATCCTTTTATTGTTAATCTAATTTTAGAACCTTTTTGTAATTCTTCAAGTAGTAACACTCTAAATAATTCTAAATCTTTTACCCCTTGATCTACATATTCTATAAAAAAGCTTTCAATATCTTCTTTTGCTTCTTCAGATTTATCCCCTTTTAAGCCAGTAGAATATTCCTTTTGATAGGTATCTAACATGGCCCTGTAGGATAAATAGCTGACCATGTAATTTAATTTTGTAACCGTATCATGTGATCGTGGATCGGGAACATCATTGTGAAAATATAATGTTACGGGTAATCTTTTGTTTAATTCTGCTAATGTTTCTTTTTTTGTTGGTGGAATCACAATTATTGGCGGAATACCAGTAAAAACATCACTACAGCAGGTAGGATTTTTACTAAATAAAACCCCTATTCTATTACTGGAAACGTAGGATGTATCACCTTGCTTAAAATAATACAGATCATTTGCACTGCTGTTTATTGGGATTCCAACATTTATAGGAAGCTCAAATTGAGCAGTATACGTAGAGTAAAAAACATCCATTCCACCAAAACCATTGTGCCAGGAAGATGAGAAGTAGAGTCGCTTATTTTGATTATCCCACCAAGGACTTAATTCATTATCTATTGAATTGAGAGCTTTTACTGATCGCGCTTTTGCATATTGATTTCCATTTTTTATCGAACTATACCAAATGTCCATTCCTCCTTCGGTTCCTTCTCGATCAGAAGCAAAAAACAGAACTTCTTGCCCATCTAGTTGGGCTATATTCGGCATCGTAGTATTATATCCTGGCATATTAATAATTTCTCCCAAAGAATCAGAGGAAGACCATTTACCATTTTTAAAAGCTGAAACCATTATTTTACAACTGTAGTTATAGCCTTCATCCTCACATAGACTAAAATAAAATCGTTTGCCATCTAATGAAAAGGTACCATTTCCTTCGCTCAATTTTTCAAAAAATAAATCTTCGATTCTTTTCGATTCTTCAAAAGTATTTTGAACTATTTTCGAAGAATACAAGCGTGTTTTATAAGAGGTCGCATACACTTCTTCGTCGGATGGTATCGAGTCAGCACGCAGGGAAGAAAAAATAAATTGTCCATTATGAATGGTATGACCAAATTCTGAATCTTTCGAATTTACGGTTTCTGGTAGTCGAGAAAAAATCAATTTGGCCGTGTCTTTAATGGCTGACTTTGCCCATAAGCAGGATTCTATTTCGCGACTTGATTTTAAGTATAAATAATTCTTTTTATCTTTTAAATATTTCTTTTTGCAGCGCTTAAATGTTTCGATCGCTTCTTCATATTTGCCATTGTATTTTTGCATTATAGCAATATTTAATAAACTGTAGGGGTACAGTAAGGCTTCTTCTTTTTCAAATACTTTTTTGTACACAATTTCTGCTTTTCTATAATCTTTGTATGCTTTTAATGTTTCTGCGTATTTCCACAGGGTCGAAACCGTTTGAGAATCGATAGCTAGTGCTTTTTCATAGTATTGCAAGGCATAAAAATAGTCTCCTTTTTTATATTGCTCGTCTGCAAAGTCAATATATTTTCCCAATTCCTTTTGCGAGAAGAGGGGAAAAGAAAACAAGAAAACGAGTAACACTAAATATAATCTGGACATGCTCTATGAAGAATTTTCTTAGGTTTAAATCGATTAATTATATAACGGGCTGCGAATTCAATTCCTCCACGTAAGTTACTCGCAGGCACTAGTTTTGAAATATTGATATCATAGCTTACTCCCAGAAACCAACTTTGGTAGTCGAGTCCAACTGTAAAAAAGCCAGCATCTTTGTTTCTAAACCATGCTCCTACATACACTGCTCGGTATTCTCCAAGTTGGTCTATTAACGTGTATTTTAAGGACGAACCCATTATAAATTCTCTATATTTTCCCTGAAATTGTAAAGAAATACTGGGTATCAAATCCCAATCTTCATTCATAGGGTATGTTCCTTTCACGAAAAACGAGGTGCGTATATCTCTTTTCACTTTTTCGCCGTAAAAACTTTGATTAGGACGGTTTAAATTGTAAAACCCAACACCACCTGTTAATTTCTTATGATCATTCGAAAAGTACTCGTAGACAGCTCCAACTCCCAATGAAAGATTTGTGTTTTTTTGGTTTTGATAGTTTTCAAAAGTTGGTAAAGCGGCATTGTAGGCAATGCCATTGTATTGATTATCAAACGAAAACTGATCCCAATTCACTTGGCGATGATTGATGCCGATTTTAATTCCAGGTCGAATTGTGTGTGTTGAATCGGCAGATAATTTGATTAAATAGGCAAAATTTGTTTGAAATTCTATGGTTCTAAATTTTCCATCTCCAGCAACATCACTAAAAAAGAGAGCACCAATTCCAATTTTATTGTGTTTCACGAGTCGAGAGTCAGCCGAAAACGACAAGGTGGAAAAGGGAGTTGTCACACTTCTCCATTGATCTCTATAATTGGTTATGAAACGATAATCGCCTTTAAAATTACCTGCATTCCCCGGATTTTGAAAGATTTGGTTGTTGTTAAATTGCGACCAATGTATATCTTGAGCTGTCACTCCAAAGCAAAAAGTGGTGAAAAGCAACAGGAAATACAGTTGAAATTTGAGCATTTAACATTTTTAAGTATATGAAGGTACAAAAAAATAAAATCGATTATACGTTACAAGCACAATTCTTGCGGAAAAAGTATTTTTTCTACCCTTTTTAAATGAGATGATTGCTTTGACAAGGCATAGTAATTCGATAAATAAAAGAGGTGACAACAATTCTTTCCTAGATCTTTGATTGATTTCAGTTTTGATACCTATAAAAATTGATTTTTTATTTATATTTGTGTAAATAAGAATTACATGTACAAAAAAATAATTGGCTTTCTTGCTATTATATTTTCAATTTTTTTTACTTCCACTATTTTTGCGCAACAAGATTTTAATAATTTTAAGACCTTAGTTTCTGTCGGTGCGATTCCAAAGGATTTTTCGTCTCTCACTTACATGAAAATAGATGAGGACCTTAAAGAACAAAAAGGGGATCTTTCCAAAGCAAAAGAAAGGATATTTTTACAAGGAATTCATTACGGAATTGATGAAATTCTGCACTCCGGTATGGTTTGCTATGGCGATGAAGTTTCTCACTATATTGAAAACGTCATTGATAAATTATTGGCAGATGATCCATTTCTCCGCTCCAAATTGCGCTTTTATACGATTAAATCAACGGAGTCAAATGCATTTTCTACGGATCAGGGAATCGTTTTTGTAACTACTGGATTGATTTCTCAATTAACGAATGAAGCGCAACTCGCCTTGGTTTTAGCGCATGAAATTTCCCATTATACAGAGAAACATGTGGTGGCTTCCTTTGAATATAAGATTGAAAATAGATCTAGCGGACGTAATATAAGAGATTTAAGTATTTATTCAAAAGATCATGAAATTGAAGCAGATGTTTTAGGATTAAAATGGTATCATAAGGCAGGTTATAGCAAAGATGAAATATTACCGACATTCGATGTAATGATGTATTCGTATTTGCCATTTGATGAAATAGAATTTCCTTGGGCCTACTTTAATACAGAAAACATGTATGTTCCTGCCTCTTTGTTCCCAAAGAAAAAGTATGAAATAAAAGCAGTGGAGGATTATGATGACAGCCAAAGTTCGCATCCAAATATCAAAAAAAGAAAAGAACAAATTGGTGATCAAATCGTTACATATGAAGGTTGGGGAAACCAAACGTTTACGCTAGGACAACCAAAATTTGAATATATTAGAAATATTTGCCGTTTTGAAAGCGTTCGAACGGATATTATCAATGCCAAGTATGCGAATGCACTTTACTCTATCTTTATGTTAGAAAAAGAGTATCCAAATTCACTGTTTTTGAAAAGGATGAAAGCACAGTCTTGGCTTGGTTTAGTTCAGTTTAAAAAAATCGGTTCCATCGATGAAACAGTTGATAATACGGATGATTTTGAGGGAGAAATTGCTGCGGTGCATTATTTCATTAAAAAACTGTCCAAAGATGGAATGTTGACGCTTGCACTTCGGCAGATATATGATCTTAAAAAGGCGTTTCCAAATGACATTCAGTTGAATGCCATCTATGATCGTTTATTGAAGGAATTGGCGACCACCAAAAATTACAAATTTGACATGTTTTCAAAAAACAACTTCCACAATGCTGCTAATAATTTTACAGAGAAGCTCAATAAGCCCGATTTAGTGGATAGTAGTTTGATAAAAAAATCGACTAGTAAATACGATAAAATTAAAAATAAAAAGAATTCTGATAATCCTGAGAATTTTGATTCCACGAAATTTTATCTCTATGGAATTACAGATATTATTGCCGACACACTTTTTTTATCTCAGTTCAAACAGCATAAAGAAGCAGCAGAATTAGAAATTAAAAAAAGTGAAGAACTGGATAGTTTACCGTATAGAGATCGAAGCAAAATACTAAAAGAGAGAGAGTTATTGGAATTATGTATCGGTGTTGAAGATTTAATAGTCGTTGAGCCAATGGTTTTCAGTTATCGAAATGGTAAAATTGACCTTGTGAAGTCTGAAAAATTAAAGCATGACTATTCGCTCGCAATTTATAATTCAGCAAGAGATTTGGGTTTGACGGTGTATGAAATTGACCGAGATAATCTAGCATCAAAAGGCACTGAAATATTTAATGAAAGAAGTACGCTGTTTAATTTCATGACCCAATTAACCAAAGAGGACAATCTCAATATCTTTCCAGTAGATTTTGAATCTTTGGAAACCATAAAAACCAATTATGGAACATCAAAAGTTATGTTTTCTTGGGTGGAGCATGAATATGACGCAAATATAAATCCAGGAACTGTTTTAGTAGGATTGCTAATTTATCCTATTTTATCTCTTTACATTCCGTCCAAAATATTAAAGGGGAATTCTACAGAAATGAATGTAATTATTTTAGATTTGGAAAAAGGAAATGTAGAAATTGGAAGTAATTATTATTTTACAGATTCACCTAAAAAACTTCATTTAGGAGCGCATATGTATAACATTATGGGAAAACTGAAAGTGAAAAAATAGTATAAAATTTTGCAACTAGAAGAACGAAACATGAGTGAAGATAGAAATACGAAAGGAGATTTAAAAGTGGATATGCGGATAGATGTATCTATTCAGCTGAAAAAAATAGTCCTTATATTTTTTCTTTTTTTTACAATTTCTTCCGCAGTTGCTCAAGAAAAAGAGGGTTATTTTGGAGCAAGAAACTTTGTCACGGTCGAATCTTTGGTATACAGTCCATTGATTTACAATTTAAGAAATCCCTCCAATGAAAATAGTAAATACGATAAAAATTTAAACCCGGCGTCGGATAACTTTAACGGAGGATTTCGAGCGAGTTTTGGGCGAATAATAGAACGAAATTTTGCACTATGTTTAGAAGCAGGTCTTGATTTTTCAAACATCTACGCGGGTGTTCAGCAATCTGTTTTGGGCAGTCAATATTTAGATTTTCATATTTCTAAGTTGAACATTCAAACCTATTCTATTCTTCCTAAAATAGAATTTGCTGCAACGAATAGTCTTTTACCTTTAGGATTTAGTCATCAAATTGGGGTTGGATTTTCAAATTCAAAATTAGTCAACAAGGACTATAATTATATTTCAGGAGGAACATATGACTACTATGGAACTGGCGTTCTTATTAATAACGAAGAATATATAAAAACGCATCTATATGATTATACAATTGCAAAATCGATAAAAATGTATACTTTTTTGTACGCCTTGAGTATGCGAGTAGCGATCTCAAAAAATCTATTATTTAATTATGGATTTAGGTATACTTTGCATGTAAAAAATGATAAATATTTTCAACAAGATTCTCCGGATTACTTGCTTCAATTGACAGACATTAAAGAACGTGTATATAAGCAAAGTACATCCAATGTAATTACCCTCAACTTTGGTCTAACGTATGCGTTTTAGGGGGTTGCCTCTGAGATCTCCTTTTCAATGAACAGTAAATAGTTCGATAGTTATTAATTTATTATATTGATTTTTAAATAGTTATAGATAAAAAAATAATAACTAATTGACTAATCTTTTGAAAAAAATAGCAACTTTTTAAATATATCTTACTATTTTTATTTATTTTTAGCAAGTAAATTTCAAGAGAGACTGTTACTCTAGCATAATAACAGGGAGTGATCGAAAATCCTTAAGAGTAGAAATTAATTTAACCTTTACCTTGTAAGTAAAAATCCAAAAAAGATACGTTGAAAGGATTTTACAAGGAGTAAACCCTCAAAAAATATGAAAAAAAAAATTACAAAATTTTTAGAACAATTATTTAAAGATAATCTGTGGAAACTTGCGCTTTCTTCAATGATTATTATTTTAGTGGGAGGTTGTGTTTATTATTTTATTAATTATTCTAAACCTGATAGAGTTCACCTTGTCATTACCCCCAAAGAGTTTAAAGCAAATAAGATAAATGATGATTTATCGGCAACGGATAAGGTTGAAAGTGCAGCTACAGTTGAAGATTTTGATGTGAAATACAACAGCCTGAAAGCAAAATTACCAAAAGCTGAATGGAAAATATCTGAAAAAAGATTAACGAAAGCGGAATACGAAAAAGCTATAGCTAAATATGACAAAGCGATGGTTGCTTATGAGGATTTAGTGTATGTATGGGGTATTGAAGCGCCTGAACCTTCCAGACCAGACAGTGTTACAGTATTGAATTATTCAATGAAAACCTTTTTAGATGATATATACTCAAGTTTAAATATTGATTCTACAGATTTTGATTCTAAAATCAAAACAATAGAAAAAATCGATCATTTTTATTCCTTAAGTGATAAAATAGGAGGAGATACATTATTAGTGACAAAATTTAAAGATATCTTGTCAAAAAGTAAAGATTTGACGATGGAAGAAATTCTAGGAGTTGAAAAATTACACAATAGTATAACGAAAACAAAATTGGTTTTCAGTTTGACAAAAGAGAATAATAAATTTGAAAGACAAGATCAATTGTTTGGTTTGTTTGAAGCAGCCGCTAACATGGAAATTACACCTGAAAGATTTACATTATTAGATTCAGTAGTTCTTCGCTTGAATAAAATGAAAAATTTTAAAGACACGGTACTAATTTTGAATACGATTAAATCTGTCATGAACATTGATTTTTCTAAATACAAAGAAAAAGGTGAATCGGTCGATGAGTTAGAGATCGAATGTGCCAAATTATTTTTTAGTGATGCTGCCATTAAATTTGATGAAAAGGATATAGATGCAAAATTGACTAAATACATTGCGCTTTATTCTTCAAAAATAGAAGCTGCTAATCTCGAGAAAAAAGCAAGGGAAATTCTTCGCAAAGAAAATAGGAGTACTGCCACTGATATAATGTATTTTGGATTTTTCTTTATTTGCATTTGCGTAATAATAATTCAATTAATTAAGCAAAATAGCAAAAAAGAGTAGGGAAGGGCATCAATGAATCAAATTTTGCTTCATTGGGCATTGAACTCGAGAATGAGAAGAAGTTGAGACATATGACAGTTAAAAAATAATAAAATAGATATGAAAAAAATAATATTTGTGGCTAGCATTTTTATATTAATATCATGCGAAAATAAAGATAGGCTTGAGGAAATTAAAGCTGAATTAAAATCTAAGGATAAAAAGGAGGATAAAAAATCTGAGGAAGGTCAAAAAAAGGTGTCTTTTTCAGCACCCCCTCAGAATGAAAAAATTCAAGCACCAGAAGAGTTCCCTGACAATGAAGCAGAGTACAGTGAAGAAGACTTTTCAGACAGATCTTATCAATACGAAGGACGACGTGAGGATAACAATTATGCTGAAGAAGAAGTGGAATATGGTGATTAATAGTAGAACTGAATTCTAAAAAAGGATTTAAAATAGAGTATGGACCATGCCCCACATTATGTGGTATGGTCCATTTTTTTTTGTGACTTATAGAAGAGAAATGGGTTATTTATGCTAAAAAATATAAACGATCTTTTTTGATTTTGGAGCCATAGCTGATTCATTTTTAAACAAAAACCCTTGATTTACAATGAATCAAGGGTTTTTTGTTTTTTTAAAGTATCAGAAAATAATTGGATTCTTATATCCACACATGCTTTTTAAAAAGCTCTTGACCAAATAGTTGATTCTCTTCAACTTCAACTTATTTCATATTCTTTAATGATTTCGTATATTCATCGCATGAAAAGTTTCATAATATGTTTATTACTTTGTTTTGGCAGTTTTGAAGGCCAATCTAGAAATAATATTACCATTAAAATGGAACAATATCTATTTAGTGGAAAATACAATGACGGCATCAATTGGATCAATAAGGAGAAATCAAAACAACAGAATTTAGCACTCCTAAATCAGTACGAAGGTGATTTTTATAAATTGAAAGGAGATTTAGAAGAAGCACTTTTACATTGGAAAGAGAGTAACCGTATTCGGTCAAAACAATATAGAACTAATAATTATCATGTAGCTTGGAATTATGCTTTATTGAGCAATTATTATTACGAGAAAATCGAGATTAAATTAGCTAAAAAGTATGCTGATTCATGTGCTCATCTAATTCAACGTTTAACGTCAAAACAGGAGCTGGAAATCGAGGTTTTTAAAATATGGAATATTCTTGCCCAAAGTAATAAACTCTATTTTCAAAACAATTATAGCGGAAATGAAGTATTCAGGAAGTATCAATCGATTCGTGGTTTTTATTCGAAGGCTGAACGGTTCATTCTAGAAAATAAACTTCCCAAATATTATTTAGCAAAAACCTATCATTTGATTGCAAATTCGTATCAAGATAATATTCATGCCTATCTTCAAAATGATATTGAAAATCAAAAAATGTTTGAAGCTCATAGAAATGCTATGACATACTACTCGCTAGCCAATGAAACTTGGACTAAAAATTTTGGACTAATTCATCACGAACGAGCAAAGACTCTTTATCTAATGGGAATGGTAAATTTGATTTTTCATGAAAATAAATTACCTAACCGATTGACGATCTCCTCCAACTATTTCGATCAAGCAATTAGCGCATTTGGAATCGATTTGAACGAAGTGAATGAAAACACTTTAAAACGAATTCCGAATAAAGAAGATGCCATTCAGTGCTTGAGATTTAAAAATGAATCATTGATTAAACAAGTTATTGAAAACGGTAAAATTGGGTTGATTCCAATGTGCGAAAAAGTTTCTGAACAATCAGTTAAATTATGGGAAATAACCTATAGCGAATTTAAATCTAGAAACACCAATCAATTGTTAGGAATCTATAATTTAATTCCTTTTAAAGATGTTATTGGAATTGAAACACTAAAACGAAAATTCAATCTTCCATATTCGCTCGAGCGCTTATTTAATGCAAGTGAGAAACTCAAGTATTATGATCTCAACAAGATTCAAACTTCTAAACTTGCCCCAGTTGTCTCCATCAAATCATTGCAAAAAAAATTAAAAAAAGGGGAGCTATTTTTAGACTTTTTATCGAATCAACAAAACAATTATTTTCTATTAAAAATTAACCAATCTAGCGTCTCACTTTTTCAAATAAGCGACAGTGTAAAATTGTATATTGATAATTTAAAAAAATCCATTATTGAAATGGACTATATTAATTATGTGAAATTTGGAACAAAAACGTATCGAACAATTTTTAACCAATTAGACATTAAACATGTTAAAAAAATCATCATTTGTCCTGATGGTGATATAAATGATTTAGTATTTGAGGCATTGCTGTGTTCCAGCAACAATATCAACTTAAAAGATTATAGGAAGCTCGATTATTTAGTCAAACATTTCCAAATTCAATACACGCTTTCGCCAGGTATCTATATGAAGAAGAACGAGAGCATTCCCATGAATATTGCCGCATTTGCTCCATTTAATCCAAATAAAGAATTTGCAGAATTACCTTTTTCTAGTCAATTGATGGATAAATTAATGAAAGTAAATCAAGCTGTCATCTATAAAAATGAAAAAGCCACCGCCAATACTTTTTTAAAAACTAAATCATCCATTCTTCATTTCAGCGGACATGGACTTGTTGATTCACAATCCTCGATGATGTCATCTTTGTTTTTTTCAGATAGAGCAATAAATATTTCTGAAATCCCATTGATTCAAAGTTCAAAACTAGTTGTTTTAAACGCTTGTAATTCTTCCAACGGTAAAATCATAACGGGCGATGGAGTTGACGGATTTGTTAGGGCATTTCATGCTGCTGGAGCCGACGTCACGATTGCAAATCTTTGGGAGGTGGATGACAAAGTTTCAAATGAATTATTCTCAAAATTTTATGGAGCGTTAAAAAATAAACAGGAGATCGCATCATTGATGCAGCAAACAAAAATTAATTACATTGCTAATTGTTTACAATCAGATTTAGCAGCGCCTTATTATTGGGCTAGTCATCGGGTGATGGGAGATGGTGAAATTTTGGAGGTTAGACAATTAAATTCCAAATTCAATATTTGGGTGCCTTTGACAATTATTTTGGTACTGACCATACTGGGTATATGGAGACTAAAGTCCAAGCGTCGATGATTTTTCCAGTTTCACTATTTCATATTTTAAAACCACAATAGTTATATTCTTTTATTTTGTCGTGGATTATTGATTAGTAATTGATCGTCTTTTCATAATCTGACTAAGGAAGCGAACTAACTTAGGCACTCTGCCCTCTTTGCTAGGTTAACATTTTGATCTGTTCTTTTTTAAGTGAGAGAAACATAAATTTATAAAAAAAAGAAAAGACTATTCCGGAGAATAGTCTTTTCTTTACTTCAAAATTGAATCATTTAGGTTGTTAGGGTATTAATTTTTAAATTATTGCTTAGTAAGAAAATAATCTCTTTCCAAACCGCCCTCATTTGACCTCCAACTTCCATATAGGGAAGTGTCCGAGTTTTTGTTGATTTTAAATTCGAAAACACCATCGAATTTAGTATTTCCTGGTTCATTTAGAACAAAATAATATATATTTTCTATGAGTTCAACAGTTCCCTCCAGAGGTCTTGTTTTTCCTGAAACTGTATTAATTCCGCTAACCTCCAATGATTCTTCATTGATATTATCAATTTCTAAAATGATCTCATGATCCCCAAAAACTCCAGAATAGGTGCCTACTAGAGTAGCCATATTTTGTTCCTCTTTCTTTACAACAACAGGAATTTTCAATTTGCTTTGATCTTTGTAACATGTCGTTTTAAGAACGGTACCATTAGAATATTTTATACTGATTTTTAATTGATTTCCATCGAATTCTGTAATACTTAACCCAGATTTGAATGATATTGGTAGTTCAATTTTAGCATTATAATAGATATTTGTATCGATTACTCCAGACCCTAGGTCCATATTTTCATTATCATAGATAACATAACTCAACGATCCATTCATCATTCCTTCATGTGACATGTCAAAATTCGAGTGTGCACTAACATCATTAATTTGCAATTTATAAAGCTGAGATTTACTTTCATCAGTATAATACCAATCACCTGTTAAATAAGAGTTTTCTTTTTCAAACTTGTCTATTTCTTCAGACGTAATGTAATGTTTGGTAAAAGTGTAGAAAGTAAAAAATCCGATCATTGGAATGAAAAGAAAAAATTGTGACATATAAGGTTTGAGAACAAATTTAACTTTAGTATAAATTGAATCGGTATTGTACCCTTTTTCTTTTCTAACTTCTATAAAAACAGTCAATAATAGCAGTGAATAAACGAGTAATTTAAACCAGTATGTTCCCTCGTCAATCGAATCATGAAAATTGCTGCCAAAAGTCTTGTATTGGAAAGAATCGACATTTCGTATTAGGATACCGAAAATGAATAAAATCGTGATATAAGAACCTATAGCTAAGATGACATTGAATGAAAGAGGCATCTTTAAATACCTAAAAATTGCTGCAGGCACTCCAACGAAGAAAATTAATTTTATCAGATAGTTGAAAAAATCGCTAGGTACTCTTATTTCACTCAGCATTGGTATGAGAATGAAAATTGTGGCAACCAGTAACAATAATTCAAATTTATATTTTTTCATTAAACTACCTAAATCTTGAGAATTTGTTCCATTTGAATTCAATTTTATCAAAGAAGATAGCACAATAATAATTGATGAAACAATTGAAATAATTGGACCGATAGCAAATCCAAACCTACCAGATACTCCTCCAACTGACACTGAAGTACTTCCCATGCCCGTAATTGCAGCGATTCCGATTAGCGCTCCAAGTGCACCTGGTATGAAAAGAAATTTATTACGAATTACAATCAATGTAATACAAGCCAGGGCGCAGATGATTACTAGACCGCCATATCCAGTTTGCATTCCATTTGCTGACGCTGAAAAACTAGCGCCGAAACCTCTTCCCTTTGATTCCACCCAAGGTAAAAATGCAGATATCAATAAAACAGCAGATGAAATAATCCCCGTAATATTATATGATGTTTTGTTCGCTATTGAATTGGAATTTTGAGTTGCTTCATTTTTTGATTTTTCAAATTCCAATTTATTTCTTTCTAGTTCCAGTTTTTGGCGTTCTATTTCAATGAGTTGTCTTTCCAATTCAAGTTTTTCTCTTTCGTCCATAAATTATCTATTACTTGTTAATACATTACCTACTTCATCATATGTTTCTGACCAAATTAAATCTCCATGTTCATAAAACGAAACTGTTTTTGGACTTAATGTTGGATAGAGATTTTTTCGGTAGCCATGCCATATCTTCCCCCCATTTTCATCCAAATAGTATTCATCCATTGTGTGGAAGTCTCCAATTTGTCCATAATCTGTTTCTATTTTAGGATTTGTTGGCTTTATTTTTTCAATTTTATCAGTTTTTGACTCATGAGAAAGTTCCTCTGCATTGTTAGTGTTGCAGCTTGATATCACTGTTAGTAGAAAAAAGATGTTTAAAAGTTGCTTTTTCATAGTTATTAAAAATGAATCAGTTAATTTTTTAGTGTAAATCCTTCACAAGCCATTTTCCATTTTTCTTAACTAAACTCATTGTTCGATGTTTTATAACTAATCCTGCTTCATGTTTATCATTAGGGAGGTATTTACAATATTCGTCTTTGTAGTCAAAAGAAATAATGTTAATAATTGTTGCATCATTCTCATTTTCATACCAAACAGAAATTATTGGTTTCTTCAAATCGTCAAATGAAGTATCATTTGTTCCACAAACGTTTGCCTTTTTGTAATCAGCTGCATTAAAATCCTTGGAGATCCTTGGATTTATCATCATTTTTAAGACTTCTGATTTCCAAATTTGAGGAGTAAATTTGGATTTGTCAGCCTTGTAGGCATCTAAAGTTTTTTGTTTTAAAACCCCCACTTTTTGAGTTGTTTCATCAACATATCCTAATTTGATTAATGTTTCAATATCACCGCTAATATAGGCTTCAGCATATTTTTTTGCTACGATTAAAGGGTCATTTATCCCTGTATTCAGTTCTTTGTATTTAATTTGATTTTTTACTTTTTCTTCCTTTTTAATTCTTTCAATTTCAGCAATACTGTCATTTTTAATTTTGTTCAATCTATCATTTTCTAGCTGCTTAATTTTTGCCAATTCTTCACCTTTTTTATTCTGATAAATTTCAAAATCTAACTTTTTATTTTCTAGATTTTTTATTTTTTCTGATAAGAATTTTTTGAAATTTACCAATCGTTCATCTTCATTAATACCCGCAGCATCTGGATATCTTCCTGATAATATCACAGTCATTTCAAGAGATGAAACAGTAGAATTACAAATCGAATAGGCATGTATTGCAAGATTAATCAAAGCAACATCTTTGTTCGATTCAGCTTTAGACTCAGAAATCTTACCAAGCCAATAATTTGCATTTACATGATTAGGGTCTTGAGTTAAATACTTTTCGAGTAAATTAAATGCCTCATCCCATTTTTGACCTTTGATTGACGGATAAACATCTTTGTTGTATTTTAATTCCTGAGCGAATAAAATTGATTGAAGTAATAGAGCTCCAACAAGTAAAATTAATTGTTTTTTCATATCGATTCTTAAAAGTTTACTTTTAATCAATCGATATTTTAAATTGTAAGTTTCTACCCGAAATTTTTCAAAATTTCTTTTCTATACTTTGAAAATTTGGCTGGAAATAAGGATGTTTAGCAGGTTATCCTTTACATTTATTTGCTTGAATTTTATCTTTCTCTATTGATATCAGTATTAAATTTTCTTCATAATTTCTTCAGAAGCAGATTTAAACTCTAAATTTTCAGCAACTTGAGCTTTGAATATCCTTTTAGCCGAACTTAATTCTCCTTCAGAAAGCAAAATCAAGCCCAACCTAAACTGGGCATTATTAAAATACAATGAGCCCTTTTCAATCTGATGGAAGAATCCTCTTGAGGCCTCGAAATCGTTAAGTTTATATGCAATAACACCCTGAAAGTAATTCGATGTATCTGAAGATATTTTTTCAAGTAGGTAATTTGCTTTATCTAATTCCCCCAACTTATAAGCATTCATCGCATCGTCGTACTTTCCTTTTGAACTCATTTTAACTGGTAATCCTGGTTCCTCAGGCCAATACTCTTTTGCAAGAACCTCATTCTTGCTTGACGAAAAATGTTGGAAAAGAAATAAGCCAATCAATAGACAAGCTGCAATTGCGGAACTCCAAATTAAAAGGCGTTTAGGATAACTTCTTTTTTTTGTTGGAGTATCCATTTTCTTGTCCATGTCCTGAAGTTTGGTCTTTAATTCATTCCTGAAGTGAACCTTAATTCCGACTTCTAAGGCCTCATAGTTATCAAAATTCTCTTTCAATTCAGAATCATAGACCAATCGAGCTTCAAAATCTCTCAATTCGCTTTCTGCTAGATCACCATTTCTGTATCTTTCAAATAATTCGATATGTCCATTATCTGACATCATAATACAAAAAGCATTGAGAGTTTTTTTAATTCTGCCATCAAATTTTTTATACAAATGGATTTTTTAGATTTTGCAGTATCTGAATTTTTATACTTCAGTTCTCTTGCTATGCTATCCATATCGTATTCATTGAAATAGTATAATTTCAAAACTTTCTGGCAATCTACTGGTAATTTTTCAATTGCTTTGCTAATCTGCTCTTGCGTGTACGCTTTATTTTCGTCTTCCATGTATTTATCGACTTCTCCATCATTTATCAAATGAAGAGCGTCATGGTAAGTCATTCGGCTTTCTTTTTTCTGAATATTCAGAATTTTATGCTTTCCTATTTGAAAAATATAGGTTTTTAATGTGCTGGTCATCTCCGTCAAATGACCTGAAATAACGTTCTGATGAAAATCGAGAATTGCATCCTGAAAAGCGTCCTTGGATTGTTCCTCTGTGGCTTTAAAAGTTGATTTTGACCAAACGATAAACTCAGATCTTAGGCGCTGATATAAATCGAAAAGGGGAGAATCATCTCCACTTCTAAGTTTAGCAAGGACTATATTTGGTTCGAAGTCTTTCAATTTTTAATTACTTTCAGCAAATTGGCAAGTCATTTACATTGGTTACTAATTTTATCAAATTTTAATCTGATGTACTATTTTTTTTATCCCTTTTGACCTACCAAATCCTTCAGCATCGCTTTAAGGTTATTAAAATACAACTTCAAATATAATAATTTGATCTAAGTTCTTTAAATATCAGTCAATTTATTATAAATAAAAGAAATGGAATCAATTAGTATAATCGCTTCGGGTAGATTTTTTACACTTTTTCAAATCAGAAAATGAACAAAAAAAGGTTTCTTTTTCTGCTCCCCCTCAGAATGAAAAAATAGAAGCACCAGTGGAAACTTATTCTGATGATTCAGAAGAGTACAGCGAAGAGAATTCAGATTATAATTCTTATGATGAGTCTGATTATGATTCTGGAACTGAATATGGTGATTAATAGTAGAACTGAATTCTAAACAGGATTTAAAATAGAGTATGGACCATGCCTCACATTATGCGGTATGGTCCATTTTTTTTATTGTGAGTTCTAGGAGAGAAATGGGTTATTTTTCTTCTTCTTTTCCTAAAAAATCTGCCCAGCCTTTCCATTCGGCTTTGTATATTACATTTGGAGCTGAAGGTATGTCTTTCCCCATAAGTTCAAAATGATTCTCTCTAAAAAAAATAGCATATGCATTTTTAGAAGATAATTTTATTGTATTCAAATGATTTTTTAATTCTATAAACGATAAATAGTTCTTTGCTTTTGAAGATTTATTTTTTGTACCCAAAAAACCTGCCCAACCGCCCTTCTGCTCCCATATATCTCTATAGTATTTTTCAGGATTTAGCGGGAAATTTGGAGGTAAAGAATTTTGCTTTTTAACATTTCTAAAATGATTATTTGAAGTAATTTCCATAGCTTTTAAAATATCACTTGCAGTTGAATAATCAAGATATTTTTTTGCATCTGTGAAGTATGGATCAATACCTAACCAATCTCTTCTTCCTTTGAATTGATTTTTATAAACTTCATTTGGTTTTAAAGGAATATTATGAGGCTTTTCACCCCAATTTTTAAATTCATTCCAATTTTTAAATTTTTGCGAGATAACAATTTTTCTTGCAAGCTCAAAAGAAAGATATTTTAGAGATTTTCTCTGATTTCTTTGTAAATAAGTTGGACCAATCCAGTCATTTATATCAATCCATTGTTGGTAAACATTCTGCGGAGCACTTGGTAAAAATATTGGAAAATCAGTTGACTTTGTATAATTCTTCCACTCATCTCCAGTTTTAAATTCTAAAGTATGAACATATTCTTTCGCTTTCTCAAATGCTAATCGATGCTTTGTTTTTTCTTGAGAGGAAATAGATTTACCTAAAAAACCCGACCAGCCTCCATTTTCATCCCAAATATTTTTGAAATAAGATTCAGGTGAAGAATGTATTCCTTTAATAGGGTTTTCCTTTACATATTTTCTATATTCAGCAGAACTTTTAATTTTTAAATGATGAATTATGTTAGTAGATTCTTCCCAATTTTTCCATTCTTGAATTAATGAATCATATCCTAAAAAGTCTGGAATTGTTGTGAAACCTGAATTTTTGTATACGCCCCTTGGATTTTTCGGGATTTTTATCGTAAATATATTTTCCTCCCATTTAATTTTGAAGTCAGATAATGAAGTAATATTGAATTTTTTTAAATATTTTTTTGCAATTTCAAAATCAACCCAATTAAATTGCGATAGTTTATCCCATAATCGAATTTGCAGTTGTTCAGAAAGTTGGTTTGCATCGATAAAATCGGAGAATACTTCAAATTGAAATTGGTCAATCTTTTCTGCTTTTTTTTTGGTTTTAGCGTCTTTTTTATCTTTGAAATATTCAATTATTCTGTCATCATTTGAAGCCAAACCTCTAACAATCGCCAAAATTTCGTTGAAATTTTCATTATCAATTTCATGTGTGATATCATCATAGACAACTGGCAGAATAACATATCCCCAATCTTTGCCTACTTTCTTTCTGAGAGCCCTTCCAAGAGCTTGCACAATATCAACTTTACTCTTTCTTGGGTCAGCAAAAACGATACAATCAATATTCGGAACGTCAACACCTTCCGTTAAACATCTTGCATTAGTGATCAAGGATTTTGGAGAATCTGCAAATTCTTTGATGATAACATTTCGCTTGGTAGTTGGCATTTTACCCGACACCGTAAAAGAATCTATGGGAGAATAGTGGTAGGTGTCTGTTATATATGATTGAAGTTCCTTGTTTCTAACCGCCTTATCTATAGAAGAGTGGAAGGAAACTGCATTTTTTATAGGAAAAAGTTTCATTGCTTTCCGAAGAGCCAACATCGAAGCCAAAGACCTTGCTTCTGTTTCTTTCTTCCATTTATCATTTAATTGAACTAAGTTATTGTCTTTAATAAAGTCTGCAATTTCAGATTTTTTAACATCAATGGTAATTACTTTGTAATCTGTAAGAAGTTCCATTTCAATGGCCTCTTTAAAACTCATGTGAGCGAAAGTGTCACCATAAATTTCTTCATCATCCATTGAAATAATATCATCTTTGGAGCCAGCATAGAAACGTTCTGTGGCAGTCATAAAGATTCTTTTCTTTATAGCGATATTCTCTTCAAAAAGTAAATAGCTAAAAAGCTTTTTGTTCGCCCCAACCGTTTTATGTGCCTCATCAAAAATTCCAACATCAAATGTAAAGTTCAGTTGTTTTGAAATTTCAGCAATGATTCGACCACTTTGATAGGTCGTGAAAATTACAATGTCTTCATTGCTATTTTCATGTAGCCACTTTTTAATATAAATGGGATCAGTTTGACAAGGAACACCTAAGTTTTCTGTTTTAAAAACAATATCCTCATCAGACCCAATACCTTCGTCAGAGCAGATGCACAACCATTTTACTTTTTTACCTTTTGCAACGATTTCCCTTAAATAAACATCAAGCGTTTGCTTCACTAAAGATAAACTTGGAACGGCAATAATTGTAGATTTTGCCTGTAATTCTTGCGTTAACCAATAGCCAGTTAAACTTTTTCCAGCACCACAAGGAAATATAAGTTTACCTCTTGCTTGCTTTTCTTTTTCAAAATACAGCACTGCTTTTTGCAATGCTTTGACTTGATGTTCTTTTGGTTGAAAGGCGATAGGCGAATATTTCTCCCTCTTTAGATATTTTCGTGCCTTATCAAAAAAATCGAAGTCTAAATTCTGCCAAGAATCCGCCAATATGGTCGTGATAGGCTTTGTCTCTATTTTTTCGAAATTTCTAGAAGTAATATTAGCGCTGGAACAAATGTATCCTTGTGTAAATTTTTTATTCCCTTCGAGCATTGAAATAAATGTAGCAACTTCTTTAAATGAAACAGATGAATCAATCTCAGTATGAAATTTACATTGAATTGCATGATAATCATTGCCATTTTTAGCGATGAGGTCGATACCTAAATCATGCGATGGAATCCCTAAATATTCTAAGGTTTTTTGAGGGACTTCTGAGAGCATCCATACTTCATCATAAAAAGAATAAACAGGATTAATCTTAAAGAATAATTTGGTTAGAAACTCAAAAGCATCTCCTTTTTCCTTTTTTTGTAATGAAATAAGTTGTCTTTGAAAGTCATTCCAAGAGTTACATTCGTTCCAAAAAGTATCACGTATCATTTACAAAGGTTGAGAATATTCGTTGTATAAAGATAACAAATTAAAAGAAATTAGCAATTTCAATCGCGACCGGTTAAAATAATTTTGAAGATATTTGATTGAAATTGAATAGAAAACCTTGAAAAAGATGGACGTATAAAAATGGGATCAATACTAAAAGTTGGACACTAATATAAAACATCAAAAAAATGAGTCACGAATTAAATTCATTTCGAAGTGAAGTTGAAATGATTTTGCTTTTTTGTAGACTTCTAGTTTTTGGAATTCAAACATGATTTAAGTGTATTTTAAATGATTAACTCTATTGAAGTTAGTTAATTTTTATGAAAATACAAAATTAGGGAATGAATTTTTTTGAAGAAAAAGCGATGAAAAGAGGGGGAATGAGAAACAGAATGATGAAAAAAACTGGAAGCGTCATTCTCATTCTGTAAAAAAGAAAGATCCTATAGAAAATTGAATTATTAAGAGTGAGATAGAGAAACAGAATGATGAAAAACAGAATGGGAAGCGTCATTCTCATTCTCTATAAAAGAAAGGTCGTAAAGAAAATTGAATTATTAAGAGTGAGATAGAGAATGAAAATGAAGAAAAACAAAACGAGAAGCGTCATTCTCATTCTGCTTCCCATTCTGTTTTGTACCCAGGGCGGGAATCGAACCCGCACTCCGAAGAACTGGATTTTGAATCCAGCGCGTCTACCAATTCCGCCACCTGGGCATACTAACTAAATGCATTACCGACGTTTGTAAGGCGAGTGCAAAGGTATCGTTTTTATTGAAATAAACAAGATTTTTGTAGAAAAATACAGCTAGATGAAGATTTCTAGTCCTAAAAAATAAAATTCAGAATTAAAGTCACTTAATTATTTTATGAGAAACTGACACTATCCCGAAAAGTGTGTAAATAGAAAAAAGTTATTTTTAATACCTACTTATTCTGTCTTCAAAAATAATTAAAAATTGATTATGGATTATGCCCCAATCTCTGATTGGCATAGTCCATTTTTTTGTGGCCTCGCTCAATGCTAA
>CANFRV010000007.1 GCA_947449575.1 Flavobacteriales bacterium
CAATCTTTCAAAGAACTATATAGAAACTAAATCTAAATACTATTTAAATAAAATCTGCTAATAAAACCATAGCGCGTTTGCTATGGGGGTGCAAAACTAATGATAATTTTTATTATAACAAGCTAATTACTATAATAAAATCAATTTAAATCAAAAATCTTAAATATACGCTCGATTGCGGAGGACAAAGATACACACTCTTTTCATATAAACAACAACCTTTTCAAAAATACTTTGTTGAAAACATTTATTTATACAGTAAATAGCTGATAATCTGATGTTTTTTTGTTAATTATTTTTTTAAAAAAAGTCAAAAAAATAGTCGTAAATGCGAAATTACTGTCAAAAATATTTTGTAATTAAATTTCATTAGCGGTTGACTTAATCTCTTTCACTAAATTCGGTTGAAATTTTTTCCATTAATATTTTGGTCTTTTCAAGCAAATTATCCTGCGCCAAACTATCAGAAGATAAGCCGTAACGAGCTTCTTCACATACTTTTGTAACCTGAATTAATTCCTCCATCGTAGCCATTGAAACATTCTTGGATTTGAATTGATCTATTATTTCATTTTTAGTTAACCTGATCGAATTAGTCGTCTTTAACTCTGCAGAACATAACAAAAATAAGGATTGCTGTATCGAAGAATAAAAATCATCTCTTCTTCCCTCTTGCATGAATTTTTCGGCTTGGAGAATTTCAGACCAAGCTTGATCCGTACTAATTTGAGGTTGTAATCGCGTAACTTTAGAGGTTATCATTTCTTTCTTTTTTCTCTTTCCGAATAAAAATAGAAATGCTACCAACAAAGGAGAAATGATTGAAACTAACAATAATGGAGAAGACATCAGGGAACTTGTCTCTCTTGTTTTTGAATATTCTTTGCCCTTTGCTAAAGGTGCAGGTCCACCCGATTTATTGGCAGAAATAGGTATGTTTTTTGCGACAAAATTTGGATTTTCTTCTACTTTTATTAGTTTCTCATCATCCGTTAATGTAGTATATTTTTCTTTTGAAACATCAAAATAAGAAAAGGAAAAACTAGGGATTTTTACTTCTCCACTTTTCGCTAATTGTATATTGTAGGTATACATAATAGAACCCTGAGAACCTTGAATTCCGAAGCTAAAATCTTCATCAATAATTGGGTCTCCGTAGACAAGCATTCCATCTGGTAAATTTAATTTAGGAACTGGGGTGTCGTGAATATTGCCTTCCCCTGTTATTTCAATCTTCATCTCCATTATATCCCCCTGTTTAAAGGTGGTTTTATCGATGGATCTTGTGAATGAAAAACTACCTACTCCGCCTGTAAAATCACTCGGTGCATTTGCTGGTAATGGGACAACATTGATATACAAGCCACTTGAAGTAAGCGCATAACCATCAAAGCCTGACTTTAAATTCATTTTAAAAGGTTTCACAAGTACCCTCCCTGTAACACTTGGGAAAAGAACTTGCTTATCATATTCAAAATAAAACATTGCATTTCCTTTCACATTCTTTTGCTCGATCATAATTTGTTGACTGGCTCCAATTTCATGTTTCTCAATTGCACCTTCCAATTCATACGATTGATAGTCTTCCAAATGTGTTGGATTAAAATGAGTATACACTTTTGAACTTAAAATAAGCGGCTCACCCTCGAAGATTTTATCTTTCGATTTTTCAATCACACCAAAAGCAGGCTTCTTTATTTGTTTCATTGAAATATCCTCAGCAACAACCAGTTTCTCTTTCTCAATTTTAATACTTCCTTTATTGGAATGATAGACATTTCCTCTTTTAACATTCACATAGGCAGGGCCAAAAGAATACGTCCCTTCCTTTGAAATATACCCCGTAACAGAATGATAGTAGTATGTTTCTGACTTTCCTGTCACACCATCCATCTCTTGCTCCATACCATTCATGACATTATACCCTTGCACAAAAGCTGGCGGAAAAGTAATATCTATTTGACCACGTACGTTTGTTTTTACGGTCACTGAAATTTCTTCCCCCACTAATGCGCTCTTTGGATTTAAAATAAGTTGCACCATAGGCTTTTGAGCAGAACAGAATCCTGCTATAATTACACATGAAATGGTATTGATATACTTCCACATATTACCAATCTTTACCTGACGTAGCTTCACCTTCATTCCCTTTTGTACTTCTAATCTTTTTTTTGGTTTCCTCTTCCTGTTTCAACAACTTATCCAATATCTTATCCATTGTTTTTTTGGGAAGTTTCGAAGTATTTCCTTCCTCCTCTTTTTTATCATTAGGTGGAGGATTATCCTTCTTACCAGTATTATCTTTCTTATCTTTTGGAGGTTGATTTTGATCCTTTTTCTGATCTTCTTTTGGATCTTCTTTTGGATCTTTTTTATCGTCATTTTTCTTCTGTTGGTTTTTCAATTGACGAATTGCTTCAGATAAATTATAACGTGTTTGCTCATCCTTCGAATTTTTTCTTAAAGCCTCTTTATATGAATCAATAGCTCCCTGATAATTCTTTTGCTTCATTCTAGCATTACCAATATTGTGAAATGTTTGAGCTTGATTTACATCGTTTTTATTGCTTTTGGCTGAATATATTTTTTCTGCCTGTTCGAATGCATCTGATTTGTATGCACTTTGCGCTATTTCATCTGAAAAATCAAGTTCTTTGGGAGCGTTTTTTTGAGCACTTTGATAATAACGTAAGGCCTTAGAATAGTCTCCCATTTTATACGAATTTCTGGCAACCATTAAAGAATCACGCCATTTCTGAGAAATCACATTGGAAGAAATTAAAAGTAATAAAATAAGACTAAGTATATTTTTCATTTTAAATACGACGTTTTATAACTATAGATACAGCTTTTTTTGACCAAACAATGAATAGCAACCAAAAAATAATTGCAAAGAATAAAGGTACTTGATATCTATTCTCTAGTACATTGAACTCTAAATTATCAATTTTTGTTCGTTTCATGTGGTTAATTTGTGTTAAAAGATTAGAAAAGTCAGGAAAAGGCTCTGAACTCACCATAGAATAACCATTTGTTTTTGAAGCCAACTCCTGAATCAAAGAATCATTTACTTTTGAAATAATATTTTCACCTTGTGCTCCTACTTTATATCCTAATTCTGGCCGTTCAGGATTGTTGGGAATCAAACCTCCTAAAACGGTTCCTATACCTAATACACATACTTGGACATTTTTTTCATTTATTTCAGTTAGCACTTCCTCTGGATTTGCCTCGTGATTTTCGCCATCGGTCACTAAAATTATTCCCTTTGTGGTTTTAGCTTTTGAAAACATGTGTAGAGAAGTTTTCAATGCCTGAGAAACATTTGTACCTTGATTTGAGATCATCCCTGTTTCAATTTCATTGATAAATAATTTTGCAGCATGATAATCCGTGGTTAATGGCAATTGAACATAAGCATTACCTGCAAAAATACAGATTCCCAATTTTTCTCCTTTTAAGCCATTCACGAGCTGAATTAAGGCTCGTTTTGAAACATCTAAGCGAGAAAGACCTTTCGCAATATCTTCCGTATTCATTGAATTGGAAATATCTAAAGCAACTACCAATTCCAAACTTTCAACCGTTCCCGCCACTTTTTTATTTCCATAAATAGGCTGCGCCATCGTTAATATTAGAAAAACGAATGCATTTCTAAAGAAAAAATACTTCAAAAATGAATGTACAGAAGAAACTGGCATTAAAAAATATTGATATACTTTTTCGGGTGTATCTTTTACAAGTCGACTGGTACGATTTAAATTATAAAAATAGATCCCAATTATTGGAAGTAATAATAGGTTTAAACTCAAAAGAACAGGAAATTTGAACGCAAGATGGTTTGCTGAAGAATCACTATCGTGAAATCCGAAAATATTGAGCAGCAAAAGAAATGCACTCCAGAATAGTATTTCCCAAGCAATAACGCTGAAGAAAATATTTCTTTGTTTATATGTAAAAGCTAATCTATTCATTGGTTTTGAATAAAATAGTTTTTAAAGACCATGTTATAATTGCCATTAAAAATGCCCAATTCAAAAATGCAGAAGGTGTTGCTGGCATTTCAGATTTGTATTTTTTATCTAACATTTTCGTTTTTTCTAATTTTTCGATTTCGCTATAAATCGTTTTTAAACCATCTTCATTTGCCGCTCTAAAATACTTTCCATTTGTTTTATTCGCAATATTGATGAGCGTATTTTCATCTATATCGACTTTCACATTTTCATATCGAATTCCAAAAGGCGTTGGAACGGGCGACAATGCTTCGCCATAGCTACAAACTCCGATCGTATATACCCTTATGTTTTTAACTTTGGCAATTTCAGCAGCCATATCTGGCGTAACTTGGCCCGAATTATTACTTCCATCCGTTAATAAAATAATAACTTTTGCAGATGTAGATAAACTATCATCTTTAAAACGTGCAACAGCCGTCCCTAATCCCGTTCCAATTGCAGTGCCGGGTTCCATGTTCTCGCCTGTGATTTCATCAATACGCTCTTTTAGAACGTCATAATCTAGTGTTGCAGGAGATGCTGTATATGCTTCACCGGCGTACAATACTAAACCAATTCGATCTCCTCTTCTGCCATCAATGAACTCTTTTGCTACCCTTTTGGAAGCTTCCATCCTATTGGGAACAAAATCTCTAGCGTACATGGACATCGAAACATCCATTGCTAAAATAATATCGATTCCGTTTTTATATTCTTCTTCACTATTTTCATCTGACGCCCAATCATAGGGTTTGGCCATTGCTACTATTAATAAAACGGCAATCACACCATAGAGAACAATTATTATTCCTCTCAGCTGAGAAATCCAATCAGCACTTAAACCTCTTTGATCTTCCTCGCTTCTAGCAAATTTTAATTCCCCATTTTTATTTTTCTCATTTCTAATCATTAGAAATACGCAAAAAGGCACAAGAATCAATCCCCAAAGCCAAGCTGGAGATAGAAAATCATATTCCCATATACGTAAATTCCAATTAGTAAACATTTTCTACTTCTTTTGGGCTAGTTTGTTCAATAATTTCTTTTGCAATCTGAGAAAGGCGAAGCGCAATAATTTCTTCCGGGGAAGATTTTGCAAATTTCACCATATCAGACTGATCTAATATTTCGCCAATTGTTTCAATAGTATTTTTACTTAATCCTTTTTGAGTCAGCAAAAGTTTCGCTTCATATGTTGTTTTTTCGAGCAAATTAATTTCAAATCTTTTAGATAAGTAGGTCCTGAAAATAAATGAGAGTTCGACATAATGTTCTTTCAAGTTGCCGGTTGACCATAATTTCCGCTGATCTAACTGTTCAATAGCTAAAATTGTTTTTTTCATTAATGAAAGCTCAATTTTCACTGAATCCGTTTTACCTAACTTGGCCTTTTTAACTTTTTTATAAATGAAAAAACCTATAATTAGCGCTAACAAGGGATAAATCCACCACCAATTATCTGAGTGAAATTGCTTGATTGAAAAAGGAGCGTCGGGGATTTTAGCAAAAGACTCGCGAATATCATAGATGTCTTTTCCTTTTATTTCCTTCACCAATTTTACATTTACTATTGCGGAAGGGAAATCAATTTTTTTACCATTTAACAGCAATGAAGTATTAGAGATAATGAATGAACCTTCTTCCCAACCAGTAATTGTATATGTACCAAACCATTCTTTCTTTCCTGCTACTGTCAAAATAGTATCCGAAAAAGGGATGGCTATTTCAAGTTCAGATTTTTCTGTTGATTGCTTTTCCCCTGGTTTTAAATTTCTTTGAACAGGCAGTGCTTTTTGAAAAGGAGCATACACCACTTTTGAATTATCTTCCAACGTAAAGTGATACGTTAACATTATCTGTTGTCCAACTTCAATTTCATTGCTTTCAATAATTGTACTTCCCACCTGAGAATATCCAGTTGAAATAGCTACAATCAAAAACACAGTATTTAAAAATAACCTCATCTACCTCTTCGCTTAAATAATGAAACTAGTGGTAAAATAAAATTATCTGTTGTTGAAATATTGGCAAAATCAATTCCAGATTTTTTGAAATCAGTTAGAACAATTTCCTCTGATTTTCGGTAATTATCGGCATATTTCTCTCGCACCAGGGCAGAATTGCTATTCACCCACGTTTTTTCACCCGACTCAGCATTGAATAATTGAATTATCCCCATTTTAGGTAACTCATATTCCGCTTTATCATTGATGCGAATTGCCACCATATCGTGTTTTTTCTTACTTACTTTCAAACCTTCCATAAAATCATTTGAATCTATGAAATCACTAATAACAAAAGAAATACATCTTTTTTTCTGTGTATTCCTGAAAAACTTTAATCCTTCATTTAGATTTGTACCCTTGCTAAGAGGTTTAAATTCAATTAATTCTCTTAAAATAATGAGCGCATGTTTTAAACCTTTTTCTGCTGATATGTATTTTTCTACTGAATCAGAAATAAATACCGCGCCTACTTTATCATTGTTATTAACGGCTGAAAAAGCTAGCACTGCTGCAATTTCTAGTGCCAATTCTTTTTTAGATTTCTCACCTGTGCCAAATTCTTTTGAACCTGATACATCTATAATTAGCATCACTGTTAATTCTCTTTCTTCCTCAAAAACTTTCACAAATGGACTATTAAAACGAGCGGTAACGTTCCAATCAATCGTTCTCACTTCGTCTCCCAGTTGATAATCACGAACTTCACTAAAAGCCATTCCTTTCCCCTTGAACGCCGAATGGTATTCACCAGAAAAAACTTGCTTTGTCAATCCTTTCGTTTTGATTTCAAGTCTGCGGATTTTCTTTAAAAGTTCTCCTGTGTTCATTTTATGTATTAAAAGTAGGTTAATGAGGATCAACCTTTACCGATTAAGGCACTTCAATTCTGTTTAAAATTTTGTTGACGATATCAGAAGTGGTCATGTTTTCAGCCTCTGCTTCATACGTAAGTCCCATTCTATGTCTCATCACATCTGGAGCAACTGAGCGAATATCTTCCGGAATAACAAAAGCTCTATTTTGCAAAAATGCGAACGCTTTTGCCGCAATTGCCAAATTAATACTTGCTCTTGGTGAACAGCCAAAATCAATCATTGGTTGTAAATATCCTAAGCCATAGGATTCTGGATGACGCGTAGCAAAAACGATATCGACGATGTATTGCTCGATTTTCTCATCTAAATACACCTCTTTCACTAATTCCCTGGCTCTTTCAATATCCGTTGCAGACATAATTTTTTTGACTTTGCTAAGTCCTTCAGGTCGAACATTTGTTCGAATAATTAGTTTCTCCTCTTCTTTTGTAGGATATCCTAAAAACACCTTCAACATAAAACGATCCACTTGCGCTTCAGGTAACGGATATGTTCCTTCTTGTTCGATTGGATTCATTGTCGCCATTACTAAGAATGGTTTTGGAAGAGAAAAAGTTTCATCACCAATCGTAATTTGCCTTTCTTGCATCGCTTCTAGCAGTGCACTTTGAACTTTCGCTGGAGCTCTATTTATCTCATCGGCCAAGACAAAATTAGAGAAAATAGGTCCTTTTCTGACCGTGAAATTTTCTGTTTTTTGACTATAAATTAATGTTCCTGTTACATCTGCAGGAAGCAAATCAGGCGTAAATTGAATTCTACTATAGGCAACATCTATTGCTTCAGAAAGCGTTTTAATTGCTAATGTTTTTGCTAAACCAGGAACACCTTCCAATAATACATGCCCATCTGCAAGTAATGCGATTAATAAGCGATCGATCATATATTGTTGACCAACAATTACATTCGAAATCTCTTGTTTTAATTGAGAGATTAGATAATTTTCTTGTTTAATTTTATCGCTTAACAAGCGCAACAATTCAGCTGGGTTGAGACTACTATTAACTGTATCTGACATAACATTCATTTAATTGAAGTTGCAAAATTGTTAAAGATTCCTCTAAAGTGCTTGTTTTTGCTGTTAAATAATGTTAACATTGACGCCTCATAATGAATAACTACCGTTAAAATGGAATTAAGAACTTGCCAAGAATGTAATCAAAAATTAGCTGGAAGAAAAGATCAAAAATTTTGCTCAGATTATTGCAGAAACACCTATAATAATCGATTAAATGAAGATGCTACTAAATACATAAGGCGAATTAATAATATTTTAAGAAAAAACAGGAGAATATTAGATCAATTAAATCCCAGAGGGAAAAATACAGTAGATGGTATTACATTAGCTGAGGAAGGCTTTAATTTTCACTATTATACCAACGTTTATAAAACTCAAAAAGGAGCTGCCTATTATTTTTGCTACGATCAAGGGTATTTGAAAATGGATAATGATCAGTACATGTTAGTTCAAAAACAAGATTACGTGAAATAACAAATTGACGTAAAATATAGGTTCGACAGATAAAAACGAGTCAACGTGATTAAACTAAGCAAAAAAGACGTTAAAAGAATGTTATTTTTCTTTCAATTTTAAAAATTTCATTTTAAATTTACTTTTTAAAAGTAAAAAAGTCCTTTATGAAAACTAAAAAAATATTAGTGCTTTTAATTGTTGTAGTAAGCACAAGCATCTCTATTATTGGTTGTAAAAAGAAAAACACTGCAGTAACGGATGTTGATACAAGTGCCGCGTCAGATAACAGCACCGCAGATGCTGCTTTCAATGATGTACAAAATATTTCAGACCAAGCAGCCAAAGGAGCATTGGTTTTTTATTCTACTTTGTATAATGGAACTGATTCTCATATCGATGCAACTTCAGCAAAATCAAGTTGTGCGACGATTACCCATGATTCAATTTCCACTCCACATATACTAACGATTGATTTTGGCGCGACTAATTGCTTGTGCACAGATGGTAGATATAGACGAGGAATAATTAATGTTTCTTATACCGGCCATTACCGCGACAGTGCATCTGTGCACACGACAACTTTCACGAATTATTTTATCGATAATAACCAACTTTTGGGAACAAAAACGGTCACTAATAATGGCCATAATTCAAGTGGGCATCTAACGTTTACGATTGTTGTTGATGGACAAGTAATAAAAGCGAGTGGAGGCGGAACGCATACGTGGCAAGCAAATCGTGTGAGAGAATGGATGGAAGGTGAAAGCACTTCTGCATGGTTGGATGATGTATATACAATAACTGGCTATTCGACAGGGACATCCGTTAGTGGCGCAACCTATACTTCTATTATCACGACCCCTTTGCATAGAGCTTTAAGTTGCAAATGGTTTAATTCTGGAGTTGTTGAAGTGACACCCGCAGGTAAACCAGCAAGAATAATTAATTATGGTGGCGGAACATGCGATAATCAAGCAACTGTAACTATTGGTGGAACTGTTTATCCGATCACTTTGCATTGAGGGGGTTAGGTTGAGGGAGAGATTTAGGTTGAGGTAGAGTTTGAGATTTAGAATGAAATTGAAGCTTAATTACGTTAGCTTTTTTTTCATTACAAAATCTTCCATAAAGAATCCATTTCCTATATCTATATTTTCTTCGTAGGTAATTTCAAAACCCAATTTCAGATAAAAATCTGTTGCTTTGTTGTAGCGATTTACATTAAGAACGAAATAATTTGACTTATTTTCAATTGCTATTTGCTCTGCTTTATCCATCAATATTTTTCCGGCACCTAGTCCTTGCGATGAAGGAAGAACATAAATCTTATGTAATTTCGTTTCACCTGCTACTGGAAAATTATTTTGAACCCCTATAAACCCAATATCGATGTCATTGTGCGTCAACATATAAAATAATTGACCCTCCTCTATTTGCTGCTTCAAAGTTTCTAGATTATACATCCAGTCAAGCATGAATTCTATTTGAGAAGCAGAAAGAATCTCTTTAAAAGTATCAGGCCACGTTAATTTTGCAATTTGTCGCACTCTCAGTACATCTATTTTCTCAAGTTTTTGAAGTTCCATGAATACGATGAAAAAAGCCTTTTATTCTTTAATAAAAGAAAGTTGAACAGACTTACCATCAATTATCAAACGTAGAAAATACATTCCAGATTTTAACGACGAAACGTTTATTGAACCATCCACTTCTTGATTTACTATACTTCTTTTTCCATCTACCGTAATCAACTCAATTTGCTGTATTTCACTTGCAGCAGAATGGAAAATAAATACCTTTTCATTTGTCGGATTTGGAAAAATAGAAAGATCTACAGATTTTGCTACTTCATTTACACTTAAACCTTGCGTAATCAAAGCTAATTTGACCGCAGCATAGGCATTGAGTTTTCCCCATCCCCAAGTAAAGCTGCCATCTACTGGTATAATACCTGTTCTATTATCAGTTCTCGCCGTTTCAATGATTATTTGTTTCACCTGCGCTGCTGTCAGATAAGGATTCGCTTCCAAAATAAGTGTAACAACCCCTGTGGTCATTGGCGCGGACATGGATGTTCCTGAAAAGCGCGCAAAAGGATATGTTCTACCATTAAAAACCACAGACGTCAATAAAGAATAACTATTATCTGTATACGAACTGATGGATGAACCAACATTAACTCCTGGAGCAGATATATCCGGTTTTACTCGTTCATCTAGGGTTGGGCCGCGGCTCGAAAAACTAGCAATTGCACCTCCCGATAATGTGGTACCACTTGCGTTATAATATTCTGAAGCATGCGCTGCAACAGAAATTATTTTCTCTGCACATGCTGGTTCTCCAATTCCATAATTCGCATCACCCGCCACATATCCGCTGCCCAATGAAGAAAATGCTAATCCCCAGTTTCCTACATCATTCATTAATTCAACAATATTCCAATAATGAACGGTGCCTGATGTGGCAGTAGATTTCATTACAATTTTCAAACTTGTATTAGTACATTTGACACGTAATCTCATTTGAGGACGACCATTTAAAGGATGTGCAGCATCGGCAGAAATATTATAAAATATTGTATCCACACCTGTTACCATAAAAGTATCAATATACGTTGAAGTGGAGGAAGTTGAAAAATAAGGAGTTTGATTTAATAACACGTTCGATGCATTTAAAACATTTAAACCAGCAGAAAATGAATTCCCTACTTCTCCCCACATAGATAAACTTTGTCCCCACATGGTAGGATAGCCCGAATAAGGATTGAAAGTAACACGAGATTTAATCGTATCATTTGCAAAAGATTTTTTTATATGGAAATTTACCGCCCCGTTATTACCAGCTGAAGTACAAAAAACCACCCCTAAATCTGAATAATTATTTAGCGCTTGACTTAAAAGAGAATTTCCATCCAGTGTTCCAATATAATATAATCCCCAACTTTGGTTGATTACTAAACGTTTACTTTCACTAATTGACTTTTGGTACATCCAAGAATAAGCGTCCAAAACAGAAGCATCATCCACGAGAAATGTAGTAAATAAATATTGAGCATCATAGCCAACTCCTCTATAAGCAGTTCCTGCACCGCCTCCACCAGAAATACCAGCCACATGCGAACCATGCGTTGCATAACTGTAAATGTTGGCAGTATCTGCTTGAGCAGCATCTAATTCAGCGGGAGTATCGTATTCTGTTCCATATGCAAAACCAGCAGGAGTTGGACCAGAAGTTTTATATTGATCCCAAGCTGCTAAAACACGCGATGCAACCATGGCAGTATCATAAAACATAGGATGAGAATAATCAAACCCCCAATCAGTAATACCAATTAATACATTTTTACCCGTGTAGCCATGCGGTAAATCAATTCCTAAATGCACGGAATCCGCTTTTACATCTTTGACCGCTTTATCAAGATCTGGCTTAACTTTAGAAGCAATTTCTAAATACGAAAGTTCAGGTATTTTTAAAGAAGCCTCCAAGTTACTTAAGGGTAATTTTAAAGAAACGATATCCTTAATTTTCGATCCAAAAATAATTCCATTTTCAGTTATATTCGCAGCATTAAAAGCCGGAGTTACTTTACAAAGTACCGAAATAAAATATTCCCCTTTTAGTTTATAAATTGGAAATTGCGTCATTAAATAATCATTCGGAACACCTTTATTCTCAGAAAGAACAGATTTTAGAACTTGTAAATCAGCTTTTGTGTTTCCTGAGAAGATCGCTTGAGAATTAGAATAAAAAGATCCAAGAAAGATCCAAAGTAATAGCGTTTTATTCATCATAGTAAAGTTTAATATGTGGAAAGGTACGGAAAATTTTGAGATTACGAAACAGGTCCAATTCACAAAACTTAACTTTTCATCTTCCGTTTATTTGCGTAATAATATGTATTTTTAAACACACAAACTTTTAATACGTCCAATGAATTCTATTTCACAAAAAAAGCATTGCTATCCTATTACAGAAAATATCAATAATTATTTGAAGAAATATGGAAGGAAAGTCGAGTTGCCATTATCCTACGAATATTTACTTCAATATACAGAATCTTTTCCCGTAGGAAAAACACTTTGGATTGCAGTGATGTATCCTGCTGATATTTTTCAACAAATAAACAAAGGACTGTGCTATGTATACTCATTATTAAAAACAGATGGTGATATTTCTGTCATTGAGCATTTGAGAGTTGACAGCGTTGATTTTTGTTTGTTTGGAAATTCGAATCCTTTTCGAATCAAAATAATTAATAATTTCAATGATAATTACGATTATTTTTATGTGAAGAAAACCGATATTTCTCGCATACTGGGATTAGAATTAGAAGATATTTTGTCACCCAATCGAATAAATTATTTTGTGGATGAAAACACCTTAATTGAAGAACATATTTCCGGCATTCCAGGAGATGATTTTATATCCACTGAACTAACGCATCCAAAAACAAACAAGACACGTTTGGCAAAAGAATTTATCAAATTCAATGAACGATGCTTTTACACATTATTAGGAGATATGAGATCGTACAACTATGTGGTGGAAATAACGCATGATTTTGATGATGTTCAATACAGAATCCGGGCGATTGATTTTGATCAACAATGTTATGAAGGAAATAAAAAAATATATTTACCTCAATTTTACAAGGAGAATAATAAGCTAGTGAAACTAGTCACTGATTTATTAAACCCACAGACCATAAATCAGTATCAAATTGAGGAAAGATCAAGAATTGCCAGAAGGTTGAAACATTCGAGGTATATTCTGAAAGATTTATTTGAAACCATTGAAAGAGAAGAGCTTTCCACGGAAAAAAAAATAAAGGAACTAAAAACAGCCTTATCTTCTCACCATAATGACCCCCGTTTTTTGGAATGTACAACCATGGCAAGAGTGCTAAAACTGCATTTAGTATCTCTAAGAAAAGTGGTTAGTAAATAATGATCCAAATTGTCCTAAAAAAATAAAAATAACTCTTCCAAAACCTGTCTTTCATAAGGTCAAATAGTAAATTTTGTCCTATATAAAAGGATTAAAAATACAAATCAAATGTCTGAAAATCAATTATTTTAATATTATTTTTTAAAAAAATAGGTCTCTGAAAATAACAACTGGAAAATCCTAAAACTACTTTTAAAAAGACTACATTCCGTATCTTTGTATCCGTAGTTATAGTTTATTAGTTAGGTACTTTATTTAATAGTAAAGGTTAAAAAAGCTTTCCGATGATTAGGAAAGCTTTTTTAATTTATATTAAATTTTAATCAATGCTTACAACTACAATAGTTGTCCTTCTGTTTTTCCAATGTTCTTCTTCAGAACACTTTACATTATCAGCGCATTTGTTTAGAAGTTTTGATTCACCATACCATTTTCCAATTACTCTATCTTTTTTCACTCCTTTCGAAACTAAATAAGCTATACAACTTTGGTTTCTCTTTTTAGATAAATTCATGTTAAATTCAGCCAACCCTCTGCTATCAGTATGCGAACTTAACTCAATTTTAACATTTGGATTTTCTTTTAAAAAGGCAACTACTTTATTTAATTCCACTTTCGATTCTGGTTTGATATTCCACTTGTTATAATCATAATTCAAATCTTTTATTGCTAAAACAGCGCCCACTTCAATTTTATTCAATCCGATAGTAGAAGCAATAACTTTGTCTTTTGTAACGGATGAAAAAGAAGTTTTGGAATAAATATAATTTGCATGACTTACACGCACTTCAAATTCATTATTTCGAGGTAATTTCAATTCAATTAATCCTTTCTCATTCGTAGTAACTGAAATTATTTCATTTGTCTTTTTATTTACTATTTCAACTTTTGCGTTCCGCAAATTCTGCTTTGTTTTTTCGTCTACAATCGTAAGCGCTATATCTACATTGGAAACTAAAACAAAATCCTTGAAGGTTGAATCACTGGCAGTTTTTCCAACAGTAGAATAATCTTCTTTTACAGTTTCAAATTCTTGTTGATTTATTTCAAACGAATAGGAGCTATTTTTTTCTCCATTAAATTCAAACTTTCCATCTTTATCCGCAAAAATAGTTGAAATCACACTCCCCTCTTTTTTCACAATAACAGGTATCGCTTGAATTTTTTCTGTATTCAAATCTGCTACTATTGTTCCCACATAAACAAACTCCAGACGATTAATAACAACACTATAAATGTTATCGATAAACTCTCCCCTATTAGAAGAAAAATAACCCGTCTTTTCAGTTTTATCTAACACCAATGAAAAATCATCTCCATTCGAATTTAAATTCGCCCCTAAATTAAGTAAATCTGACGCTTTTTCATTCGAAAAGAGAACAGAGAAAAGGTCCAAACCTCCTAGACCAGGATGTCCATTGCTTGAAAAATAAAGTTTATTTTTTTGAGGAAAAGGAAACATTTCATTGTCAACTGTATTGATCACATTTCCCGCATTCACAGGTTCTGACCAATCATCATTGTTTTTTGTTGAATACCAAATATCCGCTTTCCCAAAACCACCTGTTCGATTAGAACTGAACCATAACGTTTTTCCATCCTCAGATAAAAAAGGTTGAGCTAAAAAGAATTCAGGTGAATTATAGGTAAAAGCAGTTTCGGTTTGTGTATTCTCATCAAAAATAAATAGACCCGTTGTTGTTAGATTCACGTCTTTTGTGCTTGGGTAATTTTTAGAAAAATACCACACTCTATTCAAGCTATCATAGTAAGCTGTTCCATCATGTCTCGGAGTTTCTAAAAATTTTAGCTCTTCCACCTTTGCATCCTCTTTTTGATAGATATACATATTTAAATACGGAGAATTGTCAAAAGTCGATTTCCTATATGCGACATTTCTTGCGGAAGAAAAAGCAATCCCTTTCGGATGATAAATCGCATTGAAATCGCCAGTTCCAGAATTAAAATCTACGTTAGTTATTTTATAAACAGAAGTGTCTTTGCGGATTTCACTCCAGACATCTCCATTTTTATAGTGATCTAAAAGCATTTTTCTAGAATCTACACTATTTACTACAATTTGACTAGACATTATTTCCTTAGCACGATCATAAAAACCCAAAAAGAGACTCAATTGAAAGTACGAATACGCATCATCAAAAGTATATTTTTCACTTTGACTAATCCGTCCTAAAACATAGTATTGAAAATTATAATCCCTACATTTCTCTGATGAAACTAAAGCATGTCTATAGACTTCTTCATGATCGGAAACTTTAACACCATCCTTTTGAATTAATTCTTTGTAAATAGGATTTGCCTCCCCAAAGCGATAAAGTTTGTAATACATTTCTGCTTGATTCACCTTTAAATTCTGAGCAAGACTAGTAAATGAGAGACTAATTAAGCAACTTAATACTAAAAATATTTTCATGTGTTTACGTTTTTTTTATTTTAAAAATACCTTGGTGAACCAAATGCCTTTTTACGATTTATGCTGTAATTGAGCATTATTTCATGCGAACCTGAATTATTAATTCTACTTAACCCATTGGTCACAAAGTCAAAAGAATATCCAAACATCAATGATTCTTTCATTTGAAAAGCAATATTTATTCCTACTGATTCATTGAATCTATACATTCCTCCAATCCAAAACTTTTTATAAAAGAACAAATTGGCATTTACATCTGCTGTTACTGGCGTATTTTCGGCCATTTTAACCAAGACACTCGTCTTTAAATCAACTACAGAATTTAGCGGAAAAACATATCCTGCTGTAAGGAAATAATGCCTTTTTGTAAATGAATTACTCAATGTAACTGCATTATTTTTTAAACTTGTCTCAAATAAACGCGGTACGCTCAGTCCTGCAAAAAATCTTTCCGTGTAATAATACAATCCCACGCCAGCATTTCCTTTAAATTGGGAAAAAGTCGCTAAATATTGAACATCTGTGGGGTCATGTGCTATCAATTTAGTATTGTCAATTGATAATTGCTCACCACCTCCTGAAACGCCCAGATTTAATTTTCTGAAATGTTTAAAATTCAAAGTGTAGGAATAATCACCATAAAAACTTGTTCTATTTTTTGAGCCAATTGCATCATTACTCATGTGCAATCCCAATGCCATATTTTTCTTTTTTATCGGCGAATTCATTGATATAAACTGACTCTTTGGAGCTCCTTTAATTCCAACCCATTGACTCCTCACAACTCCAGTGACACTAAAATCACCCCTACTTCCAGCATAAGCCGGATTATATTGCAAAGGATTAAACATATACAAACTACTTTGTTCATCTTGTTGAGAAATTGAGCTAAAAGACAATAACATCAAAAAAGATAAAGTGACTGTATTTATTTTATTTACATTCATAACTTTCATTTTATTTATTAATATCTAATTAATTCAAGATAACCTGACGTAGGTTTATTTCCATCATGATAGTCAATAAGGAAGAAGTATGTGCCATTTGGTAAGTATTCATTTCCAACAGTGATTCCTTCATTTGCTTTCCCATCCCAATCATCTAGGTATGGTAATGCAGAATAGACTATATTACCCCATCTATTATACAATTGAACTGAAACTTTTGGATCTAAATTCAAAATCCACGTTTCATTTTTCCCATCGCCATTTGGAGTAATTATTTCTGGAATTATGCCATCACAATTTATTGAAACTTTAAGTGAATCTGAACATCCTAGTGAATCTATAACTACAACTAAATATTCACCACTACCAAGATTTGTATTTATATTTCCCACATACGAATTAGACCAAACGTAGGAGTAAGATCCAATCCCATATGTTGCTAAGACAACCGCTGAACCATTTTGCTGACCGCAAGCTGAAGATGTTTGAGAACTCAAACCTAATTGAATAGAATCAAGATAAACAAAGACATCTAGACTCAAAGCACTTTCACAACCGGCAACCGTTTGGGTAGCATAATAATGTGTACCATTTGTTAAAACTGTTCCACTAGCCAATAAGATTCCTGAGATTGAAGCATCATACCAAAGAATGTTTGTCCCTGATAAAGTAGTCAAATCCGCTATGGTTGAAGCAGTATACTTACAAAAACCTTGGTTTAAATTTCCTGTTGGAGCAATTGGAGTATCCTTTACAACGATAGCAACTGTTGAGGTTGCATCTCCGCATGGTGAAATGCCGGGAACTGTATATGTAATTGTTGCGGTTCCTGCGCCAACTGCTAAAACATCTCCTGTTAATGCATTTACGGTTGCTACAGTAGCATCTGATGTTGTCCACGTCCCTCCAGTAACCGTTGATGATACGCTAGTTGAATTACCAGAACATAGAGTAGAAGATACAACGTTAGCAGTTCCGGCATCAGCAGCTTGAGTTACGGTGACACTTACCGATGAACTAGCATCTAAGCCTGAACAACCAGCAGTTCCAAGAACTGTATATGTGATTGTAGCTGTTCCTGCGCCAATTGCTAAAACATCTCCCGTTGTTGCATTTACGGTTGCAACTAAAGCATCGGATGTACTCCAAGTTCCTCCAGTAACCGTTGATGATGCAGTAGTCGAACTTCCTGAACATAAATTAGCATCTAAAACAGAAGCAGTGCCTGCATCGGCAGCTTGAGTAACTATTATATTTACTGAAGTTGTTACATTACCACATGGAGACGTGCCCAGAACTGTGTAGGTGATTGTAGCCGCTCCTGCGCCAATTGCTAAAACATCTCCCGTTGTTGCATTGACGGTTGCAACTAAAGCATCTGATGTCGTCCAAGTTCCTCCAGCAACCGTTGATGATGCGGCAGTAGAACTACCCGAACATAAAGTAGCATCTACTATAGAAGCAGTACCTGGGTCGGAAGCTTGAGTTACGGTGACATTTACTGTTGAGTTAGCATCTAAGCCTAAACAACCAGCGGTTCCAAGAACTGTATATGTTATTGTAGCTGTTCCAGCGCCAATTGCTAAAACATCTCCTGTTACTGAATTTACAGTTGCAACTAAAGCATCGGATGTACTCCAAGTACCTCCTGCAACCGTTGATGATGCAGTAGTCGAACTACCAGAACACAATGCAGCATCTAAAACAGATGCAACACCTGCGTCAGCAGCTTGAGTTACGGTGACACTTACCGTTGAACTGGCATCTAAGCCTAAACAACCAGCGGTTCCGAGAACGGTATATGTGATTGTTGCAGATCCTGCTCCTATTGCTAAAACATCTCCCGTTGTTGAATTTACAGTTGCAACTATAGCGTCTGATGTCGTCCAACTTCCTCCAGCAAGCGTTGACGATACAGAAGTCACACTACCAGAACATAAAGTAGCATCTAAAATAGAAGCAATACCAGCATCGGCAGCTTGGGTAACTGTTATACTTACAGACGAAGTTGCATCAACACATGGTGAAACACCGAGAACCGTATAGGTGATAGTCGCAGATCCGGCACCAATTGCCAAAACATCACCTGTTACTGAATTTACAGTTGCAACTAAAGCATCTGATGTACTCCAAGTCCCTCCGGAAATCGTTGAAGAAACGCTTGTCGAACTGCCAGAACACAATGTAGCATCTACAACAGAAGCAGTACCTGCATCGGCCGCTTGAGTAATCGTTACACTTACTGAAGAAGTTGCATCTGCACATGGTGAAACACCCAGAACGGTATAGGTAAATGTAGCTGTTCCTGCGCCAATTGCTAAAACATCTCCCGTTGTTGCATTTACGGTTGCAACTAAAGCATCGGATGAACTCCAAGTTCCTCCAGCAACCGTTGATGATGCAGTAGTCGAACTTCCGGAACATAAATTAGCATCTAAAATAGAAGCAGTGCCTGCATTTGGAGCAGCGTGAACAGTAATAGAAAAAGTTTTTACACAAGAGCCATCATCATATGAAATGGTAGCTGAAACATCGGATAGTGAACTGCTGGGGGTAAAATTACCTAAAACATCTATTGAGCCGGCAGCAACTGGCGTAACAGCCCAAGTTCCTCCTGAAGCACCACCTACCTGTGAATATACTGATGAAGCTGAACCAGCACAAACGTCTGTTGACCCTGAAATTACTATTGGGCAACAAATATCGACCAAACCGCCTGATAGTTCAATATATAAAGGAGAAATTGCACCACCATTCCCGTCAACGACAAGAAAATAGTTATTTCCAGGTATTAACCCAGATAAATTAAACTGTTCATTCGAACTACTTCCCGCACTGGGTATATAGCGTGGACTAGTATATGTATCATTTATACCATCAATAGGACAACCGCCTGCAGGCACAGTCTGACTGCCCGATACACAAGCATCTGTTTCATTAACAATGAGTGTTTGAATTAGATTTTGGACCCCTGATATTGTTAATTTAGCTGTTGTTCCAGAAGGCTGAAAAACAAACCAAGCAGAATTATTCTTAAAACCATTCCAATTACAACCTCCAGGATAAGGAGCTATCGTATTCGGGTCATTTACATTTCCAGTGTAACCAGAAATTGTTGCTTTAACAACAGAAGATTCTCCCATGCATTGAGGGAAAGCGCAGCTATCGTTAATTGTAGTAGCAGTTATATCATTTACAACGATTGCCGGACCAAAAACTAAATCAACGGAAACAAAAGCAATTTCGAAACTAGTAGCTTCAATAATTTCTAGCACCCAACTTCCATTTGGGTTTTCGCCATTTACTGCTGAAAATGCATTTGCATTTGTCGTTCTGTAATAACCAATATCAAATGGCTCTTGAGTTGAGGCAGAAGGAAATGTCAAAATATTATCATCTCTATATTTTATGTCTACATTTTTAGCTGTGGTTGCGTTAAAATTTGGATTTTCAAGAATTGAAATTTCCGTTCCTGAAGGAGAAATAAGTCGAATCCTATACGTCGTTAAATTTACAGACGTTCCATCCCCCAATTTCAGATTAACCTGTTTTAAAACAGTACCACCTGCGGATAAAGGAGCAACCAATCCTGAAACTACAATTGTCCTTGACAATGCAGAAGACCATGAAGCATTAGTAACGGAATTCCAACTATTATAAGCCTGCCCACTATTATTGCTAAATGTTTGACTTAAACTCGTAAATGAGAAAATTGGAATTACCAGCAATAATAAAAAATACTTTTTTTTCATTTTTTTAAGTGTATTAATTTTCTTTAAGTATACCATAATATAAACAGGTGTAAAATTTGAAGTAATCTAGAAATGAAACATAAAAATTAATCTATCACTAAAATTAGAAATAAATCAGATCAAATCAATTTAAAAGAAATATCTTGTAATGAAATGAAATATATAAAACACTAAAGGCTAAATAGATAAAAAATAAAAGGATTTCGATAAATAAAAAACATTATCTTTAAAAAATAGGACAATTTCACAAAAAACTAAATCTTATTAATTCCCTAATGTGTTATTAATCTTTCTAAAAAAGCTTAAAAGGAATGAATTCTTCAAAGAACAAAAATCCATACATCAAAAATTTAAACTACTGAAATTCAAACAAATAATTGATTCAAGTAATATTAGATAATATTTCTAAAGCTAAAAAATCAGTTGATTTGAAGTAATTTTAGGACAAATAACATGTATTCTACAAAAATGTCCCACTATGATAGGAAATAAACTTTACAATCTCATTAAAGATTTGAGCACTACTCAAATGAAAAGTTTAACTACAGAATGTCGGAACAGCAATGACAAACGGTTGATATTATTCTATAAGTATTTAACCAATCAAGAGAACACCTTAAAAAATTTAAATAATTACCTTGATAGAGAAGTCATCAAGATGTGGCCCAATTCTTCACTAAAAGAAAATGAATTAAAAGCGCGAAGATTATCTAGTTTCTATTCCATATTGATTGAAAAAATAATTCTAGCTGAATACCTAGAGAGTAATTCAAGCATTCGCAATATTCTACTCGCTAATTCAATTGTTAAAAATGGAAATATCGACTTGGTGAATTATTATTATGACAAAGCATATTTAAAATCGATCAAGGAAGAAGATAAGCAAAACCAAATTATAGGTTTAAAAGGAAAAATCCAGATGGTCTATGCTTCTCAAAATGAGAAAAAGATTGAAAATGCCTTAACCTTTAACAAAGAAGTTATTGAATTAACTGAGAGCAATTTTAAAGACTCTATTTCTGAATACTACTCGAATATTTCAAATATTTTTTTAGAAAAAAACTCGCTTGTAAAAGATGACAAAAGTAAGTATGTCAAAGAAATAGAAAGTTATCTTGTAAAATTTGATGATCCATTATTAAAATCTTCCCTTCATACATCGCTGGCAAAACTAAATTTTGACACAGATACATTATTATATCATTTTTTAGAAGCTGAAAAACTTTTAGAATCTGTTGAAGAAAAAGACAAAGTGTATTATGATTTGCAGAGAAAACTATACTTTTTAGAACTGCGATTAAACTTCTTTAGTGGAAAAGGAGTCGATGAATTAATTCTAATAACCGAAAATATATTCAAGGAAGGCAACAAATTTTCTATCATAAACAATAATACAATTTTCTATCGAATTTTATTTAAAATATTGGACAATAAACTAGAAGAAGCCAATAAATTTCTGGAAACGAATCATATCTATTTCAAAGGAGAAGGAAAAATGTTGGAACAATTTTTACAGGCAGTGATTTTTGAAAAAACAAATGAACCTAAAAAAGCAATTCAACTTTTACAACCAATTATTTATTCATCCAATTATTTCATGTCCGTTTTTTCAAGGTTGTTAGTCATTAAAATTTACTCTGAACAAAATAATTTGTCGCTACTAAAATCTTTATTAGATTCTACTCAAAGATATCTTTCAATTAACTATGACAATCCATTAGGTATGGAATCTCATTTATATGTATTATCCATGTTAAAAAACAAACAAATAAAAACGAAAAGCAAAAAAGGAACTGAAATTCCAAAACTCACCATATTTCATAAATATTTATTGGAATAAAAGTGCCTTAATTAGGTAGAAATCAAAATAAATAATCTAAATTTAGCCTAGTTATAGCACGGGACCAAATATGACATTCAAACAATTTTATTTATTAAGTTTAATTGGAATTACCTTTTTTGGGTTTATTATTCTCTTTTTTATTTGGCTTTCGAATAGGGAAGTTGATAAAAACAAAGACTATAAAGGGATCTTATATATTTCTCTTGCCTTTTTATCGTGGACCTTTGTTGGTTTATATAAATACAATGATAATCAGGTAATAAACTTAAGCAGTGTAATCAATGATCGGGTAATTTCTGCCTTTAGTAACTTATTTTTATTTGCGTCACTTCCCTATTTTACCAATGCGTTTCATCAAATAAGATACCGGTTTTCCTTTTTTAGAAATCGAGAGCAATGGGTAATAAATGTTTTTATTGCCTTTACCATTATTACCACTGTTTTTAGCTATGCAGACAGGTACGGCGAAGATTTACCCTCGTTCTTACATTATATAATCATCTCCATCGATTGCTTGATTTCCATCGGAATTTTCTCTTTAATAGGTTATGCCCTCTTTAAATCGCTCACAAAAGTCATTTACAATAGGTCTATACATATTATTTTCATTGTCATTTTCATACTATTACCCCTAACACAGATTGTTTTACCTTTGTCTAAAATTTTCCCTGAGCAATTAAGCTTTTTTTATCCCTATGCTTTAGTTTTATTTTTATTCAGTATTTCATGCCTCATTTGTGTAATGAATGCATATTTTTTATTGTATTTCTCACTAGTAAAAAATTCAAAGTCTATTAATCTGCATGAAAAGAATCCTTTATTTGAGCAAGAAGTTGTTGCAGTTAGCAAAATAGAATTTTCATTCAATGAGACCTTGAAAACATATGAAATGACATTAACCGTCCTTGATAATTTCAAAAAAGAAATTGAAATATCTAAATCATACAATAAACTAATGAAACCATTGGCTCATTGGGTTTTGTTTTCTTTATCAAGAAGGAAGAACGTTTTTCTCTCAGAAAATGATATATCTGTAACAAAATTTAGAATGGTTGAATTTTTTAATAAAGATTCTGAACTTAAAATAAACCAAGAACAGATTTTTATCAATAACGGAGGATCATTTTCGCTAAAATTGGACAGTGAAAACATTACTATTAATAATCCAGAAGTATTCAAAAAATCTTTCATATTTCAAGAAATCTTTAAAAAGCATGCTATTTGCTTTATCTCGAAACAAGAAATTGAAAAGGAAAACTTGAAAAACAGTAAATTTTTCGATAAGTACATGATAAAGAAATTTGATGAACTTTACAACTCTATTTTCAATTAGGCAAAGAGAATAAATTTATTTCCTTAAATTCTAACTATTCGAAATTTCAAGACCTCCACCATTTTTTAGTAGTTGAAAACCATTTTAAACACGTTTAATGATAAATTTTGTATCCTATAAAAGTACTTTTTCAATAAATAAAGGAAAGTATACCTAAAATTTAAATCCGATTTTCAATAATATAAATAACATAATGAACTAATTATCAATAATTTAATTCATTTCATTGCATTACATAACCTTAGATTGACTTCATAAAAAAGCACACTTGCGTAATTTTGGTATTCAAAACAACATCTGGATCCAGAATAGCAATGAAAAGAAATAGAAGAAAACTGCGCAAGGAAATATTAGTTATAATATCTATTATTATTTCAACTAGTTTAAACGCGCAAACATTTAGTAATAGTTCTGTATCAGCGTATGACACATGGAATACTAGTAATTCATGGGCTACTGCTCTAACAAAAACCATCACAGTCAGCGGATTAGCAACACCATTGGCATCAAGTTCAAATGTTTTAAAACAAATTAATCTAACTTTTGGTGACGGGACACATTCCACTCTGAGCTTATCGTCATTTTCCATTCGTTTAAAATCTCCTGCTGGTACAATAATAAATGTCGTCACCGCTGGTTCAATAACTGCCACATCCATTACTAATTTTAATGCAAAATATAGAGATGATGCATTATTAAATTTTCCAGGCGATTCCTATGGTGAACCTTTTTCCATTGGTTACTTCCGAGTTAGCACTGCTAATTCTTTCTCTAATTTTAATGGCGAAAATCCAAATGGGTCTTGGACATTAGAAATTGCTGAAAACACAGCCTCTGAGATTGCTTTTTCAAAAGTTGAATTAGTGTTTGGAGCGCCATTCACCTATACCAATATTACGGCATCCACATTAAACGATAATTGTTCAACACCTCAATGTATGAGTAGTACCGACATTGTAAAATCAACAATAACAGGTTATACAGGGAGTGCAGCAAACGATCCAAATGTCGGTTCTCCTCTTCCGAGCGGATGTGACTGGAACGGTGCAAAAAATAATTCAGGCTGGTTTTATTTCAGGGCAAATTCTACAACCGCCAAAATTACAATCTCTGGAGTTTCTGCAGTAATTCAGGCAATCGTTATTAACTCCACGAGTAAATGTAGCGCAGGAAGTCAAACGGTACCGACTGGAGGATGTCCTTTAAATGCAGTAAATGATACTTATTTAAGTCCAAGATACACTTCGTCCTCAGGATCATCAAGAAACGAGCAATTTAATTTATCTGGACTCACAATTGGAAGTGATTATTATTTAGTGATCGATGGAAACGGGGGAGCTAGTTCAAATTTATACATAGAAATGACTGGAAATACCGGGTCATGTATAACCGTTTTGCCCATTGAACTCATTAATTTTGAAGGTACTGAAGGAAACACACTGTATTGGAATACAGCCTCTGAAATTAATAATGATTATTTCATCGTAGAAAGATCAGTTGATGGTATTAACTGGATTGATGTAAATAAAATATCTGGAATGGGAAACTATCGTGAATATCAAAGTTATGATTTAGTAGATAGGAACTATAGTAGAAATGCCATAAATTATTACCGCCTTTCGCAAGTAGATTCGGATGGATTTACAAAAGTATATCAAGACTTAATTCAAGCAATTGATAACAGAGATAGGAACAAAGAAGTAGTAAAAGTTATAAATCTTTTAGGGCAAGAGGTGGAAATAAATAGCACAGGTGTATTGATTTACATATACTCAGATGGAACAATAAAAAGAATAGTAAATAATTGATACTATTTTAACAAGTTGATTTCGATTTCTATATTTCGATTTCTATATCTCCATTTCAAAATATAAAATATCAAAACCCAATTTTTTTTGATATTTGGAAACCATTAAGAAATGTGAATTTTACGTAAAACGATTCAAATAATCAATAGGACAATATACAAATTTGTTTAATTCTATAGTCAACTAATCAATTGTTAATAAACTACTTACTTTATTACAAATGATTACATCACATCATAATTTTACTTTTCCTTACCAACTTGACGTAAATTTGATATACTATTTTACGAATCCTTTTTTATAAAAAAATGAAAATTATTCAAAGCATAAAAGCAAGAGTGATATTAGTGATGGTATTGGTAAATATTATTGCAATGACTGGTCATTCGCAGGTAGTGATTAATGAGGTTATGCATAAACCTGGGCCAACCACGTCAACAAATCAAGGTTTTAGTAGAAAAGAATACGTTGAAATATACAATAAAGGATGTTCTGCTGTAGATATTAGCTGTTGGGTGCTTGGCTCTGCTAACATGGGGCTTTCAACAGTATCGAATCCTACCTACATTGGTGCTTTTCAATTTCCGTCAGGAACCATTATTAATCCAGCTCAACATTTGGTCATTGGAGGAATTTTATCTCAAGATGGGACTGCATACAGTGCCGCTGACATCGATTTTGTAATTGCAAATTATGTAGGATCCAACACCTGTGACCCTAACACGAATTGGTTGCTACCAAACGGAGATGGATGGGTAGCCTTGTATAATAATACTGGCACCCCTACTGATGCGGTTTATTGGTCATTTAGTTCAACAGCACCGAATTTAAACACTGATGACGATTTCGCAAGTAATCCCTGTGTTCCTGGAGCATGTTCAGGAATCACTTCCCTAAAGTCAGCGCGCCAAATAGCCATTTCGAATCCATCGGCTATTACATATGCAGGAACTGCTACATCTAATAACAAAACCTTTAGTAGAGTGCCAGATGGAGGAACTTGGCAAAGAGATATAGTGCAAAGTATTACAGGAACACAATGTAATAATGGAGCCTGTTCTTCGGCAGCATCATTTGCGATTACATCATCTGTTGTTCAACCCACGTGCGGTAGTCCAAATGGAAGTATTACAATTACACCAACAACTACTGGAACGTACACCTATACTTGGACGCCTAATGTTTCTACGACCAACTCTGCTATTAATTTAGCAGCAAACTCCTATTTAATTCATATAGATAAAGGTGGATGTACAAAAGATACCACGATTACGCTGATAAACGGAAGTTTTCCAACAGCAATTGCTAGCACCGTTACAAATCCAGATTGCGGGCTAAATAATGGACAAGTTATTTTAGGAGCCGTAACAGGAGGAACTGCTCCTTATCAATACAATTTTAATGGTTTAGGATATTCATCGACTGTCAATTACACGAATTTAGCTGCTGGTACATATACTCTCATTGTAAAAGATAATAACGGATGTACATCTGCGACTGCAAGCATAGTATTAACAGCTTCAAATGGCCCAACAGCAATTGTGGTGAACCCCACGAATCCAGGTTGTGGACTAACGAACGGACAAGTAGGTTTAGGAACTGTGACAGGAGGTACTTCACCTTATCAATACAATTTTAATAGTTTGGGATTGTCAGCAGCAACAACCTTTACAAATTTATCTGCTAGTACCTACACGCTAACCGTTCAAGATGCCAACGGATGTATTTACACCGCACCAAATATAGTGCTGACTTCCGGAACTGGACCTACAGCAATCGCTGTAACAACGACAAATACAGGTTGTGGTGCTTCTACAGGACAAGTCAACTTAGGAGCTGTAACAGGAGGAACTCTGCCCTATCAATATAATTTTAATAGTACAGGATTATCAGCAACGACCAGTTATACAAGTTTATCTGCAGGTTCCTATACATTAATTGTTCAAGATGCTAATGGATGTAACTACAACGCACCAAATATTGTCCTCACATCCGGAAGCGGTCCATCGGCAATCGCGGCAACAATAATTAATGAAAGTTGTGCACTAGCAAATGGTCAAGTTACATTGGGTGCTGTTACAGGAGGCACTGCGCCCTATTTGTATAATTTCAATGGATTAGGGTATTCGTCTGCTAATACTTATTCAAATTTATCCGCAGGTTCATATTCATTAATAATTCAAGATGCCAGCGGTTGCACCTATACTTCACCTTCAATTGTGCTAACCAATGCAACAGGACCAACGGCGATTTCTACGACTTTTTCTAATGAAACTTGTAATCTTTCAAATGGACAAATTACACTTGGACTTGTCACGGGTGGAACACCCTCATTTCAATACAATTTAAATGGATTAGGTTTTTCAAGCACAACTAGTTACACGAATTTAATCGCTGGAACTTATACCTTGATACTAAAAGATCAGAATGGATGTACCTTCAATGCACCCTCGATAGTATTATCTAACACAGTAGGTCCCACATCTGTTGTTGCTACACCAACTGCTAGCACATGTAATTTAAGTAATGGTAGTATTTTAATTGGATCAGTGACAGGAGGATTAGCACCTTATCAATATAATTTTAATTCATTAGGATATTCAACAGTTACAAGTTTTTTAAATCTGGCTGCCTCCTCCTATACATTGAGTGTTCAAGATGGAAATGGTTGTGTTTATGTTTCAACGCCCATCATTATATCCAATACTGGTGGACCAAATGATTTAGTAATTACGACAACAGGAGCCGCATGTGATAATACGAATGGCCAAATTTCAATCAATAACACAACTGGAGGGATTATTCCGTACACCTACAGTATTGATGGAGTAACCTTTTCCAATGCGGTTACTTATCCCAACTTATTACCTGGTAATTATACAGTTAGTGTTAAAGATGGGAATGGATGTGTGTACAGTGAAAGTTCAATCATCAGCAGCAGTTCTTCCCCCATTGCAAATTTTAATTATTCGCCTGCTGTTATAAAAAATGAAGATGAAGATGTTTCTCTCATTGATGAAAGTGCTGGTACAATTGTTTCCTACGAATGGTTTGTTCCTGATGGAACTCCGAGCACGAGCACAGCTCAAAATTTCAATACAAAATTTTTAAATTTTGATGAAGGATTTTATCCAATGACCTTGATTGTCATGAATGAATTTGGTTGTTATGACTCGATTACCAAATATATTGAACGGAGGATTGATCCGATCATCTATATTCCAAACACATTTACGCCAGATGGTGATGCACATAACAATCGCTGGCAATACTCATTAACAGGGCTTGACCTGATTAGTTTTTACATGACCGTTTACAATAGATGGGGGGAAATTGTCTGGGAAACAACCGATCAAAAAGCAGCATGGGATGGATTCTACAAAGGTAAAATGGTTCAAGCAGGAACTTACTCTTGGGTATTAAATGCCAAAGATAATCTTGAAGATAAACATCTACAATTCGTAGGATCTTTAAATGTCATTTATTAACACCAAAATAATTAATATAACCTCAGGTTCTGCGTCAAAAGAAAATCCAACGTTTCTGACAATACACTACTTAGTAGAAGCTATAAAATCAAAAAAATGACCTCTATATTTTTTTTTAGTATTTTATTTCCAAAACTAGCTAGCTCACAACTAACTGAAAATAAATGCATTAATAAAATAAGTGTAAATTATCTTCAAAAAATAGAATTGTAATCATTTGAATTAAAAAAAAAATACTATTTTAGAAGTGAGTGAAAAAAGAAAAAGTATGAAAACGATCACAACTGAAGGAGTAAAAATTACGGTTACAACAAAATTTAGAGCTGATTTATCCCAAGTAAATGAAAATAGATTCTTTTTCAATTACCATATTGAAATGGAAAATAATAATGAAAATTCACTGCAATTAATGCACCGTGATTGGTACATTTTTGATTCCTTAAACAAAGCTAGCATAGTTAGCGGAGAAGGCGTGATTGGGGAACAACCTATTTTAAATCCAAGAGAAACATTTTCATACACAAGTGGCTGTGAACTTACATCTGAACTAGGCAGAATGAGAGGGTTTTACACCTTCAAAAATCAATTAACGGGTCAATTAATTCAAGTTTTTATTCCAACTTTCGATTTAGTATACCCTGCGAAATTAAATTAAGACGAAGTATGAAAAGTTGCTAGATATTTAGAAATAATACTATAAGTATTTATTTTAGCCTTAGGACATTCATCTTTTGTATTTACATTTACACCTCAAATCACACTTTATGAAATTATTTTACTACAGCTCAATTATCCTACTTTTATGCTCTTGCGGCTCAATAGAACCAACCGCCCCAGAAATAATCGTAAAGACAGTACCTATTATTATTCAACCTGCCTCTACAGTTGTTGTGCCTATAAAGATTAATTTAACACCCTATTTTAAGGATACTGACAAATCGATTCCCAAAAAATTCACAGGTAAAGAAGAAAATTGCGAAGATGTTAGTTTTTCGTATTTTTTCCAAAGAGACCCTATTGTATTCAAAGGATCTGGAAATTCCATTTTATTTGATGTTGACGGACGATACTCCTTAAATATAAATTACTGTGCTAAATGTACTGACTTATTTTCAGCGCAGCCTCATTGCATAACACCTAGGCTGTACGTAAGTTGCGGAAATAATGGAGAGCCCATGAGGAAAGTGGAAGTTGGTTATACAACAGCAATTAAATTAACTCCCGATTTTAAATTGAAAGCCAAAACCAACTTGCGTAAATTTGAAACAATAGATCCTTGTGAAATTAGTGTTTTTAAATATGATGCAACTTCTTTATTAAAGAAAGAAGTCACCAAAGTATTAAAAGGATTGGAATCTGATATTGATAAGCAAATTGGAAGTGTAGACTTAAAATCCGAAGCAGAAAAAGCTTGGAAAATCTTAGCAGAACCAATCACTCTAGGTAAATATGGTTTCTTTAGCGCAAATCCAACTAAAATAGGATTTGACAGTTTAAAATTCACGGGAAACATTGCAACAGCAAATTTTTCCTTATCGCTAAACCCAAAATTAACAACAAACATTCAAAATACAAAATCGATTGCTTTACCTAAATTGAGTGATGTTCCGGAAAGTAATGGTTTTAATATTACACTTGATGTTATAGCTACCTATGATTCATTATCCAAAATCATGACTAGTGAATTAAAAGGTAAAGAAATTGACTTAAAAGGTAAAAAAGTAATGTTCGAATCGATTGAAATTTTTGGGGCATCTAATCAGCAAGTTAGTTTAAAAATAGGATTTTCAGGATCAAAAAAAGGTACGCTTTTCTTACTGGGAACACCTACATTTAATCAAGAAAGTCAAATTGTTTCTTTTCCCGATTTATCTTTTGATCTAAACACAAAAAGTGCCCTTCTAAAATCGGCAAAATGGCTGTTTAATGATAAAATTACGGATGCTTTGCGCACAAGTTCAATAATTGATTTGAAACCACATCTCACAACGTTAAAGCAATTGGTAGAAAAACAATTGAATGCAGAAGTTCAAACAGGTATCTTTTTAAAAGGAAAAATTAAGGAATTGAAAATGCAAGGGATTTATCCAAACAATGACAACTTAATTTTAAGGATTAATTCAACAGGATTGCTTTCTTTGGAAATGTAGAGGGAAATATTTTTAGCAGTCTAAATGGGAGGAAAATCACTAAGAAACTGCTTTACCATTGCAATCGTATGAGAATATTTATGTCTTACGATATGTCATGAATTTACTTCATGCTGGATTTTGAAATATTTTTTCTTTCAAAAATACTAGTTTCTTTTTTCTAATATATTCATTCTCATAAAGTTGAATGTAATATCTAAATCTAGTTACATTCTCAAAAAAAAAGACTAGTAATAAGCAAGAAATGATATAACTTTGCTGATCAAATTATAGAGTGGAAACGTTATATTAAAATCCAAAGAATGAAAAAATTTATGCTAGATATCCAACTAATTGGATTAGACAACGAAACAAGAATGCAACTGCTCCCTGAAGAACAAAAGATTCTAAAAGAATTAGAGGAAAATGGAACGGTCGTAGATAATTTCATTAAACTTGATGTGTCAGGTATTTTTATGGTGGTAATGGCTGCGGATATGGATGATGTGCATTCAAAATTATCAACTTTACCTTATTATCCGTTCATGAAAATAGAAATTGTTCCTATTAGAGTTGTTAACAGCGTTAATCAATAGAATTAAACTAGCTTCTCAGTCATTTTTTTTAGACAATGAAAAATATTTCCAAGAAAATTAACAACTTTCAGATGAATCAAAAATGAAAATAAAATTAATTATAGTTCCCATTTTCCTCTTTAGTTTTCAGTTAATCTTCGGGCAGATTAATAATGATTTTTCGAAAGAATTACCAAAAAATACAGGTTGGGTTAACGACTTTGAAAACATTTTTAGCACTGGTCAAGAAAACTCATTGGATAGTATATTATCTGCTTTTGAGAAAAAGACAACCATAGAAATTGCAATTATTACTATTCCAAAAATAATGACCACTGCAGAGAATTTTGATAATCTCGTTGTACAAATTTCAAATTATTGGGGACTTGGGAAAAAAGATAAAAACAACGGGATTCTAATTGGTGTATCAAAAGGTCTTCGAAGTATTAGAATTTCAAATGGTTTAGGGATTGAATCAATTTTAACCGATGAGCAAACGAAGAAAATTATTGAAAATACAATTATTCCAAATTTTAAAGTAGAAAACTATTACCAAGGAACACTGAAAGGCATAGCAGAAATTATTAAAAATCTTGACCATTGACCAAAAACTGAACGTTGAAAATCTCAGTATAATCAATTTTCAATCGCTTAATTCAGTTCTAATTACATCACAAAACATTTTTTACCTACGATAATGATAGAAAAAATAGAAAAAATAAGAAAGAGAATTGAACCCTTGCGACAAGAAATAATAAATCATCAGGTTTATTCTGCTATTAAAGATGTTGAGGATCTAAAGATTTTTATGCAATATCACGTATTTGCTGTGTGGGACTTTATGTCTTTATTAAAAACACTTCAAAACAATCTTACTTGCACAACAGTGCCATGGTTTCCAAAAGGCTCCGCTGACACGAGACATCTTATTAACGAAATCGTTGTAGGAGAAGAGTCAGACGTTGATCTAAATGGTATTCGAAAAAGTCATTTCGAATTATACCTGGATGCTATGAATCAAATTGGAGCTGATACTTCTGTAATTAATAATTTTATCGCAGAATTAAAAAACACGGGTGACTTTAATTCAGCTTATACTATTTCTGAGACGCCACAAGAAGCTCAAGACTTTGTTAACTTTACATTTAAAATTATCGACAGTAATAAAAATCATTTACAATCAGCCATTTTCACATTTGGACGAGAAGATTTGATTCCAGGAATGTTTATCTCTATTGTGAATGATATCTATAAAAACGTACCTGAAAGTGTTTCTGTTTTTAAATACTACCTTGATAGACATATTGAAGTTGACGGTGATCATCATAGCCATCTTGCTTTGAAAATGACATCCAACCTTTGCGGTGAAAATAATAATTCATGGGATGAAGCGGAAATGGCAACAATTGAATCTTTACAAAAACGTCTTAACTTGTGGGATGGAGCGTACAAACAAATACTCAAAAGAAATTCCTAGTAAAGCGGGACTATTATTGATAAATATATAGTTAGTTTACAGCTCTTTTAATTGCAAATCCATATGAGGCCCAAGTTCTTTTTGCTCTTTAGGCACAGAGAATTATTTTTTCTGACCTCTAGTTTTTGGCTTTTTGTACTTTTTCTTGATTTCAATCTTATAAGAACCACCCAAATTAACCTTGGTATTTTTCTTTTTCTTTTCTTGAAATGCACCACGAGAATCTTTAATTGTTGCTTCTGGAGAATAATTAACTCCTGGAATAACTGGTTTTTCTTGCTCGATTAAAACATCTGAAATTTCAACTTCTTCAGGAAATGAAACCATAGGAATTTTCATTTTCATCATTTCTTCAATCTCCACTTGCAGCTTCTCCTCCGCTTTGGTAATAAACGAAATTGCGATTCCATCTTTATCAGCACGACCCGTCCTCCCAATTCTATGTATATAATTCGATGAGTCATCTGGCATATCAAAGTTGATAACATGCGTAACATCAGAAATATCAAGTCCTCTAGATACCAAATCTGTTGCAATTAATCCTCTATTTGTGCCATCTTGAAATTGTCTCAACGCTCCAAACCTGAAATTCTGAGATTTATTAGAATGAATGATTCCAAACTGATCTGGGAATTTTTCAGAAATAATTTCATGTACTAAGTCGGCCAACCTTTTACTTCCTGTAAAAACGAGTACTTTACTCATTTCAGGGTTTTTCTCAAATAAATGAATTAATAAATTAACCTTCGTGTAAAAATTTGCAACAGGATACCCTGATTGAATAATTTTTTCTAAAGGCGTTCCATGCGCTGCCGCTTCTATTAATTGTGGATTATTGAAATAATTATCAATTATTAAATCAACATCATCTTCCATCGTAGCTGAAAACAGTAAATTTTGACGTTTTTCAGGCATCAACTCCAAAATATTTTTCAATTGCGTACGAAATCCTAAATTAAGCATTTCATCCATTTCGTCAATGACTAATTTCTGAATCGCTTTCAACTTCAAAGTACCACTCAATGATAAATCTAACATTCGGCCGGGTGTTGCTACAAGAATATCTAACCCATGCATTAACATGGTTTTTTGAGTATTAATATTCGCACCACCGTAAACACCTCCAACGCGCACACTCATGTATGTCGTCAGTTTCTCCACTTCTTCAACAACTTGAATAACAAGTTCACGCGTAGGCACCAGAATGATAACTCGAGGCTCTATTTGATTTGAATATTTTAATAAATTTAATATCGGTAAAAGGAATGCTAACGTTTTACCTGTTCCCGTTTGCGCTAATCCAACAACATCTTTCCCCGACATTATCACTGAAAATGCTTTTTCTTGAATCGTTGTAGGATTTTCAAAACCTAAATCCTTTATGGCTTTTAAAAGCTGCTTACTCAAATTCAATTCACCAAAAGTCATGCTGTTTTTTATTAATATTCCACAAAGATACTCCCTATTTGTGGTTATGTCAAAAGAATGTAGACAAAACACTTTTAGATTTTAAATTTTAAACTTAAAAGACTCAATATTTAATGATTTTAAAGCTTCTTACATTGACTATCTTTTATCCAATCAAACATATTCTTTTGAACTACTATTTCTTTTATCTTAAAAAGGCTACTATCTATAATATAATAGTCTAAAGTCTTTATTGCTATCAACAATTAATAGCGCATAAGTATCTCATTTTTCACGAAAAAACAATGCGATTCAACTTACTTTTATCTTACTGAAAACTGTCTTAGAAAAGATGAACGAAAAACTCGTCAAAGAATTAGAAAATCAATTAAAACTAAAAGATTTTAAATTAAATTCTTTGTTAGAGATTACAAATGCTATTAATTCTAATCAACCTGTTGATCAATTAAGCCGAATTTTTGAATTTATTTTAAAGGAGCAATTGGGATTCGATAAATTCATACTTTTTAACAAACAAGATGATTGGAATTGTATGTTGAAAGTTGGATTTAGGGGGAAAATTAAAGATATTGATGTAGTGCGTGACCTCTTTCGTTTTAAAGATATTACAGTAATCGAATCTTCACCCTCGATTATCTTAAATGAGTTTGACATTGTCGTTCCGATTTTACATAAGGAAGTTCCTCTCGCCTACTTACTGATTGCCGGACTAGAACATCAAAAGCTTAAAGTTTCTGAAACGATGAGCAATATGAGTTTTATTCAAACACTGGTTAACATCATAGTAGTTGCCATTGAAAACAAACGAATGGCCAAGGCAACTATAAAGCAAGAACGCTTGAAAAAAGAACTAGAAGTTGCTTCTGAAATGCAAAAGCTACTTTTCCCTGCGGACTTACCTTCTAATAAAAGAATGGATATTTCTGCTAAATATAAACCACGTCATGAGGTCGGAGGAGATTATTATGACTTTATACCGCTTGGAGAAGAGGAATATATTCTATGTATGGCGGACGTTTCTGGCAAGGGGATTAGTGCCGCATTATTAATGGCCAATTTTCAGGCAACTATACGAACAATCTTCCATTACCAACGTTTTGACATGGAATTCTTAATGAAAGAGCTCAATCAAAAGGTCATGACGAGCGCTAAAGGAGAAAAGTTTATTACCTTTTTTATAGCTCATTACAATGCCGATACACGCATATTGAAATATATAAATGCAGGACATAATCATCCGTTCATCACGAATGGAAAAAATGTGAAAATGCTTGATTTAGGAAGTATTGGGTTAGGTATGATGGATGAATTACCGTTTTTAAATGTGGGGGAAATTGTTCTAAAACCGAATACTACTTTAATATTATACACCGATGGAGTAGTTGAATTAGAAGATCTGAATGAAAATTATTTTGGTTTAGATCGATTGGTTAAAATGGTACATAGTTATTACCCTCTTAAAATGGAAGATTTAAATAATTTGATTTTTTCAAAATTAGACGAATGGCGTGGACCTTTGAAATTGGTTGATGACACAGCTATTTTTAGTTGCCGTTTCTTTTAATCAAAGAATCAACTTTTTTCAACTCCTCTTTCAGGATTTTCGTGTACAATAAAGAAGCTTTTTTGTTCAAATGCACTATATCAAACCACGAATCAATTGTCTTAAATTGGTTAAACTCCTTTGCATTAAAGTCGATGTATGGAATATGATTATTTTCACAAAAAGACTTAACGCGAAAAGAAGCATGTTCAAAATTTTTCGGATAATAATAATGAGGACCATATATAATTATTAGTCGCACATTATTTTTCCTACAAACCAAATTAGTCGCTTGAAGGATATTCAAAAACTCATCGTTAAATTTTGTGTATTTTATTTTTTGCTGTATTTTTTTTCCCTTTAACACTTTGACACTATCATAAATGGTCGGGTAAAGTGGCGTATAATTTTCATGCGTATCATCGCAAATAGATTGTAATTGATTCGTCGCCAACAAAAAATTCTCTCCGTTAAATTTATAACTAGAAAGTAAAAACTTATATTTTTCAAATGGACTTTTGCTGTCAATTCGATCTTTGATAAATCCTACTTTGTCATAATAATATTTTAGGTAAAAAACATTATCAATTAAATCCGATTTATTTTCAATGTATATATCTTCTGCTTCTAGGTTTAATATCAATACTTTTCGAGGTAATTTCTTGTATTTTTCCATCAGATGAATGACACAAGAATTATAATAAAAATGTTTTCCTTTGGAAGCGACATTTAAGACATTTTTTCCGATTGAATCAGTATTTATCATACTTGAAACTCTCGAAGAACCTAAAAAAATAGTGTCTGCGTTTTGGAATTTTAAATAATAATTCAAATCACCTCCACTGTGCTTGCAGAAATTATTTTCATACAAATCCCTCAATTTCGCACTTGCTATTCGATCAATAATCAGAATTGAGAAAAAAATAACAGCGATTTTGATCAATGTTTTTTTCATGATTAAAATTGAAAGTAAATAAACTGTCCACCTTCTGCTCTTCCAAGAAAGACAATACTAAAAAATAAAAGAATGCAAAAAGGGTAAAAAATATACTGAGGAATTTTCGTCAAAGTCGCCAATGGCATTTTCTTCAGGTATAGTTCAACCATTAGTAAAATAAAAATGCCGAGAAATACAAAATTATAGCGATTATCAGATAAAAAGAAGAGAAAATCTCTCCAATCTAGCGTAAAAATACGACCATAAATAGTATACAATTGGTGAACATTTTCAATTCTAAATGAGATAAAAATGAATGTAATAATTAAAAAAGTACTTACTGTTTTAAGAATCCGAATGAGAGAAAAACGCGTAGCAATGTTTAATTTAAAAACTCTTTCACACACCATCACTAATCCATGCAGAAATCCCCAAATAATAAAATTATACGATGCCCCATGCCATATTCCAATAATGACAAATGCTATAAAAAGATTAATGTAGGTTCGATATGCTCCTTTTCTATTTCCACCCAAGGGAATATAAATGTAATCTCTAACCCAATTGGATAAAGAAATATGCCATCGTTTCCAAAAGTCAGAAACAGATTCTGAAAGGAATGGTGAATTAAAATTTGCCATCAATTGAATGTCAAATAATTTCGAAATACCAATCGCCATAAAAGAATAACCGGCAAAATCGGTGTAGATTTGAAAAGTAAATAGCAAGGCGCCATAAGCCAAATTCCCACCTGTTTTTCCCTCCAAGTTATCAAATATCGAATCAACTATGAAAGCAGCATTATCTGCAATCACTACTTTTAAAAACAATCCCCATACTATATAAAAAATTCCAATCTTCAAATGATTCGAAGTAAAGTTGAACTGTTTCTTTTTGAGTTGAGGCAATAGTTGACTTGCTCTTTCTATGGGGCCTGCTACTAATTGAGGGAAATAAGTAATATATAACGAAAAATAGAAGAAATTTCTTTCCGGTTTTATATCCTTTCTATAAACGTCAATTGCATAACTAATCGATTGGAAAGTATAAAAACTAATTCCCATAGGTAAGAGAATATTCATTTCAGGAATGACGTAATCAATTCCTATTAAAGCTAATACTTGTTGAGAAATTAATAAAAAGAAACCGATGTACTTAAAAGAAAAGAGTATTGCTAAACTTAGAATTAAACTCAAAACAATCCCTTTACGACTCCTTTTAGGATTGTCCGAACTTGTTAAATAAAGAGATATATAAAAATCAATGATGGTTGTCAACAATAACAAGAGTATATATATTGGATTCCAATACATATAGAAAACATAGCTTGAAATTAGCAATAGAACCCATTTCTTATTATTGGGTAAAAGCCAAAAAATGGCAAAAACAAATAGTAAGAATAAGAAAAAATCAAAGCTGTTGAATAACATTTATCTACCAAAAAGATTAACGAAGAATATACATTTTCCCGAAATCTTTCGTAAAATGGGAATCGGCACCAGAATCACGATGTTTGATATCTTCGCCTCCTATTCGGCACTTTACTCTGTATAGATAGACTCCATTTGCTAATGGGTCACCAAATTCATCTGTTCCATTCCAATCATAGGTAGAAATATTACGACCTATATAAATTTGGCCCAATTCGGATTCAGTAATTTCACGAACAACCTTTCCTGTCACGGTCATAATTTGAATAATCATATCTTGAGGCACTTCCGTACCTGTCAATGTAAACACAAAACGTGTGCTAGTGCTAAACGGATTTGGATAATTCATAAGATACGTGATGGAAGATTCACGAATAATCTCAAATGAAATTTTATATTGAATATCTCCTGACAAATTGCCACTTCTATCCGAACCTTGCACCAGTAAAGAATACTTTCCGTCTACTTCAAAGGAAGCTGGGAAAATTATTTTAAATCGTTTATTCGTTAAATCAGCAGGAATCCATTGCATAATAACATTTCCCGATCCATCCATAAATGGAATTTTTTTCTGAACACCATCTGGTCCTGTTAAATAAACCCCAAATCTTGCCGTATCCGCGACATTATCCATGATCAATAATGGATTCTCATCCTTCAAAGTGATGTATATTTCGCTGCTTGGAGAAACAATATCACCATTCAAGATATGTCTTCCATCAAAAGTTACATCAAGAATTGGATTAATATCATCCTTTCCAACGTAAAATGGGATTTGAAGTAAATTATTAAAATGTTCTTGTTCTGGTTGATCAGTAATATATAAACTTCCTGCCACATATGGATTTACCTCCATCCAAAGAGAGTTTATTCCCACTAGACCTATCGTCGAAAACTCTATCGTATCTCTAAAAACTTCATTTACCACCAAGGAATCTTGTCGAAGATATGCAATTGGATGTTTGACATGAGCATTGTCTTCCACCCAATATTTTACCAACAATGAATCCATATCGATCGTGAAAATATTTTTTATATCAATTGCAAATTTGACGATTTCACCTTCATTTAAAGTGTCTTTAGAAGGTAGCCAAGTATAACCATTCGTAGCATCAATAGCTGCTTCTGGGACCGGCTCAAACAAAACATGCCATCTATCTACCTGGGCTGGATTGGGCACAAAGTAAGAGGTGTCAAAATAATTAGCTTCTAATTTTATGTAAGGATAAAGAGAAGCGTCGACCATAGTATTTAAATCTACTATAGAATCATTGTGCGTAAACAACGTGTCGATCTCATATTGAAATGCTTGCTCATGATTGTAGACTTTTATTTTTAATTCAGTGCTATCACTAGGTGTAAGATCTAAAGGGTCTTGTTTCCAATACACATTCCCCCATTTACTTGCTGGTCCAATTAAAGTAGATGTTTCAGCACCTTCCCCAAGAACTTTTTCTAGAGCTATATTATAATCAATAACATCAGAACCTGTTAATGCAAATCGTTCAATTACACTGTTAGGGTCTCCTTTTTTGCAAAAGAAAGAAAAAGGGAGATTAGGTCTTCCTGGTACAATACTATCAGAACCTAAACTCGCAAAAACATCATACATTGTAGGATAACCTGCAACACTTGGATAATACGTATTCCACCAATCATACCTCGCACCCATAGTGGTGTATATAAGTAGATAAAATCCATCTGGGACTTGATTTAGGACTAAATCTCTAAAAGAATTTAAATAAGTAGCTGAATTTGTGGGGTAGACAAAATGATACATCGTACGAGCAGAGCATGCACCGTTGTCATTTTGATTTCCAAAATTATGCGTTAAGTTCTCTCCCGTAGGCACATATCTTGTTCCCCATGGAATATGCGTAATAGGATCAATAATGACCACCATAAGAGAAGGTGTTAAGACACAATATGCGCCTTCAATTTTTTGACCATTTAAATAAGATGCACACACACCGTATGCACTATGCACGAACGATCTTAAAGTATCAGGAGGATCCACTGTAAATTCGCGCTCTCTTGTTGCTCTATTATAAATAATATTATTAAATCCATTTTTCTTAAATTGAAAGAAATGTTCCTGTCCCCAACCCGTTTTGCCTATAATATATTGAAAAGACCTTTCTCGCCAATCATACACACTGCTATCAATCGATACTCTCCAAAAATAAACAGTGCTGTCTGTACAAACTAATTTTGAGTACATATTAGTTGCAACTGATTTCCATTCAGAAGGATTTACTTCCTTCACGCCTCCAAGGCCCGAAACGTTTGCATAACGCCATTCTGGACTATTAAATAAATCTGTCGTATCAATTTCAAAACGATACGTATTGTAAGCAGCGACAGGATTAATCGTGGAGGCTTTAACCGTAACACTGTCGATTGGTACAACCGCAAAATCGTAAGGAATGACCGGCAGGATTCCATCAATATCAATAAAAAGCGTCTTCGTTATCCTATTATTTTCTATTTCATCATATTGTTCTGGAATTACTGAAGGAATATCAGCAGCTACAGTAATGTTATTAATACCGACACCAATGTTATTTTGCAAAGCCATCGTGTAATGAATAGTATCCTTATAATTTAATCTTGGAACACGGACTTCATAAATAGAATCTACGCTTAATAGTGGGAAATCTCTTCTAATCTCAACAGTAAAAGTATCAACGATCGCTCGTCCTAAGTTGGTTAAAACAATACTAACGGTAATTGAATCAACAGTTAAATCCAAATCTTCAGGTGAAAAAGAAACTTTATCCGCTGTAAGTTCAATTTCAGGATTTTCATGCCAATTCAATCTCAATAGCGGGTCTCCCAGTAAATTCATTTGCATGGCGGTCGTTTCATGAATTATACTGTTGCCGTTTGTTACTTGCAACGTGTCAATGGTATTACTCAACTGCTCTGAAAGCGTTTTACCATACCCCCAATAACTAAACTGAGCGTATAAATCGTTGGAAAAAGTATTTAAAGGTTGATCTAGCCCATCTGCATCAGATCCAATAAAAGCAATAGCTCCCTCTTGAGGAAGATTAACAAATCGCTCAGAAACCGAAGGAGTAGCAGTATTGACAAACATATTTCCTGCCCAACATGAATTTGCAAGCACAACCGGATATTTCCCCACATTATTCCATTCAGAGGCTACATCAATATTGATGTCAAATCCGGAGGCAACTGCTGGCGCAGCATGTCCAAAAAAGGTCATTAAGGAAACTCCTTTTTGAATTCTATTGGTCACAATAGAAAGCAAATCTGGATCGATCGGAGCTGAAGAAGTTTTAAAATAACTCTGCACATTTCCTGCATAATTAGAATCTTCGATAGTTGCTTTCATTGAATTTAAAAAGCCTCTAAATGTGCTTTGCTGTGTTAAATTCAAACCTCCTCCAAAATGTAAAACTTGTTTTTGCCAGTCTTTTTCATCTGAATTATATACAGAATTTGGATCTTGTTGCAATTCAAATTCCTTCACTTTACTTAAATAATCCGTCAATTCAAGATTTGTTTTTACCGAAATTCTTCCTGTTGGGATTAAAGGTTTCCAGGTGCTTCCCGTCAAATAAGAAGTAATTGCAACATCACTTGCTGGCTCTCCAAAAGTAGGAACACCATTCATAGCATAACTTGAAGTGTTTGTCCTAGAGCCTGGTGAACCATATGGCCAACCACTATCCGCAATAGAAATTCCTTTACCTACCAGAAATAAAGCAACAGGTTTCTTTGTTGCCCCATTATACATTAGATGTGAAAATCTTCTTATCGCATTAATATGTTTATTAATACCTCCTCCAAATTGTAAGTACAATTCTTCCACATTAGCCATAATTGTGGAGTAAGAGCCTCCTGCAATGGATTGTCTATATGTTTGGTAATCAATAACGGAGGTGCTTAATTGTGAGTGATAAATCAATAGTAAAGCAGAATCTGCGTTGAGTGCAGAATAATCCGTGAAAATACCAGTTCCATTGACCATTTTTAATGTTGTGACAGGAATTAGAGACGAAAAATCTCGAATAACAACTTGTTGATTGACCCCACTCAAGCTATTAGGAATCAGCGTGCTATAACCTGCACCATATGCAGATATACTTGCTTTGATTGGCATACTCCCTAGCACAAAAACAACAGGATTGTTTACAATACTATTCGTAAAATCTAATCTTATTTTTGACCCTAAAGTAGCATTAACTATCTGAAAATTTCCCAAAGAAGTGCCGTCTAGAGTTACTTTTTTTGGATAGGTTATAGCCCAATAATTTAAAGATTGATAATCCGTCGCTGCACCTTGATCACCAATAATCGACCACTTGAGAGGAGTCAATCCATCTGTCAATATATTACTAGAAAAAGTTTGGTCAGCGAAAATCCCTTGATAATTGGAGGAAATTTGATCAAATAGTAACAAATCGGAACTTCCAATTTTCCAATTCATGTGATGATTTTCAAATGGAGGATCTACAGGGGCATCAGAGTTAGTGGTTGAAATCCCTTTAAAAGTTGCACTTGGAGCATCACTTCCAGTGTAAGGAGAATTGGTTGCTACATTTAAAGCTAATGTGTACCCAGACGCACCATTTACTGGAGCTAAGCCAAAACCCTCTCCAGGCATAAATAAGGAACTAGCCGCAAAAGAAATTCTACCACCGCCCAGATTATAATAAGTCCCATAGTAAGACTCTACTTTTTGAATAATATAATTGGCCGGTGTATAAGAAGAGTAACTAACATCTGATTCGACAGTATACCTCAAATTTGATGTGGATGAATTCCATGTAAAAAAATAATTTATGGTATCATTTACCAGACTGTATGAAGGATTTCCAATTTTAGTGGGGTCTTGATATAACGTTGAATCCAACCAACCATCATTTTTTTGAGCATAGAATAAAATATAATCTCCTGGATCAATACTTGAATCGCCGCCATCTTCAATGTGCAAAGGAACCTCCTTTTCACGTCCAAAAATCTGAATATTTTGAGCACTAAAAGTAGTAAGTGGAATCCCTGAAGCATTCAAGGCTGCATAATCCAATTTATAAATCCCTGTATTTACAATTGGAAAAGTAAAATATTTTTGGTCATAAGAAATCCATTCGTTCCCATAAATCTGAGATAAAACATCAGAACCAAATGACAAGACAAGAAATAAAAATAGTACTATTTTTTTCATCTCTACTTAGGTTTGTTTAACTTTATTCGTAAGGAAATAACATGAGAATATAAGGCAACTGATGCATCACCAATATCCGTAAAAGCATAATCCAAATGAAAATTTTTGATATTTAATCCTACACCGATATTAGGTTGCACATTCAATTTTTCAGTATCATCATAATTTTTTACATATTGAATATTGGAAATACCAGCACGAATAGCAAAATAAGTTTTGAAACCAAATTCAATTCCCATATGCGGATCAAAGGAAAACAGTTTCGTTTTCATCAAGGTATTTCTTCTGCCATCAGATGTCATATCCAGGTTTATTTCACTGGCAACATAAACGCCTTGTTTTCCAAGATTAAATTTTCCATAAGACGCAAAAATAAACCTCGGAAGCGTTATTTCTAGCCCATTTTTTGGTAGTTCATTTCCTGTCTTAATAAACACTTCTTGCATTTGAGAATCAAGATTAAAAACCCACGCATTAAAAGTAGACGTAACATCTCTAGACATTATTCCAAACTTAAAATTTTTGACATAATATTGAGCGCCAGCATCCAGACCAAACCCCCATGACTTGGCAAAATCGCCGACTTTTCTATTAATTAATTTAAAATTACCCCCAACACTAAGTCCTTTAATCCTTAATTTTCTGGCATAGGAAAACAAAAAAGCATAATCTGCCGCTGTAAAAGTTGTTATTTTCGTATAGTCGACATTTCCTTGCTGATCAATTAGTTGAGTCGTATTTGGAATATCGTCAACTGCAAAGCGTATAGCTGAAAAACCAACCGTACTTTTTTTATCAATTGCGTGGGATAATCCTAAATAATCATATTTGGCAATTCCTCCAAAATACTCAGAGTGCATTAAGCCAACCTCCAACCACTTATTAACTTGTGTCAATCCTGCAGGATTCCAATAACCAGATGTCACATTTCCAGTTTGAGCGACTACCGAATTAGCCATTCCAAGAGCATCAGCCCCTATTCCAATCGCTAAAAATTCATTGGAATATTTTGGTGCAACTTTATCTAATTGAGCAAATGTATCGAAACCATGCAGTAACACTGAAACGAAAGTAATATTTAAAAAAATTAAACGCATAATCATTTTTTTTCCACACAAGAACACTATTTTTCATAAAAAATTGTGTTCTTTGCCTGATTCAATCATAGTAAAGACGTAAATATAACTCTTTACGTTGATACTTTGACGTTAAAAAAAATATTTATAGGCTAAAGATGTTCAATATACCCAATTTATTTACTGCAGCCAATCTGCTTTCAGGCGTTTTTTCAATCATCTTCGCACTTATGGGAAGAATTGACCTTGCTCCTTTTTTGATATTTGCGGGCGCAATTTTTGACTTTTTTGATGGATTCTTGGCTAGAAAATTGAATCAGTCGGGCGAACTTGGAAAACAGTTAGACTCGTTGGCAGATATGATCACGTTTGGATTAGCACCCGGAATCTTCATGATGGTTGTAATGATCATTTCTCTCACAGATCTGAAAAGCGAAATTTTAAGTCCCAACTTCAATTCTCATGTAAATTTCATACTCACTAATTGGAAAAATGCGGTGTTTTACGACGTGCCAAATGAAATGAACAATAGTTTAAAATACACCCCTTTTTTAGCACTATTTATTCCGTTTATGTCTATGTTTCGACTTGCAAAATTTAATATTGATACAAGGCAATCAGAATCATTTATAGGTTTAAATACTCCCGCAAACACAATTTTTTTTACTACTTTTCCATTGGTTCTTTTAATCGAATTTAGTCAAAAAGGATACCAAGACGCTTGGATTAATATGATTTTCCAGCCAGGATTTTTCATTGTTGTAATTGGCTGCATGTCACTCCTTCTAATATCAGAAATACCGATGTTTTCTTTAAAATTTAAACACTTTAAGTGGCAAGGAAATCAGATTAGATTTTCTTTTTTAATAATTTGTGGATTATTAATCGCTTTTTTATTAGTATGGTCTATTCCATTAATTGTACTTTTGTACCTTGTACTATCATTTATTGATAATAAGTTAAATAAAAAACAAACACATGAAATTCAAAGCTGAAATTGATGTAATGCCATTAGACGCATTATTAGACCCTCAGGGAAAAGCAGTATCAAACAGTATGCAAAACATTGGCTTACCAGAAATTAGTGGAGTTCGCATCGGAAGACATATCCGACTTTTTATTGATGCGACATCAAAAGCAGAAGCAGAACAAAAAACAGAAGAAGCGTGTAAGAAATTACTTTCGAATCAAATTATGGAAAGTTATACATACTCGGTAACTGAAGGGTAAATCCTCTCGGATTTATTGATTTCACATGAATAAACTACGGTATTATGACCCAAGTCATGTTATCTCCCACATTTGAAACGTTACCTTTATCTGAATACTTAAAATATAGAATATGTCAGAAAAAATTGAAACACCAAAAAGAGGCAACGGTGCCTTTATTATTATTATACTTCTATTATTGATTGGATTAGCTTATATGGCTACCAAGGTGTCTAGTAAAAATGCCGAATTCAATAACTGCTCCAATGAAAATAAAGAATTGAAGGCTGATATGGCAGGAATGAATCAAATGCTGAAAGATATCGGGTTTAATCCTGAAGAAATGTCTAATGATTTAACGAAAAATTTTAGCGAAATGCTAAAAACATATGATGAATTGATTAAAAAGGACGCAAGTAAAGCGGATAGTCTAAACGTACAGAAAGACAAAATCATTGAGCTAATGAAAGATTTGGCAAACTCCAAGAAAAATGGAAGTTTAGATGCTAGAAAAATTGCTCAAATGACGCGTGAAAACAATACACTTAGAAATATCATGAAAGGCTATGTAGTGCAAATTGATTCATTAAATACGTTGAACAAAAAATTAGGATCGGATTTAGATGAAACAACAAATAAATTATCTTCAACTGAGACAGAGCGAGATAATTATAAACGCGATGCTGAAGTGTACGGAGAGAAAGTGAAGATTGGTCAAAAACTTCAAGCCTTTAGTATTAACACCACAGGTTTGAGAATGAAATTAAACAATACAACTGAAGCTAGTGATAAAGCTAAAAGTTGTGTACAAATTCGCTCGAGTTTTACCATCTCAGAAAATTCATTAGCAAATGCTGGAACAAAAACGGTGTACATGCAAATCATTGATCCTGATGGGAAAACGCTTCAGGCAAAATCAAGTAATACAGTTCAATTAGAGCAAGGAACTATAGCTTATTCAGATAAAAAAGAGATCGATTACAATAATCAAAGTATCGACTTATCCATTTATTATGATTTAAAAAATAAAGAAGCTATAAAAGGAAATTACAAAGTGAAAATCTATTGTGACGGTTTATTAATTGGATCGGATAGTTTCTCTTTGAAATAAATACAGGATTTTCATGGTAACGGATTGGTTATTTAAACTTAACCGTTACTTTTTTTTATTAAAATTTAGAGACACATACGTTTCTTTATTTTAATTTTGTCAACGTTAGGTTTTATTATTAGAAATTATTTAGGTTAGATGGTTAATTTATTTATTGCAAATCTGGATTGGGATATTACTTCAGAAGATTTAGAATCAACTTTTTCTGCATTTGGTCCAGTTACGTATGCTCATGTGGTATATGACAATGCAACAAAAAGATCAAAAGGATTCGGTTACATCGAAATGGTAGAAACAGATCATGGTATTAATGCCATAAATGCATTAAACGGCATGGATATTAATGGCAGGAAATTAGATGTTAAAATTGCTTCTCCAAAAGGGAATCGACCTCCAAAAAGCATCCAAAAACCAGTTGCAAAAAAAGTAGAAAAAAAAGCTTTTAACAAATTTGATAGTCGTCAAAAGCCCTACGCACAAAAAGAAAAAGTAGTGATCAAACCTAATCCCGTCGAAAGAGATAGCGATGGCAAAGTAATTCGTAAAGAAGATTAGGAAAAGTATTTTCAATTAATAGTTAACATATTATGACTGAAGCAATCGAACAAGGTCACGTTCATTCTGAAATTAGCGAAACAGGAATAGCTACGATTGAATTTGGGCATCCATCCAGTAATTCACTTCCAGGAAAAATACTACAAAAACTTGCCGATACAATCAATTTAATGGGCGAAAACCAAAAAGTAAATGTCATCATTCTCCGTTCCTCGGGCTCCAAAGCTTTTTGTGCAGGTGCAAGTTTTGATGAATTGATTTCCATCAAAAACTTAGAAGTAGGGAAGATCTTTTTTTCAGGTTTTGCTAACGTAATTAATGCTTGTAGAAAAAGTCCAAAATTAATTCTAGGGAGAGTTCAAGGAAAAGCAGTTGGAGGTGGTGTTGGTATCGCATCTGCTGTTGATTATTGTTTTGCTACAAAGCATGCAGATGTAAAACTTTCAGAATTAGCTGTAGGAATAGGTCCTTTTGTTGTTGGACCGGTGATCCAGCGAAAAATAGGTTTATCAGCTATGAGTCAATTAGCCATTAATGCAAGCGAATGGCGAACGGCAAATTGGGCATGTAAGCATGGTTTATATTCGGACGTATATGATACAGAAGAAGAAATGGATGTTGAACTAAATAAATTAGCTGATAAATTGGCTACTTCAAATCCAGAAGCAATGTCTAAATTAAAATCTATTTTTTGGGAAGGCACCGACCATTGGGATAGTTTATTAATTGAAAGAGCAGAAATAAGTGGAAAACTAGTATTATCAGACTTCACAATTCAGGCTATCAATTCATTTAAAAATAAATAAATGGTACTAAATGACCGTTAATTGGACATTTATACGTAAAAAAGGAATCTTTTTTAAAAATCGTTTGTTAATAAACTCTAGAAGTTATATCTTTGCACCCCCAATTTGGGGTTATTGTCTTATTTAATTAATAAATTTATTGTGGATACATTAAGTTACAAAACCATCTCTGGAAACGTAGCAACTGCTAATAAGCAGTGGTTTGTAGTAGATGCTGAGGGCCAAACTGTTGGTCGCTTGGCGAGTAAGGTTGCGAAATTGATCCGTGGGAAACACAAAGTCAACTTCACACCTCACGCTGATTGTGGCGATAACGTTATCGTTATCAATGCAGAAAAAGTATCTTTTTCAGGTACTAAACTTGTTAACAAAGAATACGTTCGATATACAGGATATCCTGGTGGACAACGTTTCACGTCAGCAGAAGAGATGTTAAAAAAACATCCAGAACGTTTGATTGAGAAAGCTGTTAAAGGTATGTTGCCTAAGAACAAGCTTGGAAGCCGTTTATTCACTAATTTAAAAGTGTATGTAGGTGGAAAGCATGATCAAGAAGCTCAAAAACCGCAAGTATTTAACCTTGATACATTCAAATAAAATGGAAGTAATAAACGCATTAGGAAGAAGAAAAACATCTGTTGCTCGTGTTTACCTATCAAAAGGTACGGGAGCAGTAACTGTAAATAAAAAAGATTATAAGGTAGCATTCCCTATAACTGTTCTTCAAGCAAAAATTGAACGTCCTTTTCAATTAACAGATACTATCGGTCAATATGACGTAGCAGTAAATGTATTTGGAGGCGGTATCAATGGCCAAGCAGAAGCTATCCGTTTAGGAATTGCTCGTGCTTTGGTGAAAGTTGCTGAAGAAAATAAAACGTTGTTAAAAGCTGAAGGCTTGATGACACGTGACCCAAGAATGGTTGAACGTAAAAAACCAGGACAACCGAAAGCTCGTAAGAAATTTCAGTTCTCTAAACGTTAATACTTTATTTTGGCGATTGTTTAGTACCCAAGCATTAGAGCACCCGCAATTTGCCCCTCTTATGCTGACATACTAAAGGAACGTAAACAATTAAAACACATTAAAATGTCAAAAATAACTTTTGAAAAATTATTAGAAGCAGGTGCTCATTTTGGTCACCAGAAAAGAAAATGGAACCCGGCAATGGCGCCGTATATCTTTGAAGAAAAAAAAGGTATCCATATCATTGATTTAAATAAGACAATAGCGCATCTTGATCAAGCTTGTGCGGCAATGAAACAAATTGCTAAGTCGGGTAAAAAGATTCTTTTCGTTGCTACAAAAAAACAAGCAAAAAATATCATCACTGATAGTGTAAAAGACTTAAACATGCCTTACGTTACTGAACGTTGGTCAGGTGGAATGTTAACAAACTTTCAAACAACTCGTAAATCTATTCGTAAAATGTCAATTATTGACAAAATGAAAACAGATGGTACTTGGGAAACTTTGAATAAACGTGAACGTCTTTTTAAACAACGTCAACGTGATAAATTAGAGAAAAACTTTGGTTCTATCGTTGATATGACTCGTCAACCAGCTGCAATTTTTATTGTAGATATCTTGAAAGAGCATATTGCTTTAGCTGAAGCTAAACGTTTGAATATCCCAACTTTCGCAATGGTTGATACGAATTCAAATCCTCGTTTAGTAGATTTCCCTATTCCTGCAAATGATGATGCTACTAAATCAATTTCTATTATTATGGAAGCGATTTGTGACTCTATCAGAGAAGGTCTAGAAGATCGTAAAAACTCTAAAGATAAAGCTGATGCTGACGATGAGACAGCTGCAACAAAAGAAGCTAGTGCTGAAAAAGCGGTTGAAGTGACTGCTGAAGCAGATGTTGAAGTAGTTGCTGAAAAACCAGCGACTGAAGAAACAGAGAAAAAAGATTAATTTAACTTTCTAAATATGGAAACTATGGCAATTACAGCGTCAGAAGTTAATAAATTACGTCAACAAACAGGTGCAGGTATGATGGACTGCAAAAACGCACTTGTTGAAGCAAATGGCGATTTTGAAGTAGCTACAGATTTACTTCGTAAAAAAGGTCAAAAAATAGCTGCAAAAAGAGGAGATAATGATGCAAACGAAGGTTTTGTTTTAGCTCAGGCTTCTTCAGATTCTAAAACAGGAGTTATCATGACACTTAATTGTGAAACAGATTTCGTTGCCAAAAATGCAAGTTTTGGTACATTTGTTCAGTCATTAATGGATATTGCTCTTTCAAACAAACCTTCTACAACAGAAGAAATGAAAGCTTTAAAATTTGATGACAAATTATCAGTAGAAGAAAAAATCGTTGAACATATTGGTGTAATTGGTGAGAAATTAGTTCTTTCAAATTATTCTTTAATTTCAGCTGATAAAGTTGTTGCTTACAATCACCCAGGAAATCAATTAGCTACAATTGTTGCTTTAAATAGTGGTTCTGAGGTGGCTGAAGATGCTGGGAAACAAGTTGCAATGCAAGTTGCTGCAATGAATCCTTTAGCTTTAAACAAAGAAGGTATTGATCAATCTACTATCGACCGTGAATTAGAGGTTGGTAAAGAATTAGCAATACAAGAAGGTAAACCAGCAGAAATGGCTGATAAAATTGCTCAAGGACGATTAAATAAATTCTTTGCTGAAAGCACTTTATTAAGTCAACCATTTGTGCGTGACAACAAACTTTCAGTTGAACAATTTTTAAATTCATCTGAAAAAGGATTAACTGTTGTTGATTTCAAACGTTTCTCTTTAAGTTAAGATAAAATAAAACTATAAAAAAAGCTGGATCTATGATCTGGCTTTTTTTATGAAGAATTTTTACAGAAGATAAAATAGATTCGCCCAAAGTGCTATATAAATTAATCCTTAAAAGTCTTTTGTCGTGAAGTCTTTTGTCTAAAATAACTATATTTGCATCACCTCAAAGAAAAAAACAATGAAATACAAACGTATACTCTTAAAGCTCAGCGGTGAATCGCTAATGGGTGACAAACAATTTGGAATTGACAACAATCGACTAAACGCTTATGCGAATGAAATTAAAGAAATTCACGATTTGGGAGTTGAAATTGCAATTGTAATCGGTGGAGGGAATATTTTTAGAGGAGTGCAAGCGGAAGAAGGTGGAATGGATAGAACGCATGGAGATTACATGGGTATGCTAGCGACAATGATTAATAGTATGGCATTACAAGCTGCACTAGAATCAGCAGGCGTAAGCACTCGTCTTCAATCAGCCATCGAAATGAAAGAAATTTCTGAACCTTTCGTTAGAAGAAGAGCTGTTCGTCATTTAGAAAAAGGTAGAGTTGTCATTTTTGGTGCCGGTACTGGAAATCCATTTTTTACGACAGATTCTGCAGCCTCTTTAAGAGCAATTGAAATTAATGCTGAAGTTATTTTAAAAGGAACCCGCGTTGATGGTATTTATACAGCAGACCCGGAAAAAGATAAAACTGCCACCAAATATGACTTCATTACATTTGATGATGTTTATAGCAAGGGTTTGAATGTAATGGACATGACTGCTTTTACTCTTTGTAAAGAAAATGATTTACCAATCATTGTATTTGACATGGACACACCTGGGAATTTCAGGAAATTAATGGAAGGGAATCAAGTTGGCACAATTGTGAGGAATTAAAATTGAAAATTAACGAAAATGGTAGAAGATCTTCAAATGATTTATGACGATTTTAGAAGTTCAGGAAAAAAAACTCTTGAACATTTAGAATCTGAACTTCAAAAAATTCGCGCAAGCAAAGCAACTCCTTCTATGCTGCAAAGTGTAATGGTTGAATATTATGGAGTACCTACTCCACTCTCAAAAGTAGCGAATGTAAATACAATGGATGCCCGAACATTGACAGTTCAAGCGTGGGAAAGAAATATTTTAAATGACATCGTAAAAGCCATTATAAATGCAAATTTAGGATTTGCACCGCAAAACAATGGAGAAATGATCATCATCAACGTACCTGCTTTAACAGAAGAACGTAGAAGAGAACTCGTTAAAAGAGGGAAATCAGAAGGCGAAAATGGAAAAGTGGTTATCAGAAATCACCGAAAAGATGCAATCGATATGGTGAAAGATCTAAAAAGCGATGGTCTCTCTGAGGATATGGCGAAAGATGCTGAGGGCGAAATTCAAAATATTACCAATCACTATATTAAAAAAATTGATGATCTTATTGACTCGAAGGAAAAAGACATTATGACGATATAAGTGGGTATTGGGTGTTAGGTATTGGGTGTTAGGTATTTGGGTTGAGTTAAAATATCGAATCAATTAAATCTACTGTACTTTGATTTCCACTCTCCTATTCATCTGCTCTTCATACGCCAATTTGGGTTTTGGATAAATCGGTCTAGTATTTCCAAAACCAACGGCTGTCATTCGATCCTTATTTATCCCATTACTCACCAAATAATTGTACACCCTTTTTGCACGTGCTTCTGAAAGTCTCTGACCGGCAAATGAATTGTCATCTAGAGCAAATACATGCCCTTGAATTTCGATTTTGACCTCAGAATTTAATGCCATAAAATCTTTTAATCGTTGCAATTTTCCTTCAGATGTAGGAGTGAAATCACTTGACCCAGGATGAAATTCTATTTCTTCAATCTGTAAACTTTTTCCCTGTTTCAATGGCTCTAACCAAATTGTAAATTCACTCTCTAAATTCGCTACTACATTCTCGGTTCTGTCCGCAAAGAAATATCCTTTGGCATCACATTTAATGGTTACTTTTCCGTTTTTTGAAATAACAAAATAGAAATCACTTCCCATATACAAGGCAGAAACAGTTTTTAATCCTGATATCGTTAAATTTGAAATAACAGGAAAACCAGTTGCAGCATCTCTCACAACGACATGAAAGGCAGGAGTAAATTCATCATCTCTCAAATCAACTACCTTGGTTTCCCCTTTGCTATTGGGATCAGAGTTATTTAAAACCTCATAATTAAACACAAGTTTTAGTCGCTCTTTGCTTTTTTCAACGGTATTAAATAACAAAATTATTTTTTGACCTTCTCGTAACTCTAGAGAATATAATTGATCTTCATTTGGGGTTTTGTTCAACGCTACACTCGAACTAGATGACTTGATTATTAAACGTTTAATATCTGCAATACCTCTATGGATTTCATCACAAACATCATTTAAACTTTGTTCAAAGATGACCATTTGTATGAATCCTGTATTAATTGACGCATCCAAATTAATAACTCCATCAAACGGCGCAATAAATGAACACCAAATAGAATTATTTTCTGCAACGCTGTCCAAAGAAGGATAGGCTGCAATATCTTTAATGAAGCCTCCTTGCCCTGTAAATTGAATTGAAAAAACCCCTGGTTCAATGATGTTTATGCTTCCATCACAATCTGAAATTACCTCAGAAACAAAATTTTCCTGTGAAAAACACTGTATTCCACTAGAAATTATTATCAGAAAACAAAGTAAAGCTTTTTTCATAGCAAGTGAATGTACAAATATACTAAATGATTTAAAAAAAATAAAACACAAATGGAATTATAAGTGAAATTAAAGTGTTTAATTACGAATCTAACGAATAGGTTATTAATACGTTACGTGTAAACGAAATAATTTGAACTTTTATCACAAACAGTTGTACCGTGTAAAAACTAAAATTTAAAGTATGAAAAAAGTACTAATTATTGTGTCTGTAATTTTCCTAAATAACTCAATTACCCTTTCTCAAACAAAATCAATCGCCCATAGAAGTCATAGTGGAAATGACTACTCAGAAGGATTCAAAAGTAATGACAACTTTGGAATAAATCTTGATTATCAATATGAAATGGAAAAAAGGATGCTTCAAATAGATTCCGTAAATTTCTACCTTAGGCGAAAAAATGAAATGTCTAACATCCACCTGTATGAAATAGACAGTGTCGTAAAACTTTCAGATACTAGCATCATTGAAATGTCTTACAATAGAAAAGATACCGTCTATCTTAATCCATACATTGAACATAAATCAATTGAAGAAATTGTAACACTTTATCCAAAAAAAATCACATTAATAGGTTTTGACGAAAAGAAACTAAAAAAGGAAAATAAAAAAGCCAAATCAAATAATCAAAATGGAATCCATTGGTTAGTTGGATTCATAGTGATTTTAGGGATCACCTTTTCTTCTATAAATTTAAAATTTCATGGTAGAAAATAGTTGATTTAAAAATACTAAAAACTGATTACCAATATGTTAAAATCATTTTACATTCGATTTTGCGGCGTATTTATCACCATATTTTCCCTCACTATTCTTCCCGGTTTTATTTCTATCGGAATCGTGAAAAACATACTTCTCTTTTTTCTTAATCCACTTCTTAGAATAATAGACGCGAAAAATATTGAATCCGATTCTAAAGAAATGTACCATGTTGTAATTATATACCTAATTCTTTCAATTTTCGCAGCCTCCATTTGGGGTATTATTTTAAGAGCAAGAAAAAATGAAGGTTCACTTTATTATTGGACCCACGTGATTTCTGCCTATATTTTATCATTTTTTCTATTTGTATACGGCTTCAATAAGGTTTTTAAACTTCAATTTTATATTCCTGAACCAAATACTTTATACACACCTCTGGGTCAGCTCTCAAAAGACATCCTCTTTTGGTCAAGTATGGGCAGTTCGCATAGCTACAATCTTTTTATGGGATTAGTAGAGATCATTCCTGCACTATTACTTCTTTTTAGAAGAACGCGAATGCTAGGAGCAGTAATTTCTTTCACTGTTTTACTCAACGTTTTAATGATCAATTTTGGTTTTGATATCTCTGTAAAAATTTTATCCTCCTTCTTACTCTTTTTATCGCTAGTTATACTTGTTCCCTATGCAAAAAAACTTTTTTCATTCTTTTTTCAAGTAAATAATAAAGTCCCTAGATCAACGCTTTCTTTTGAGGTAGAAAAAACCAAAAAACTGATTATTTTTAAAAGTTGTATTATCTGTTGTATTCTCTTCGAAACTTTATTTACTTATTTTAATACAAATAATTTCAATGACAACATGCAAAATCGACCATTATTTCACGGAGCCTATGAAGTACTTAATGCTCCTAATTCAACATCTCAATTTGGAAATCTGCAGCAAATAAAACGCATATTCATGCATAGAAAAGGCTTCTTCATTATTCAATTTCAAGATGATAAAATGAAAGATTTTCAAATGAAAACCAATACCTTGACAAATACAATAGATGTTTATACTGTCAATAAAAAAATGACTCTTAAAATTACTCCTACAGAAATCATTTGGAATGAAAAAAACGCACCCGTCCATCTACCAATAAAAAAACTAAATTGGGAAAAATTACCCTTACTAAGAGATGAATTTCATTGGATTTCAGAATTCTAATACTCTAACAAATCACCAATTGCTTTTTTTACTTTTTCGCTATTTGTTAAAAGTTCCGCTTCTAAAATGGAATTCAAGGGTATTGCAGGCGTATCCATAGAACCAACGATTAAAACTGGAGCGTCTAAGTGTTTAAAATTATCTCTTTGAATCCTTCCAGCAAGTCCTAGTGTAAACGTTGACTCAATTGATTCTTCCGTTACTAAAAGTACTTTACCGTGATTTTTTGTGACCCTATTAATCGTTTCAAAATCAAGAGGATTTAAAGTTCTTAAATCCACAATTTCTACTTTTCCTTCAAATACTGAAGAAGCTTCTAAAGACCAATAAACTCCTCTTCCATAGGTGATTACAACACAACTTTCGCCTGATTTCGTGAATTCCACATTGGCTTCTTGAACAATTCTCGCTTTTCCAAAAGGTATCACATATTCATCATCAGGTTCGATAGACATTGCCCCTTCTGTACCAGGTATTTTAGACCAATATAACCCTTTATGTTCCAACATAACAACTGGATTAGGATCGTAATATGCCGCTTTCATTAACCCTTTTAAATCTGCTCCAGTTGAAGGATAAGCTACTTTAATCCCTCTGATATTTGTCAAAATGGATTCAACGCTTGAAGAATGGTAAGGACCACCTGATCCATAAGCACCAATTGGAACACGAATCACGCAACTTACCGGCCATTTTCCGTTAGACAAATAATAAGACCTACTAACTTCTGTAAATAATTGGTTTAATCCAGGCCAAATATAATCTGCAAATTGAACTTCGACAATTGGTTTTAATCCAACAGCTGACATTCCTACCGTACTTCCGATAATAAAAGCTTCCTGAATAGCCGTATTAAAAACACGGTCATCTCCAAAAGTTTGCGCTAAAGTGGCAGCTTCTCTAAAAACACCCCCTATTCTTGCTCCCACATCTTGACCGTACAACAATGCTTCTGGATGCTTACTCATTATTTCGCGCACTGCAAAAAGAGCACTATCGACCATAACAGTCTTCTTTTTCCCGATTGGTGAACGTTCTCCTTTTTCCTCCGTAATTGGAGTTGGTGCAAATATATGATCTAATACTGAGTCCGGTGAAGGGTCTTCAGCATTTAATGCTTGTTCGTATGCTACATCAATGTCGTTTCTTATTTCCGATTCAATTCTCAGAAATTCATCTTCTTCTATACCTTCTTGAAGAAGTACAGCTTTTAACTTTGGATACGGATCAGCTAAAACAGCCTCCTCTAAATCATCTCGATACCATTCTTTTCTAACACCCGAAGTATGATGTCCGAGCAAGGGCACTTTTGCGTGAACAATAAAAGGTCTACGTTCTTTCCTTACAATTCCAAAAACTTCTTTTATGGTTTGATAAGATAGATCAAAATTACTTCCATCAATAGTGCGCACTTCAATCCCATTAAATCCTTCAGCGTATTTACTAATATCCTGAGCGCGAGTTTCTTCGGCACTTGCAGAAATATCCCATCCATTATCTTGTACCAAAAACACGATGGGAAATTGTTTTAAAGCGGCCATTTGCAAAGCTTCAGAAACTTCGCCTTCTGTGCAAGATGCATCTCCCAAAGAACAAACTACGACTGGGTTTTCTCCCTTATAATCAATTGAAAGACCTGTTTTTTCTTTGTATTGCAGCCCCATTGCAATACCTGTGGTAGGTATCGCTTGCATGCCTGTGGCTGAAGACTGATGAATGATTTTTGGCATATCCTCTCTATCCAATGAAGGATGAGAATAATAGGTTCTTCCACCAGAAAACGGATCGTCTTTTTTAGCGAAAACTTGTAACATCAATTCATACGGCGAAATTCCAATACTCAGAAGAATACTATCATCGCGGTAATAAGGGGAAACCCAATCTTGCGGATTTAATTGCATACCAACAGCGATTTGAATTGCTTCATGTCCACGAGATGTTGCATGCACATATTTTGCCGTAATTTCCTTATTCGCTTCAAATTTTTCAGCCATTGTTTTAGCCGTACACATTAATCGAAATGCTTCAATCAACTTATTTTTAGCTGTTTTAGCTGAACTTTTTTTAGTCTTCACACTCGTTTCCGCCATCTTATCTGTTACACTATTTTATCAAAGATAATGAAATCAACATGAATAATCACTTTAATTATTGGGGCAAATGTTAATTTTTAAAATAGAATACTCCAAAAACCGCAGTTCAATTAAAAAATACAGGCAGATAATGATCCCATTTGGATAGGAAAAACTGGTTTTCTGGTATTTAAGTGATTAATTCAAAAAAAAATGCAAACAGAAAGACAAACTATTCGTGAAAAATGTATGATTGGTTACTATATTTGCTCTTGTTCAAAATAAAAAACCAAACAATGAAAATTCAAGATACTATTAAAGCGGTGGAGATTTTCCATGATGCTTTTGGCATTAAAAACAACTATCAACCTACCATTGAAATATCCATCAATGATATTGAACTTCGTCACAGATTGATGGCCGAAGAAAATGAAGAATATTTAGAAGCTGCAAAAAATGGTGATATCGTTGAAATTGCTGATGCACTGGGAGATCAATTGTATATTTTATGTGGAACTATTTTGAAACATGGTTTACAAGATAAAATAATTGAAGTTTTTGAAGAAATTCAACGTTCAAACATGAGTAAATTAGATGAAAATGGAAAGGCAATCTACAGGGAGGATGGGAAAATAATGAAATCAGAATTATATTTTCGTCCGGATATTAAAGCAATCTTAGAAAGATAAATAGTTAACCACAGAGTTATTCAGAGTCAATTCACAGATTATCACAGAGTTTTTTTAAACTATTTCGACTCAAAAAAAACGTTGAGGAACGCTGTGTCGAACTTCGTTTCAATCTGTTTTAATAGAACAACCAATGAAATCTTTCAATCTTAGAGTATACGGCTTATTGATCAATGATAGAAATGAAATTTTAATTTCAGATGAGAGAAGAAATGGACATTCTTTCACCAAATTTCCTGGTGGTGGTTTAGAATTTGGAGAAGGACTTCTAGATGGACTAAAACGTGAATTTCAAGAAGAATTATTGATTGAAATTGAAGTGGAAGAACTGTTTTATGTAAACGATTTTCATCAAGTATCTGCGTTTAATGACAACCATCAACTAATTAGCTTTTACTATTTTGTGAAGTATGATTCTTGGTCAAAGATTGGCCTTACTAAATATGAAATTCCCCTGACTTCAGATGGAGAAAAACAGCGATGGATGCCCATTATTGAGCTTACTGAACATGATTTTACTTTTCCTATTGATAAAATCGTCCTTGAAAAACTGAGGAGTTCATTTTAACATTAAATCCTACTTTGATACGTAAACAATTCAAAGTATCTACCTTCTTTCGCTATCAACTCATCATGAGTTCCTTGTTCAGCAATTTTACCATGTTCAATAACTAAAATTTGATCTGCTTGACGTATTGTACTCAATCGATGGGCAATCACAAACGTTGTTCTATCTTTGATTAATTCTGATAAACTCCTTTGAATTAATGATTCACTTTCAGTATCTAAATTAGAAGTTGCTTCGTCCAAAATAAAGATACTTGGATTTGCTAAAATAGCTCTTGCAATCGTAATACGCTGACGTTGTCCACCTGAAAGCTTCACTCCTCTTTCCCCGATAACTGTATCTAAACCTTCGTCAAAACGATCCGTAAATTCATTTACATACGACGATTTCACTGCGAAATCTAATTCCTCTGTGGTTGAATCTGGTCTTGGGAAAAGTATGTTTTCACGAATAGTTCCCTGAAACAAGAAATCATCTTGTAAAACCACCCCTAAATGATTTCTATAACTAGAAAGACTTACTTTCGATAAATCTTGTCCGTCGATAGTAATTTTTCCTGAACTTGGATTAAGAAAAGTTGCCACTAATCCTGCAATAGTAGATTTTCCAGACCCAGATGAGCCAACCAAGGCTGTTACTGAACCCGCAGGTGCAGAAAAACTAATATTATGCAATACTTCCTTTTGTTCTTCGTAGCTGAATGACACATTTTCAAAAATAATATCTCCTTTTATTTTATCCACTTTAGTTGGTCGCTCCACTTCATCATCCTCAGGATGCATATTCATGATTTCTTGCGTTCTTTCCAAACCTGCAAAAGCTTCTGTAATCTGACTTCCAATATTACTCATTTGAACAATTGGCGCAATCATGAATGCCAATAAAAACATAAACTCTAAAAAATCACCAGACGTTATTTGACCATTAATCATGTAATAGCCTCCTAATCCCATTACTTCTGCAGAAGCGATTCCAATTAAAAAAGTGGAAGAACTAGTAATCATAGAGGTTGCGGTTAAACTCGCTTTCACATTTTGAAACAAATCATCTGCTCCTCTTTCAAAAATTTTATTTTCTTGCTTCTCTGCATTAAATCCTTTAATAACTCTAACACCGTTTAATGATTCTGTTAACCGACCCGTTACATCCGCATTTATTTTTCCTCTATTTTTAAAAATAGGTCGAATTTTTCCAAAAGCTTTCATGGCAACAAATGCAAAAACACCGATTGGCAATAAAGTGGATAAGGTCATCATCGGATTAATCTTAATCAACAAAACCAGCGCAATAACCGATGTTAAAGTACCCCCAATCAGCTGAACTAGTCCAGTACCAATTAAATTTCGAACCCCTTCAACATCCGACATTATTCTCGAAACTAATGCCCCACTTTTATTATTATCAAAATAACTAACTGGCAAAGAAAGAATTTTCTTTTGAACTTGTACTCGTAATTGAGAGATTAAATTTTGTGCTTCTACACTCAGGATTATCGTTAAAAAATAAGAAGTAATTGCTTGAATACCAATTGCTAAAACGACTTTCACAATCAATTCAATTAAATTTTGAAAATCTCTATTGGGAACAATCTGATCTAATAACTCTTTTGTGGCAAGTGCAGGATACAAACCTGCCAATCTGCTGATAACGATTAAAATTAGTCCGAATGAGATCAACTTTCTTCTCGGCCAAATAATCGATTTAAAAACAGAATTTAATGTGACCGTTTTTGTTTTTGCTGGATCTACAGTTTCTTTCTTCATGTGCTCATTTCATCTAAATTCATTCCAAAAAAGGACTTCTGCCATTAAGACATACTTTTATTCTTCTTCTTGCGAATTATTTTCTTCTTCCTCTTTTTCTTCGATCACTATCGTGGTTGGAAAAGCCATGAACAATTCAGATGCTTTTTTCATTCGATCAGTTAATTGATCATTGATCATAATATACTGACATCTTTTAATACTTTCTGTCAATCTTAAAATATCCGTTTGTGAGCCTGCTTTTAAAATTGCTTCCGCATCATCTAAAATAAGCATTTTCACTTTTGCCAAATTCAATCCATTGTGAATATACATTTCGTATAATCTTTTTGCTGTGCCAATGACAATATCAGCACCAACGTAAAGAGCAATTCTTTGTTGAACTTTATGTCCTTTATCATGAGCAATAACAGTCAATAAATCCATTCTTCTTCCCAATTTTAAAAACTGAGCTTCCATTTCAAGTGTTTTTTCTTTGTCAGTAACGATAATAATAGCTCTAGGAGCATCGTCTTCCGATTGTTTTTCTAAGCGCTGTAAAACCCCTGACACAATTGCCGTAGATTTCCCACAACCTTTTGGACCTATGGCAATAAAATCTTTTCCTTCTTTTATTCGAGAGATTGTTTTTTGCTGAAATTCAGTTTGATTCTCAAAACCAGCATCTATCATTGCCGTTTGAAGAATTTCATTGTATTTTTTGAGAGACATGGAATCTGTTTTTTGAGTATAAAATTATTTCCTTTTAAACTCGATTTTGTTATTATTTAGTACAAAGGTACGACTTTCTAATGCAGTACTTTATTTATCTTTTAATTTGTCATTTGAATGATGGCGATCGTTATCTCGTGCCGCTTTCTTTTCCATATTATTTTTCAACGCACTTTCCAAATCAACTCCTGTTTGATTCGATAAACAGAGCAACACAAAAAGCACATCGGCCATTTCCTCGCCGAGGTCCTTGTTTTTATCACTTTCCTTCTCACTTTGTTCTCCATAACGGCGCGCCATTATTCGAGCAACTTCGCCTACTTCTTCCATCAAAAGAGCCATGTTTGTCATTTCGTTAAAATAACGAACTCCATATTTTTTTATCCAATTATCAACTGCAACTTGCGCTTCCTTTATTTCCATATAAAAAAATTATTCTCTATTTTTTGAATCGATTGAAATCGTAACCGGGCCATCATTGATCAATGACACTTGCATGTCAGCACCAAAAACTCCTGTTTCGACTTTTAACTGAGTTTGAATTTTTAACTGCTCAGTAAAATATGCATAAAGCGGAATGGCAATTTCTGGCCGCGCCGCTTGAATATAGCTAGGTCTATTTCCTTTTTTAGTTGATGCAAAAAGAGTAAATTGAGAAATCAATAAAATAGAGCCCTTCACATCTTGAATTGAAAGATTCATTTTTCCCTCTTGATCTGTGAAAACTCTTAATCCATTAATTTTTTGAATGAGCCAATCAGCGTCACTTTTTTCATCTTCATTTTCGATTCCAACTAAAATTAAAAATCCGTGATCAATCTGACCTTTCACTTCATTATAAATTTTCACGGAAGCCTCCGTAACTCTTTGTAAAACAATTCTCACGAATGCTCTATTTTTTTACGGTGAATTTCATTTTCATCTTCCGTCATCAATTGATAATAGGTTGTATATCGACTTTCAGAAATTTCACCTGTTTCTAATGCAGCCTTCACCGCACATTTTGGCTCATTCAAGTGCTGACAATTATTGTATTTACATTCATTCAAGAAATGACGCATCTCTGGAAAATAATGAGAAATAACTTCTTTTTCCAAATTAACGACTCCAAAAGCTCTTATTCCAGGAGTATCCACAATATAACCACCAGAAGCTAATTTAAACATCTCAGCAAACGTTGTTGTATGTTTTCCTTGTTGATTTGCCTGCGATATTTCTCCAATACGCAAATCTAGTGAAGGATCTAAAGCATTCACCAAAGTACTTTTGCCAACACCACTGTGACCCGAAATCATCACCTGATTCTCCTTAATTTCTTCCTTTAAAAAATCAATATTATCTTTTTTATCCGCAGAAATTTTATAGCATTTATACCCCACTTTTTCATACATATAGCACAAAGCATCAATGTATTCAAGCTCATACGGAGTATAGGTGTCAATTTTATTAAAAAGAAGAGTAGCAGGAATTCTAAATGATTCAGCCGAAACAAGAAAGCGATCGATAAATGCCAAATGAGTGACAGGAGCCGCGGTGGTTACCAGCAAATACGCTCGATCAACATTGGCCGCTAAAATCTGCATTTGTTTACTCAAATTGGTAGATTTTCGGACGATATAATTTCGTCTTTCATCATAATCCAAAATAATACGATTCCCTTCTTCATCCATCGAATCAGAAACAGTAACTTGATCACCTACCGCAATTGGATTCGTTGTTCGTAAATTACTCATTCTCATTTTACCACGAATACGACAATTTACAATCGAACAATCCTCTAATTCCACGATGTACCATTTCCCCGTAGACTTTAATACTTTCCCTTTCAACGCCATAGATTGTAAAGATAATTATTTTGGACATTAGATAGTAGATTTTTAAAAATTAGACCTACAATCTTTTACATTGAAAAAAAAATCAAACGAATAATTACTTGTCGATGCTCTAATGTCTAAAAATCTAATCTCTTTTTAGTATCTTCGCAATTCAAATTAACAGATATGTCAATTGAGGTAACAAATCTTTCAAAATTTTACGGTGAACAAGCAGCGGTTCGCGATATATCTTTTTCGGTTGCAAAAGGAGAAATAGTTGGTTTTCTAGGGCCAAACGGAGCAGGAAAATCTACTACAATGAAGATAATTACAGGATTTATTCCATCTTCTTCAGGGGAGGTGAAAGTTTGTGGTTTACCTGTTGATGTGGATTCATTAGATACGCGCCAAATTATTGGTTATTTGCCAGAGCATAATCCTTTGTATCTAGATATGTATGTCAAAGAATATTTAGAATTTGTAGCTAAAATTTACAAAATGTCAAATGTCCGCGATCGAGTTTCTGATATGGTAAAATCGGTTGGACTTGAAGTGGAGCAAAACAAAAAAATTGGTGCTTTGTCGAAAGGATATAGACAACGAGTAGGATTAGCTCAAGCGATTATTCATGATCCAAAGGTATTGATATTGGATGAACCGACCTCAGGACTTGATCCAAATCAATTAGCTGAAATACGAGAACTGATCAAAAATATTGGGAAAGAAAAAACAGTTATGCTTTCCACACATATTATGCAAGAAGTTGAAGCTATTTGTGATCGCGTGATTATTATCAAAGAAGGTCAAATTGTAGCCAATGACAAAGCCTCCATATTGCAAATAAGAACGAACAGTCAGACAGTATATGCTGAATTTGAAGGCGAAGTTTCTAAGTCTATTTTAACAAAAATAAAGCAAGTTAAAAAAGTTGAAAAAATAGATACCGGATGGTTAATTGAAGGAAATGGCGAAGAAGACTTGCGGAAAATAATTGCTCAATTCGCTCAACAAAACAATATCCTTGTGTTAACGCTAAGAGTCGAAGAGAAAACGTTAGAAGAAGTTTTTAAAGAATTAACAAAGTAAAATCTCGGAGTTTACTGGTAATATCAATAGGTAAAAGCGCAACCTTTTCTTTTCCCTAATTTAAAAGTAACCATAAGGCCAGAAAAGACATACCAGTCTTTTGATGAAGCGGTTCCACGTTTTCCATGTAAGGAACGATCTATACTTCTATTTGACAGCGCAGCAGAAAGAGTTCCATTTTCAGTTGCTAAAATCTCTGGATCTACATACGTATTAGAATGAACATCATCTATATAATCGGTAAACGTTTTACGAAGTCCTAATTCAAAATTAATTGCCGCCCATTTTCCTACTGATAATTTTGCACCAAAACCAAGAGGAACGCACAACTGCGTCAAACTATAGGTGCTACGCGTTGATAAACTTGAACCTTGGCCTTCCGTTCCTAAGGGTTGTAATTCAATATTTTCACTGTCGAACCTAGTCATTGGATTCATTTTAAAAAGACCAATTTCAGCTAAAATATAAGCCGTTCCTTTGTATCTATTGTGACCGATTTCAAAAGGAAAATAATTAAATTCAATTCCAGCAGCTACCTCTAAAATTGACGAGGAAAAATTTAGATTTCTATTCTTATATAATTCACTACTTGATTGTGCATCATCTCCTTTTACGTTTCCATAAATGAAATTACCCCTAAGACTTAAACGAGGGTTTACATTAAATCGATAAATTAACCCGCCAGCAAGCTTCGTGTTTTCAACCTGATTAAATCTATTTAAATCTCCTATATAATAAGTCCCGCCAAGTAAAAAACCTAATTCAGATCTCGACCTTATAGTAGCATGCTGACTTTCTGCCTTAAAGCAAAAAATTAGCAAGAAGATAAAAAAACAAAAGTACTTTGTCATTCGACAGTGATACAATTTAATGAATACCTGGTATAAACGCCAAAATTAAGAATAAATTGCTTTATCAAACTAGCAAAACATAAAATCCAACAATTGATACTCCTAAAAAGTAGATTAATGTCTAATATAATTTTAAAAAAAGAGGAACAAAAAAAGTAAAATTTGACCATTAAACCATTATCATTAAAATAATTTATTGTTTATAATTAAATTTTTGCGTTCAATAATAAATGGATTTAGTAAAGGGATTGACGCTAATTAATTGGTTATAAACACGCTTCTGTTCATTTTTTTTTGTAACCTTCAATTAAAAAATACAGTAAATTGCCCCAACTAAAACATATAAATATACAGTTTATGAAAAAGTCATTTTTAACTGTGGCATTGATCCTAGGATCTGCTACGACATTCGCACAAGAAAAACAGTATTTGCCTGAAGCAGGAGATTGGGCTATCGGTGTTGATGCTACACCATTACTTAACTACTTCGGTAACTTTATTGGAGGAAATGGTCTTAACACTGCGCCTACATGGGGATTTCCAACATGGAATCAAACTATTTCAGGAAAGTATTTCGTAACTAAAGACATGGCTTATAGAGCTTCTATTCGTTTAGGATTTGGTTCGCAAAAAGGATCACAAATGGTTGGTCAAGATGGTGCAGCTGCTCCTACTTACCCAAATCTACCAGCAACTGTTGAGGACAGCTACAAAGCAGGTGGATCAAGTATTGGTTTGGCTGGTGGTCTAGAAATGAGAAAAGGTTCAGGTCGTTTAATCGGTTTTTATGGAGCTGAACTTGGATTGAATTTCGCTTCTAACAATGCATCGTATACGTATGGAAATGCGATGACAACGACAGGTGCCACAACAACGGATTTCGGTTCAAACATCGAAACAGATACGTATGGTAACGCTGCACGTGTAACTGAGTCAAAATCTGGAATGAGCACTACTATTGGTGTTCGTGGATTCATTGGTGCAGAGTATTTCATTCTTCCTAAAATGTCAATCGGTGGAGAATTTGGATGGGGACTTGGTCTTCAATCTGATGGAGCTAGCTCTATGTCGATGGAATCAACTAATGGTGTAGCTGTTGGTACACAAACTATAGAAGGAACAAAATCATCTACTTTTGTGTTTGATACAGATAACAATAACACTGTTGTTGGTGTGTCTGGAGCACTTAAATTGACTTTACATTTCTAAAAAGTTAGAAAAAATGAAAGGGAAGCATTGTGCTTCCCTTTTTTTTTGCTTCAATTTCTCATATCACATTGAAAAAGATACTAATTGGAATTAGTTATCTTGATTCTGTTCTTAAAGCATAAATTATTTAAAACAGCTTAAAATGAAGGACAACTAATCACCTTGAATGTCTGAAGATTTATTTTCAAGTTTTTCGGATACTTTACCGTGTATGCTATTTCAACTAATTGCACTTGGCCTGGTTGAATAACATATTCCCACACTGTTTCTCCTGTTAATTCATCTTTATCAGCTTTGGAAATATTATCTACTGTGACCATAATCTCATTATTGGTTGAGATTGGGATTTGGTCAAAAATATTGATTTTAACAGGAACGGTTCTGTTATTTCGAACGGAAATTTCATACACATAAGAATCTTTTTTTGAATTACCTGTTACGCGTTTTATACTCATTTCTTTTTTCAACTTTCGATAAACAACAACTTTGCTGTCACGTCCGAAAGAAAGTGAAAGTGTATCATCCACATTTCTTGTGTCTATTTCAGAAACGCCAACATACGCGCCACCAAAATACACGTTTGTTGGACCAGGAATTAATTCTAAATCTTGCCAACCAACAATGTGTGCCATTAAGAATGAACTGTTATCCAATTTAGGCACTGTAATGTGAGAAAATGTTGCATCTAAATTCATTTCCTTTATTTCCACAGTGTATGGTTTTGCATCAGTTGGACAACTAAATTTATTGGGAACAATAAATTCTGTGGTTAATTGTGAAATTTCAATTTGACGCATTTGCACACTGTTTTTAGCAACCTCTTTTTTTTCAACCACCGCACTTTTGGACTTTCCAATCTTAAATGTTTGCTCATTTTCGCTTTCCTCTAATCGAATATAATTATCGTACACACGTTGATTCGCAATATCTAAGTTATCGTTTGCATTTTTTTGAAAATCCTGCTGTATAACTTGAGGTGTATAATACGATTTTCTATTATCCATTTCGGCATCACCATATCCATTCAAAAGCCAAGGGGTTAATTCTGGATGCGTTGCACTTAATCGAGGGTCACCCGTTGAAAGCACTAAGTCTATGCCTTTCCAATCATTGCCGGTATTGTTATACACTTTGGCTTTATATTTCAAATTAATTTTTTGATTTAAATCATTTGCCGCTAAATCATATGTTGCAGCCCAGCCGCAATCAGAAACTAAATATTTTAAAGAGCTGTTAATTGTAGATTCTACATCGGCATCAATTAATACAATGACTTGATTACTTCTTAGGTTTTCATCATAATTCAACTCAACCAATTGATTCAAGATGTTATCAATCTTCGAAGTGTATTTTTCTTGCTCTTTTTTTATTTTCGTTAGCTTTTGATTGATTTCAAACGTTCTATTTCTAAAAAAATCAGCAACTTCCTTTATTTGAGCAACGGTAATATTTTGATTAGCGCCTTTCAAATCTTTATTGGTATTAAGAACTAAAAGTTCAGATTGATACGAACTTTTTATATCATCATTCATTTGAATAAGTTCTGTCAAAATATCCAGAGAATCCTGTAAAATAGAAATCCGAGGATTAAATTGCTCAGCAGCTAAAAAGTCCATTTCCGTCGAAACAGAAACTAATCTAAAATTTCCATCGCCATAAAATTGAATTGATTGTGGATCAGCATATGTTGAAATCCCTGAAAAAACGATCCTATTTCTACCTTTGGCTAGCTTTAAAAGTTGTTCATGTTGCATTTCTCCGGCCGTGAGAAATAACTTAACTTTTTTTATATCAGATTTAATGATTTGTTCGTGAATGATTTGTTCGTGAACAATTTGCCCAAATACTGAAAAAGGCATTAATATTAGAAACAATTTCCATTTTTTCATACGTAGATTTTTTACTATTCGTTTTTATATTATTTAATCGCCAATCAATTTTACATTCTCATTATATTGTACAAGTGAAATATGACACAAAATTAGATACAAGTATAGTTAAAAAAAGTTCAACGTGAGAAAAACGAGTAAGCGGTCAAACAACAATAACTTAGTAATTTAATAAAAGACCATGCATCTATTTGAGAAATTATGGAAACTATAAAACTTGGTGTTTAGATTAATATTTATAATCAATACAATGCTCGATTGAGACCGGCAGAAGTCTTAGTGTTAGATAAAAAAGCTCACCTTATTAGTAAACGAGAAGTTTTAGAGGATATTTACCGAAATGAAATTGATATTGTCGACTTGTGATAAGGAGGATATCCGATATTAAAAAACCCTTCTTACTTCAGTTTAATATTAGACAAAAAACGCTCTAAATTCGGGTTTTCTAATAAATGGTCTGAACCAACCACTAATATTTTTTTGCAATTATTTCTTTCCAACCAAAAAGTGAAATTAGAAATCCCAACAACTAAGGTTCCATTGATATCGATTTTTTGAATTGGTCTCTGTTTCAAATCAAATACATCTCTTAATTCAGATGCTTCTCTTTCGATGGTTTGGTTTTCATTAAAAATCAAAAGACCATCCATTTGATCTACTTCTTCGATATTTCTTTCATGAAAATCAACAATTTCTACATTCATATCTTGAGCCCAATCAGCTAAAGCTTTGGCGAATTTAGTATGTGTCTGTAAAAAAATTTTATCTATCTTCATGTTATTTGTCGAGGCGTTTCAATCATTTTCTCTAACCGACTGCAAGTTTAATCATTTGAATTAAATAACGCTACTTTTACTAGGTAAATAATTATATAAATTTAGTATCCCAATATTTTTAAATAATCAGCAGCAGTTTGCTCTTCAGAAAATAATTCAGTTTTTAACTTACCATTCTCATCTCTTCTTATCAAAATATGTTTTGGCTCTGGGATTAAACAATGTTTCAAACCTCCAAATCCACCGATTGTTTCCTGATATGCTCCTGTATTGAAGAATCCTAAATAAAGCGTTTTATTTTTATCAAATTTTGGTAAATAAATAGCATTAGAATGTTGCTCAGAATTATAGTAATCATCACTATCACACGTTAAACCACCTAACAATACTCTCTCGTAATCATCATTCCAACGATTGATTGGCAAGAGAATAAACCGTTGATTTATTGCCCACGTATCAGGAAGATTTGTCATGAAAGAAGAATCAATCATATTCCATTTCTCTCTGTCATTTTGCTGCTTTTGATGTAAGATACTAAAAATAGCCCCTCCACTTTCTCCCACTGTAAAAGAGCCAAATTCAGTAAAAATATCTGGATCAGGAATATCATTATCCATGCAGACTCTCTTAATTTGCGTTAAAATTTCTCTTACCATGTAAGCATAATCGAAATCAAAGGCCAATGATTTTTTTATAGGAAAACCTCCTCCGATATTTAATGAATCCAAAGAAGGACATACTTTTTTAAGATCACAGTAAATTCTCAATAATTTGGTAAGCTCATTCCAATAATAGGCCGTGTCGTTAATTCCGGTATTAATGAAAAAATGAAGCATTTTCACTTTAACACGTGGATTATCCTGCAGCATCGCCTTGTAAAATGGCACTATTTCACGGTACCGAATTCCTAAACGAGAAGTGTAAAACTCAAACTTTGGCTCCTCTTCAGAAGCAATTCGAATTCCGATATTTATATCTTTATCAGTAGAATCAAGAAGCTCTTGCAACTCTTGAATATTATCCACAACCGGAATAACATTTAACTTCCCTTCATCTATAATGTGCGCTATGTTTTTGATGTATGTATCGGTCTTAAAACCATTACAAATAACATATTGACCATCCGCTAACTTTCCAGAAGCATATAAATTTCGAACGATATCTATATCAAAAGCCGAAGAAGTTTCGATATGAACATTGTTTTTTAGCACCTCATCTAACACAAAAGAGAAATGAGAACTTTTTGTACAATACGAGTAATGATAATTTCCGCCATAACCAAGATTATGCATTGCTTCCCGAAACCATCCTTTTGCCCTTTGTATATTATTGGAAATTTGAGGTAAATAATTAAACTTCAAAGGGGTACCGTAATCCTCTATTAAACGCATTAAATCTATTCCATGAAAAAATAAACGTTCGTCACGTAAATTAAATTCATCTTGAGGGAAATCAAATGTTTGATCAATTAAATCAATATACTTCGTTCTCATTATACTTATAAAATTCTGGGCACAAATGTCCCTTAAATATTTCTTTTATGAAAGGATTTTGGATAAAAAAAACAAGCAACATGCCATTCATGTTAATTGAATACCTCGCGAAGAATACAAGGTGTTTGCTCCAACCTTACTTTTATCCAATGTAAAAGAAAAGGTACTTCCTAACCCAACTGTGCTTCTAACTGTAATTTTCTGGCCATGCGTTTCAATGATATGTTTTACAATCGCAAGACCAAGTCCAGAACCACCTTCATTTCTATTTCTACTCTTCTCCACACGATAAAAACGTTCAAAAAGTCGCGGAATATAAATATCTTCGATTCCCAGTCCATTGTCAGAAATCTCAATGGTCACAATATTATCGACATCATAGAAACGAGCATAGGTTTCACCTCCTATATTTCCATAAAAAATTGAATTCCCTATCAAATTTGTCAATACTTGAGCAATTTTACTCCTGTCCGCCATCACTGTAATACCTCCTGAATAATCTTTAGAAAATTTCAATACAATGTTTTTTTCCTTGGCAATAATTTCAAAAGAGTCGAAAACTTCTTGTGTTAGTTCAACAATATCGAAAGGTCTGAGTTCTAACTTAAAATCTTCCACTTCTAGTCGAGTTAATTGATCTAAATCTTCTAAAATACTCGTCATTCTATCTGTTGCTTTGGAGGCTCTTTCGAGAAACATTCGGTTCACATTTTCATCTTCCAATGCTCCATCCAATAATGTCAAAATATACCCTTGAATAGAAAAAACAGGAGTTTTTAACTCATGGGCAAGATTTCCAAGAAATTCTTTCCTAAATTCTTCTTGTTCTTTTAATTTAGAAATTTCATTTGTTTGTTCCCTTGTCCACGCTAAAGCTTCATTTTGAACATCTGAAATAACATCTTCCGAAAGCTTAAATCCAATTGAATTACTTGTTGTTATTTTACCCTTTCTAATCGTTCGATAAATTAATTTCAGCCGATCATTTAAAAAAACATTCACGAAATAATAAAATGTGATGTAAGAAGTTATAAATACCAAACTTGGCAAAAGGAATAAAACAATTACAGGTACTTTAATAATTAACATGTTAATTATTAATAGAATAGCAAGTGAACTTATAAAGGTAATTGCACTCCCCGCAAACAATAAAAAGATTGGTTTATTATTTTTCAAATTTCGCTAAATGTATATCCGACTCCTTTAATGGTGCGAATATAATCATTTCCTAACTTTTCTCTTAATTTTCTTATATGAACATCAATAGTACGTTCACCAACAATAGAATCATTCCCCCACACTAAAGACAAAATTTGATCTCTCGTATACACTGTTCCAGGCCGATTCGCAAGTAATTCAAGCAATTCGAATTCTTTTTTTGGAAGAATATGTTTTACGTCTCCTATTTTAACGATAAATTTATCTCTGTCAATATTTAGTATTGACGTTTTAACCTGCGTTACTTCTTGGTTCGTTGCAACTCTTCTAAAAAGTGATTCTACCTTACTGATTAAAAGTCGCGGTCTAATAGGTTTTGTGATGTAATCATCTGCACCCGCTTCAAATCCAGCTACTTGAGAATAATCTTCAGATCTAGAAGTAAGGAAAACAATAAGCGGTTGAATTATTTTAATATCTTGTCTAATTAATTGACATGTTTCAATTCCATCCATTACAGGCATCATCAAATCAAGTATTACAAGAGATGGGTTTAATTTTTTAACCAATTTCACACCCTCTTCTCCATTCAATGCTGTATACACTTTGTAGCCCTCTTTTGATAAATTATAGGATAAAAAATCTAAAATATCTTTTTCATCGTCAACCAACAAAATTGTATGCCCTTTTGAACTTTGAACCATAACTTATTAATTAAAATAATTTACCCAAAGTTAATCTTTAGAAATCGCTAACAATGCATTTACATTTTAACTTTACATTAATATTTTTATTGAATGTTAAGCTAATGTTATCTAGTATATTAATCTCTTTTTACTGTAAAATTGAATTCAATAAAAAAGGCTACCTGTATCAGGCAGCCTTTCAATATTATACTACAAATAGTATTATTTTGAAACAACCATTTTAATAGTTTTCAAAGAATTAGCTGTACTAATTTTAGTATAGTAAATTCCATTTTCAAATTCATTTGTATCAATTTTAAATTCTGTTTTTCCTGCATTTACTTGACCTGAAAACACAGAAGAAACAACTTTACCTGATAAATCATAAACCACCACTTCAATCGCAGAATTATCATTTAATTCAATAACTAAATTAGCTTCATCTTTCACAGGGTTAGGATATAATGAAATGTTTTCAAATAAACCTAATTCATTTATTCCCACGTTGATTAATACATCGAAAGTATATGTACTTGTACAAGAACCTTGAATTGCAGTTAATACGACAGTATACGTTGCATTTGCAGCAAAAGCATGCACAGGCGCAGGTAAAGAAGAGTTACTTCCATCTCCAAAATCCCATGAGTAAGATGTTGCTCCTACAGAACCTGTATTAGCAAAAGTAGTAACGTTTCCAGAAGTTGTATACGTTGCTCCTGCTGTTGGTACAGGGTTAACTGCAATTACAGTAGCGTTAGAAGTTCCAACTCCTAAACAAGCGTCTGCATTTGTTGTTGTTACAGTAAAACTACCTGCTCCGTAAACAATTAGAGAATCATTGATTGAAGCGTCACTCCATAGGTATGTATCTCCGCTTGTAGAAACTAGAATTACTGAATCACCTTCACAAAAACTCAAAGGACCTGAAGCTGTAATTGTTGGTATTGGTGTAGCACTAACATTAACAGAAAGTGCAACTGATGTAGCTGAACAACCATTTCCATCTGTATAAGTAACTGTATAATCTCCAGTTGTTCCTACAACAATAGAAGAAGTTGTGCTTGCTGAACCATCACTCCAAACATTTCCTGTTGCTTGATCAGAAGTTAACGTAATCGTTGAACCTGTACAAAAAGATGTTGCTCCAGAAGGAGTAACAACAGGCGCAGAAGGATTTGCATTCACGGTAACAACAATTGTTGTTCTTGGTCCTTCAATTCCTTGGATACCAGATTGAGCTACATAATATGTATATGTACCTTCACTTAAAGTAGATGGCGTTGGAACAGTTGTAGCAACACCTCCTGTAGGAACTGTGTACCACTTTAAAGTGTTTCCAGTTGTTGCTGTTGCAGACAAAGGAGTAGCTATTTCATTCACACAATATTGAACAGTAGTTGTTGCAACTGGAGCAAATAATACATTAGAAGTAATTCCTGCATCAAGGAATGAAAAATTGCTCAATGCAATTGAACCTGATACTGGTCTATAATCAGGTGCAAGAAAATCATAAGGAGTCGTTAAGATACCAGCTGATGAAAGGATTGAATCATTTGATCCAGCTCCATACCATGCAGACATATTATACGTACTAGTAGAATTTCTTTCTGTGGTTTTACCCGTATTATTTCCTGCAGTAATGTTGTTATTGAATTTCAAAGCACCACTTGTTGCATTTGCTTCACATAACAATCCATCCACATATACACCCGTTGTGTGATCCATAAAAATACTGTTGTATATTTTTAATGCAGAATTTCTTCTGATACGAGCCCCTCTTTTATATCCACTTGCAATAGTTGATCCTGGAATCCCTCTGTATGGACCGATTAAAGTTACATTAGAAAAAATAGCAGAAGTTTGAGGTAAAACGCTAGTTCCGCCTGCATTATTATCTGATTCAAATCCTTCTGAAGTAGAAACACTTGGGTTATCAGCTATAGCAGGATCTCTTACAGATAATAAAAATTGATTTTTACCTGAATACCCATTATCTGTATCAAAATCATCATCTAAATTACGGTAAGAAACTAAGAAACGGCAATTAACAGTTCCTCCAAACCATTCATACGCATCATCATTCGCAAACGAAACTTGAATATGATCGATTGTAGTTCCACGTCCTACTGCGCCAAACGTTAGACCATTAATTTCTGAATTAGTTAAGTAAACATACCCTCCAAACTCAATTCTACAATATTGCATTGTTCCTGAGTTATCATTATCATCTGGACTTGTTCCTCCTCCAAACTGAGTGTCAGGAGTAGCTGTAATCCCTTCAATGTTTGCTATACCTGAAGGATGATTTGTTGTTGCTCTACCTAGCAAAACAACACCTCCCCAATCACCTAATCCTCTACTTCCCGCAGCTTGATTAGAAGTGAAAACGATTGGAAGGTCTTTCGTGCCAATCGCATTCAATTTTGATCCTTGGGTAACAAATAATGCAGAACCAGCAGTTCCTTTATCACCTAAAATGACAGTACCTGGTTCAATTGTTAATGTAGCTCCGTTTTTAACATAAATTTGACCTTGGATAAGGTATGTGTTACTTGCAGTCCATGTTGTATTTACAGTAATCGGCGCTGCTACAGTAACCGTTGATGTAGGATAAACCTTGTTTTGTGGATCCCAATTGGTCCATGTATCCGTCCATGGAGTTTCTGGTGCTGGAGCAAATGCACCACGATACGTTGTAGGGACAAAATACCCTTGACTAAAAATCATACTGCACAAAGAAGATAATATGGCAGTTAAATAAATTTTTCTCATTTTTCTAAATGTTAATAATTGTGTAATTAATTTAAACAGTGCAAATTTCCACTTTCAAAGTGACTAAACCTTTAATCTAACACTATGAATTGGAGAACAAATTGTTAACTTAATATTAAATTTAATAGTAATTACTTAACATTGTTTAAATAAAAAAAGCTATCTTTAAAGATAGCTTTAACTTTACTTAATATTAATTTAAAGGCTTAGAATCTAATAACAACAGTGGCTGAAATGCCTCTCCCAAAGATAGTAGACCATAATAAATCGTCTCTTTTTGCATTGTACCCATCCTGGTTCCCTTTATCTCCTGTCAAGACTGAATTAACGAGCTGTTGACTTTTTGAGTAGTCATTTGTAGAGAAATAATTGTTTTGATAAAAAATCAATTTCTGAGCTAAGATATTTTGGAAATTTAATTTGACTTCCATTTTTTCTTTGAACAGAAATTTAGAAATTTGAAAATCAACAAATGTTCTTCCTTTTTCCCATATATCAGGTTCATTGACATTTCCTAAAATAGCAATTCGATCACCCACACGATTCATTATCATCGTAAAGGACATCCCTAAAGAATCATCTGTATACATCAATCCTGTATTAAATACATAAGGTGATTGACCTTGAAGAGGCCTCGTTTTATAGGCAGTTCCTATGATGCCTGACACATCCACTACAGAACGAATAATTGCTGCGTTCGCATAATAGGTAAAATTATTAAGGATAGAAGAAGAATCAGAATTAAACAATCGACCTAAAACTGATCTTAATTCTAACTCAAAACCATAATTTATAGCGCTTGGTACATTTTTAAAAGTAACTTCATTCGGCACATCTGCTCTCGAAATTTGCTCAATTGGATCTACAAATTTCTTATAAAAAACGGTTCCAGATAGTATTTGAGCTTTCCCAGGGAAATATTCATAACGTAAATCAAGATTTGTTATTTTTGCTCTTTTCAATGAATCATTACCAGAAACAGCAAATTGGGTATTAAAATCATAAAAAATAAAAGGTGCAAGTTCTCTATATTCTGGTCTATTAACAGTTTGCGAAACCGCTAATTTCAAATTTTGTTTTTTATGTATCGAATAGACTGCATTTAAAGAAGGTAAAATATCTAATTTTTTTGTCAGAATATTCAAAGGCACCTTGTTTCCTTTCAGAGCATCGAGACTTTGAATAAAATATTCAGCTCTTGCTCCCCAGACTACACGTAGTTTTTTGCTAAATTTATTCGTCATCATTAAATATCCAGCAGTGATAGACGAACTTGCTTTATATGCATCTGATTGATTAGAGCCATCAACTAATTTAAAACCACCAACACCCGGCTTGATTAAGCCCATGTTTTGTTGCGAAAAAATGGTATTTTGATCCAAGTACGAAAGAGAATCCTTAAATGTCACATTTCCGCCAACGATTGAATATTTTGTATATCCTAATTGCCTTGCATCAAAGTCACGATTCCTCAATTGATATAAACCACCTACTTTAATTTCGCTTTTGATATTGTAAAACTTTTTTAAAGTATACTCTAAATCCGTCTTGAAACTTGCTATATTTTCTTTATTTGTCGAAAAAAACATTCCACCTCCATAATCTGGACCAATACTATTTCCTGTTGAAATATTAGCAACATACATTGTGTCAGCTGGATTTGGATCTGTGGGGTCATTCAGGTTTTTATATCTTGTATAGATAGATCTTCTTAAATTTGGAATCGTTCTGTTAATACTACTGTAAGAACCTACCCAACTCACTTTAAAATTAGAATCAATATGGTGTTCTCCATTAATTTGACCTGAATAAATTTTATTACTTGTAAACCACAATGCATTTGCCTTAATAAGCGTCGGATTAAATTCTAAAGGATCTCTTTCTCCGGATCTATTAATCACACGGTCATCCGAATTGATTGAATATAAATTTTTGAATCCTAATTTATTATTTTCATTCAGCTTAATAGCGAAATTTGCCATTGCCCCCATCAATATTTGAGTAGAATACACTTTATCCAAATAATCAAATTCTATTTGAGCACCGCTCATTCCTTCAGAACCATTACCAGTGTACCCCCTTCTGATCGTTTGATTAAAATTATTTACTCGATTGTAAGAAAATGACGTGGAAATACCAATTTTTTTACCAAACAGCGTATCATTTAACCCTAAACTATATTGCAAATTCATATTTGGTGTAAACTTTTTATCTTGTAAACTCCAATCGGTGGTAAACTGTTTTGCTAGACTTGCCTGATCTGCATTCGTAATTGGAAAATCATCTTTAGAAGGGATGGCATTCGAAATAGCTCTAGTACCATCATCCATTCCTAACCAATCTTTTTTGCCTCCTTTGTAATCAACCCTATCTTTAAAAGTGGTAATGGTATTATAACCGCCACTGACAGATAAAGATTGGAAATTTTTTGAAGGAATACTTTTTGTGTTAATTTGAATAATACCACCGGCAAATTCTGCTGGAAGATCTGGAGTTGCTGTTTTAATAATGACAACATTGTCCAACATATTTGATGGAAAAATATCAAAAGAAAAAGCTTTTCTATCTGATTCAGAACTCGGTAACGTTCCATCATTCAAATAAGCTGCATTGTAACGATCGTTTAATCCTCGAATAACAACAAATTTATTTTCTTGTATACTCATCCCTGTACCTTTAGCCAATACTTGCGCAACATCTCTTGCTGGTGTTTTAGCAATTTCTTCAGCCGTGATAATAACAATGTTTGGATCAGAATTTTTTATCGTATTGATGGCGTGGTCCACACTTTCCTTTTTAACGACATGAACTACTGTATGTTCTTTGATAATTTTGTAAACTGGCTCTAATTGAATGTTTAGAATTAGCTCTTGACCTTCATTGACTGTTACATCATCGATTGTTTTGTGCGTATATCCATGTAATTTTAAGGAAATTGAATAGGTACCTGCTTTGACTCCATTCAAATAATAATTTCCATCAAAGTCTGTTTTTGTAATAAATTTTGTACTGTCTAAGGATACCTTCACATCAAAAAGAACCTCACCCGTCGAAACGTCAGTTACTTTCCCTTTTATACTTCCTGTTTGAGAGAAAGAAAATTGAGCTATTAAACAAGCTAATATTAAATAAACACCCTTCATAAAATAAAAATTTTATGCAAAGGACGTCATATGAAGTATATCTAAGGTTAACTCTAAATTAACTTAATAATAAAAAATAAAGAACAATGGAAAATAAGACAGTGAATAACAACCCATCTAAAACAGTTCTAGAAATAACTTAAAAATCTATTTTTCAATAATTTAAATAATAAAATTTCAAATTATTTTCCGTAAAAACAACAATCCTAATATTAAATTAATGTTAACTAAAGATGGTTGTATGTAAATAAATTAACACTAGATATTCCCATTTTGCGATCGCTAATACTTTCAAAAAAGTTGAATAATTTAATGACCCTTGAGATCTTGAGCATACCTTTCTTTATCTGAAAAGTAAAAAGTTAGAGAATAGAAAATAATTGTGCTACATTTACATAGTGTCATTTACAATAGTTGGATTTGATATTTTGAACTTAACATAAAATAACATTACTAAACATAAAAAACATGAATAAAGCGATTAAAAAATTGGGGGTAATGGCAATTGTTGGATTTTTCATTACCAGTTGTAGTGAAAATAATGAAATTAAAAATACACCTTCATTAGTAAAAGAAAACAATAAAGTCGAGGTAATTGATTCTATCATCAAAGAAGACACAATTAGTAACAGTGAATTAGAAAATAAAGCAGAGGTTATTCCAAAAGTTGAAAATATCGTAGAAGAATTAGTCTTAATTAGCGGAGATAGAGGCGAGGATGGCGGAACAATTACATTTAAGAATTCTAAAAAGAAAGAATTATTTACAAGTGTTGTTCCTGATTTTATCACTTGGAATGAAGACGAATATGGCAGTGGTTCAATTGACGAATCATTTTGCAATAAAAAATACATTGTCACGTATAAAATGGAAAAAGAATTTTCTGAGTCTGGAAATAGTTCGTCAAAAAGAATGAATATCATTAAAATGGAACGCATTAAATAAATTTTCTATCCATTAAAGAGATAATTGAAGATCCAAGAATTTCCTCTCAATGTTTTTCTATTTATAGGCGATCTGATAATAAAATATCAGTCGAAATCAAGTTATTAAATACTTTCCGCATTTTTTTATGAGTTAATTTATTAATTTTATAAAATGATAGAATTGACAAGAAAAAAAAGGTACTTACTAAGTTTGCTTTCTGGGGTGCTAATGATTGTGTCATTTCCTTTTACAGGCAGCATAACTCCAATTGTATTTGTTTCTTGGATTCCGCTTTTATTAGTTGAGAACACTATTTCAGTGAAGAAATATCGTTCGACTAAGGTCCTTGTTCATGCCCTAATCGTTTTTATACTATATAACATTGGCACAACTTGGTGGATATGGAATGCGGATGAGGCAGGCGCTATTTTGGCCTTCCTTCTGAATGGTTTTATTATGGCGCTCGTATTTTTTCTTTTCCATGCAGTAAAGAAACGATTTAAGACTAAATGGGGATATGCATTATTGCCTATTTTATGGATAGGTTTTGAATATCTTCACTACAATTGGGAATTATCTTATCCATGGCTAAATCTAGGGAATGTGTTTTCAATATTTCCAATGGTTGCTCAGTGGTATTCTATAACAGGTGTTTTAGGAGGTACTTTGTGGGTGTTAATAGTTAACTTATTAATATTCTTTCTCCTGAAAAATCGGTTTGAAAAAATCCCTAATTTAAAGTATCAAAAACAATTAGTGACACTGCTATTAAGTTTTCTCGTTATACCGATTTCAGCATCTATTTATAGTTATTATTCCTATAATGAAAGAATAAATCCAGTTGAGATCGTTGCTGTTCAGCCAAATATTGATCCTTACAATGAGAAATTTGGAATTGGTGAGCAAAGTCAGAAAACGCAGTTAGATAAAATCTATAGTTTGGCAGATAAAATGGTAACGCCGAATACAAAATTTGTTTTAGCACCTGAAACCTCTATATGGCAAAGTTTTTTTGAAGAGGATTTGAAAAGTCAACCCTTTTATCAGTATACAATTGGTCGAAAACAGATTTGGGGAGCTACAGACCTTCTTATTGGCGCTTCTACTTTGCGATTTTTTAAGGATAAAAATTCAGATGTTTCAAGAAAATTGGAAAGTGGGCCTGGATTTTATGAAAGTTATAACAGTTCACTACTGGTAAATTCAAACAATAGGCCATTTATTATACATAAATCTAAATTAGTTTTAGGTGTAGAGAAGGTACCTTTTATCTCCTATATTCCATGGTTGGAAAAGTTGGTTATTGACAAAGGAGGTGCTTCTGGTACCTTAGGTGTTGAAAATGAACCTAAAGTAATGGTTTCTAACAACACTATTTTTGCTCCTTGCATTTGTTATGAATCTATTTATGGTGATTTTGTTTCAAAACAGGTCAAAAAAGGAGCTGAATTGATTTTGATAATTACCAATGATGGTTGGTGGGGAGATACTCCAGGTTATAAACAACATTGCAGTTTTGCTCGACTTAGAGCGATCGAGAACCGAAGAAGTGTTGCAAGGTCCGCCAATACTGCTATTAGTTGCTTCATCAATCAGCGAGGAGATGTTATCAAAGAAACAAAGTGGTGGACAGAAGATGTTATTCGTGGAGAATTAAATAAAAATACACAGATGACCTTTTATTCATTGCACGGTGATTGGTTGGGAAAACTGTTTTTGTATATCTCATGTTCCCTTCTAATCTATGAATTAATTAAAAGGATTTCTCGTTTATTTCCCTTGAAATGAAAAAGAGAATCTACATGAATTTACAAGTTGTCAATCCTTAAAATTTAAGGTTCCAAATTTCTCCTTTTTACCATAGACAGCGTACAATGTTAATTGTTTTGTGGTGTAGTCTGTAATAAATAATTTGGGAACAACCAGCGCTTCTATTTCTTTTGCGTTAAAGAAAGTTTGTCGGTTAATGTCACCTGTTTCAAGATCTAACGCAACAATTCCCACGGCATTTTTTCGTTTACTAAAATTAGCGGAATAAATCCCATCCGTTTTTAAGAAATGTCCATTGGCATCGTAATTATTTATATTATCATTAAAAATAAAACACAGTTTCCCATTGTCAATAAATCTTGCGTACGAGCTATAGGTTCCATTGTCATTTGTTGACACTTGTTGTTTGTCTATTTTTTTCAACCAATCAAATCCACCATCAACGCCAACTTTAAAAGCAATGATATCATTGTAATAATAGGTATACGTTGTATTTGTAGCACCCGTTTGTGGATTTCTATAAGTTGTGGTAACCACATAATATTGTTCTATCGATCCAACAATACTTCCATCTTTCATGATATTTGCCTCCCGCATTTGATAATTATAAAGTTGTGGCTCTCCACCTCTTCCACTAGCAGCTCTTTTCTCTGCTCTTTCTTTTTGTCTTTCAGACCAATCTTGTGTAATAAAGTCTGTTTTAAATTCCTCAAAACCTCGATCTACTATTTCTTGCTTATCAAAATCTGCTCTTAGATAGAAAACGCCTGTAATTCCCGTTTTCTTTTCTTCCCCATAAATACCAGTAATTGTAAAAATATGATCATCATCCGATTCCATAGTCATTGCCTCAACTCTTTTACCTTTCAAATCAAGCGTAAAATCTTCTAAATCATCAGGTGTAACATGTGTAATGTGGAACGCTTTGTATTGAAGGTATTTGTTAAAAATTTTCTTCTCTTCCGATTTTGAATATTCCAGAATTGCGATAAAATAGTCCCCTGTATTGGATAGATGATGAGAATAAATACTTGCATCTCTTGGGTCGTAAGGCAACAAATAATTGCCTTTTGACACCGTTGTTATTTCATTATCGAAAATATGAAACCCATATTTAGATTTATCTTCCGCTTTATCGTAGTATTCCCAAATTACACCAAAAAATTGACGATCTTTTGAATGAATAATATCATATGTTCCTTTGGTTCTGCCTTTTGGGATTTCATATTCCCCCAATTTCGTAGGTTGCCCTTTTGGTTCAATGTTTTCATCGTATTCCTGCATGTAAAGCAGATGTTTTCCTTCATTTTTATCACTTAAAAAAACCATTAAATGATTGTCTACGCAAGTCACACCTTCAAAAGAAGCCATACTGTTTTCAACTTTCATTACAATTTTACCAGTCGCCGTCAACGTTAAATGATCATGCTTTGAAAGTTGTACTGATCCTAAAAGGAGACCTCCCGTCCATCTTAATGCAAAAAAATCATCACCCGTTCTTGGGATGATAGAAATTAACCGTCCACTTTTCTTTTGCAACGTACCCCAGTTAACCTTGTAAGGCTGAGAGAAACCCTGTAAAACTGAAACAAGGAATACGAAAGCTAGGAAGGTTTTTCTATTTATCATCGTAATTTTATTTAACTAATTGAATTCCTGTGTAATTCATAGGAGAAATTGCTTTTAATTCAACTTTTAATGTGTCAGAAACATCTAAATTATCTACAAAACAATGAACGGTTGTTTTTGTTACAGCCTCATTTTTACGGGTCAATCCTTTCAATGCTTCATAGGGTTTTGGAAATCCTTCTCTCCGCAATATGGTTTGAATCGCCTCAGCTACTACCGCCCAATTATCTTCTAATTCTGACTCAATTGCTGGTTCATTTAATAATAACTTATCCAAACCTTGCAGTGTAGATTTTAAAGCAATAAATGTATGTGCAAAAGGCATCCCAATCGTACGTAAAACCGTTGAATCTGTCAAATCTCTTTGCAATCTAGAAACTGGAAGTTTTGCAGAAAGATGTTCAAAAAGAGCATTGGCAATTCCGATATTTCCTTCTGAGTTTTCAAAATCTATTGGATTTACCTTATGTGGCATTGCTGATGAACCTACCTCGCCTTCTTTTAGTTGTTGTTTAAAATAATTCATAGAAATATAGGTCCACATATCGCGATCTAAATCTAGTATAATCGTATTTATTCTTTTTAAACAGTCAAAAAGAGCTGCAAGATTATCGTAATGATCAATTTGCGTTGTCGTTTGACTTCGATCTAAACCTAATCGGTCATTCACAAAATGATTTGCAAATCCAACCCAATCATGCGCAGGAAAAGACACATGGTGCGCGTTAAAATTACCAGTTGCACCTCCAAATTTCGAAGAAAAAGGAATTGTTTTTAGCGTGTTAATTTGTTTAATTAAGCGTTCGGAAAAAACTTGAATTTCCTTCCCTAAGCGAGTTGGCGAGGCTGGTTGACCATGTGTACGCGCTAACATTGGGATTTCTTTCCAGTCCTTCTGTAGGCTTTCTAATTTTTTTACTAATTTCTCTACCAAAGGCAGATAAGCATCAGAAATAGCCTCTTTAATAGAAAGGGGGATCGAAGTGTTGTTTATGTCTTGAGATGTCAACCCAAAGTGAATAAATTCTAAATAATTTTGAAGACCTAATAGTGTCATTTTCTCTTTCAGAAAATATTCGACTGCTTTTACATCATGATTTGTGATTTTTTCCGTGTCTTTAATCCATTGAGCATCTGCTTCAGAAAAATTTGAGCAGATGGCACGTAAATCAGAATAGCGATCTTTGGGAAAGGATTTTAAAGGCTCAATCCCAGCATCTACCATAGCGATGAAATATTCTACTTCAATAATTACGCGGTACTTAATTAATCCAAATTCTGAAAAATAAGGTTGTAATTCTTGTGTTTTACTTTGGTATCTGCCATCAATTGGGGAAATTGCAGTAAGAGCATTTAAAATCATTTGTCGTTTTGTGTTAATTGTTTCCAGTGATTCTATTCTTAATTAATCGAAAGTAAAAGGATTAATGAAAAATGAAAGCGTAAAGATAGAAAATCTTAAGCGAATGCTAAGAGAATCTTAGATTTATTATTGTTTAATAAACCGATTTATAGGTGTTCTCAATGAATAAAATGTTCTACTTCATTTTCAGATATGTTGTTTTGATAAAATATGAAAGCAGAAGTATGATCGTGTGCTTAAAAAAGTCATTTTACTTATTAAAAAATGAATCATTCATAATTTTTTGGGATGATTTATTAATGGAAAGATTAGGGCTTTATCATCTTTTTTCATGATCAAAGTGAGGTGAATCAAGTTATTTTTAGTTATTTTTGTACAGTACGTTGTTTTAATAAAAATTACATTTATATGAATTTCAGATTTCTACTTTTATTTCTTATTCCGTTTTTATCATTTACTTCGCAAGCTGCAGTTTTTGAAAATAATGCAGTAACTCCTCCTGATTCAACTACCAAATTGATTGATAAATCTTCTGCTTTTATGATGATAGAAGAAGGGAAGCGACTGTTTAGCGAAGGAAAAATGAGAGATGCATTATCGCAATTTCGTCAAGCTGCTGTTAAAGACCCAAATAGTTGGAAACCTATTTATTGGATTGGTGAATGTCATTATGCGATGTCAAATTTTGGTTTTGCACTAAAATATGCAAGTGAGGCGCTAAAAAACAATGCAGCTGACGTAGAGAAAGAAGTTTATTTTTTATTAGGTAAATCCTACCATCATTTGGGGAAATTAGATTCTGCAATAACCAATTATCAATTTGCACTCACCTACCTTACACCCAATCGATCAAAGGAATTAGGGGTTGCATGGAAAATAGATCAATGTAAGTTTGCTAAAAACGCTTTAGAAGTTGGAGAAAAATCGAAAAGAGTGCATCTAAATGCAGATGTTAATTCTGGTTTTAATGACTATTCCCCGATTTTAAGTCACGATGGAAAAATGCTTTATTTTACTTCTAGACGCAGTGATACCAAAGGTTCGAGAATGAACCCTGATGATCAAGAATATTTTGAAGATGTATACAGAGCTGTTTGGAATGAGTCAGCGCAAAAATGGGATAGTATAACCAATGACATTGACCGAATTAATACGGATGGTTTTGATTCATTTTCACATCTTTCTGCGGATGGACTATCTGCTTTAATGACAGTAAATACGACCGCTACTGATCACAAAAAAACAACCGAAGGTTCTGATCTTTTTGAATTAGCATTTACAAACAAAGGGAAATGGGCTACGCCAAAAAGCATAGTAAATCCAACGATTAATACTAGTTTTTTTGAAGGTTGCCCAACGTTGACTGGTGATGGAAATACAATGTATTTTGTGTCAGACAGAGAAGGTGAAAAGAAGATGTCAGATATCTATGTAGTTCACAAAAATGGCAAAACATGGGGCGAAGCTGTTGCGATAAGCGATAGCGTAAATTCGTTAGGAAATGAAACTACGCCTTATATTACTGCAGATGGAAAATATTTATTTTTTAGTTCTGATGGCCATATGGGGATGGGAGGTTATGATGTTTTTGTATCTGAAAATTTAGGAAACAATTGGTCTAAACCAAAAAACCTAGGCGCAGCTGTTAATTCGGTTAACAATGATACCCACTTTAAATATTACAAAGAATTAGAAAAAGCATTTATGGCTGGTTTCGAAATTATTGGTAATAAATCAAGTATCGATATCTATGAAGTAGATATGAAAGGATATGTTTTCCCGGTTTTTTATTGATTGACTTATTTTTTTGAACATAAAACGGGTATAAATAAGAATGAGTCCTTCTCTCTTCAACTTAAAAAGTACCTACTAAATATTTCGAATCTCTCAGTTGAATGAACTAGTGAAATAGGGTAATAAATCCAGCATGTTTTTTTAATTCGCCGTTTGTTGATGTGTATTCGAGTGAATAAAAATAAACGCCATCTGATGACATCGCATTATGTTGATCTTTTCCATCCCAAGATTTAGATAGATCCGAGGATTCATATACGACATTCCCCCATCTATTTAGAATGTTAATTTTCCCAACAGCTTTATAGTTTTTAAAAAAGATTAATTGATCATTTATTCCATCTCCGTTTGGAGAGAATACGTTGACAGGTGAAAAGTCATCCACTATTTGATCTGGCTCTTCAAGATCGTAACCAAAACATGTCTTTTTCATTTTCAAAATAAACATGTCTTTTTTCCCCGTTGACGTAATTGTGTTCGTGTCAAAAAAGATCGTACTAGAATAGAAACCAGTCGCATACACGTGACAATCTTCATCACAGGTTATTCCGTTCCCGCGATCTAAGTCACTTCCTCCACCTTGAATAATCCATCGCCACTTTCCTAACGAATCAATAGCAGCAATAAAAACTTGAACACTATCGGTACCTCCATCTACTTCGAGCGTGCCTCCAAATTTTGCTTTGTCCTTAAACTGACCGGTCACAAAAATATTTCCGGTATGATTTACGACAATACCATTCCCTCTATCTCCTCCGCTATTTGAGCCCGCTTTTTTTACCCAATCCCAAATACCATCTTTTGAAATCCGTGCAACAAAAATATCTCGATCTTCGTCGCTTCCATTATTATTAATTGTGTCCGTTCCAAAAACAGCATTCCCTTTAAATTCTCCAGTTATGTATAGATTATTTTCGTAATCAAAAGCGACATCATTCGCTCTATCATCTAACGGACTTCCTGCATTTTTTGCATACATAAAATTTCCATCCGTATCATACTTCGTTATGTAGATGTCTGATAGTCCAGCACTTGTCAAAGTTGTTGTGCCAAATGTTTTAGTCCCTTGAAATCCTCCAACCACATAAATATTTTTCTCGTCATCAACTGTGATTCTATTATCTCTGTAACCATCAACTCCACCATTCGTTTGCACCCACTGCCAAACGCCATCATTTGATAATTTAGCAATAAATGCCATTGAATCCATCGCTTGAACAGGTATTGAAATTGCATCAAAATTTGCAAAATGATCTGTTGGATCATTGTTTGAAATAAAACCTGTTACAAGTATGTCGCCATCGCTATCGGAGACCAAATCAAACCCATGATCATCATTGTAAGGAAATCCTGCTTCATCAACTCCAGCATTTTTTAACCAGATTTCGTTTCCATCTGTATCTAACTTTAAAACATAAATTTGATCGGTGTAAGAGGTAGTATTATATACATTTAATGTCCCAAAGATTAACCCTCCCCAGCATGTTCCGGTCACATACACATTTCCTACTGGATCTAAACAAAGACCTAACCCTCGATCATCATAATGATTAGAACCTCTTTTTACCCATAAATAATTTCCAGCCGGATCGATTTTAGCAACAAACACTTCTTTACTGTGCAAATCTATCATTGGTAAATAAAATGGACCGAAGGTTCCTTCTTCGTTGAAATATCCTGTAATAAATGTATTACCATTTGCGTCTACAGCAATTGAAGTAGCTTTGTCAGAAAGTGGACCTCCACCAGTAATTAACCAATCGAATGTTTGTGCATTTGTTTGAATTCCTATTACCGCAAAAAGCAGAAACAGAAGCACTCTTTTATTTCTTAAGAGAAGTGACTTATTTTTCATTTTCAAGTTAAATCCTGTAAGATTCTTTCAATAATACGAAATTAACTTGAAAGAAGTTGCTTACTCAATTTAAAATGGAATTCAATTCACAAAGAATAGTTATAATTGCTCTTTGTCTTCTGTTATTCTTTTGGTTCCTTGAAGCACAGTTGATTCCTGTTGAAATTTATTTTTGTCTTGGCTAAACAACCATTGATAAAAAATATCTGTATGAAAGATTCTTTCTAAACTTCCATGAGAAGCAGTTAGATTTCTGACAAAAATTAGATTTTCACCATCATTACATTTTCGAATCGCTCGAACAATTTTATCAGATTCAACAACTGGTACTGCTTTGTCGTGAACCCCGTGCTCTATCCAAAGTGGAATTTGTGCTAAATTACAAGCATCTTTTTCATTACCTCCTCCGCATAAAGCCACCGCTCCAGCAACAATTTCAGGATATTTACCTGCAAAATGAAGTGTTCCATAACCACCAAGGCTCATTCCAGCCACATAAACTCGCGCAGTATCCGTATTATATAAAGATTGAACATATTGAAGAACATGTAGAATCTTTTCTGGTTCCCATGATTTCCCCATCTTCACTTGCGGTGCAATTACAATTGCAGGTATTTTTCTACCTTTAATAATCTCAGTTATTATTCCGTATCGTTTTACAAGTTCCAAATTATTTCCTGACAAACTTCTTCCATGGAGAAAAATGAGCACTGGAGGATTTGTTTTCATAATGCTATCTGAAGGTAAATTCAGTAAAAATGGATAATCAGATTTCCCTATTTCAGCTGATAATTGAGCAAATAGTGAACAAGTAGTGAAAATAAAAAAGTAAAAAAGTAATGTTATTTTTAATCCAAAGGATGCTGTTTTTTTAGTTGTATTATTCATATTTTTTTTATTTGAGGGCGCAAAGATACGTGTAAATAATTAATTTAATGCCGTTTAGATTAATCAAGTTGCGAACATTTGTTAATTTTTACAAATCCCTCTTTTGTTAATAACAAGAATCTGCAATCTTTCCAGCTTCGATCATGTAATCTATAAAAATGTTTATTTTTACCAGATGCAACGATACTTTGTTGAACTTTCTTACAATGGAACCCACTTTTTTGGATGGCAACGTCAACCAAATCAGATTTCTGTGCAAGAGGAAATTGAAAATGCATTTACTAAATTGAATTCAAATCAACCGATCTCAATTGTAGGTTGTGGCAGAACAGATGCAGGAGTGCATGCAAATAAATACATTATGCATGTCGATTTGCAAGAGGTACGAGATAACCAACAACTTATTTTTAAATTAAATCGTATTTTACCTGATAGTATTGTGATACATTCAATTACCGCCGTTTCTAGTGAAATGCATGCGCGATTTAAAGCAACTGCTAGAACGTATCGTTATTTCATGAACACTCAGAAAAATCCTTTCAAGCAAGATACAAGTTGGTATTTTTCATCCAATTTAGATTTTGAAGCGATGAATAAAGCAGGTGAATTCCTTCTAGGAACGAATGATTTTACTTCTTTTTCAAAAGTAAATACAGATGTGAAAACAAATATTTGTACTGTTTCAAAAGCACAATGGGTCCAAATAGATAGTCATAATTTTTATTTTGAAATAACTGCAGATCGTTTTCTAAGAAATATGGTGAGAGCCACCGTAGGGACTTTATTAGAAATTGGCCTGGGTAAAATCAATCCTGAATCAATTATTACCATTTTAGAAGAAAAAAACAGAGGAGCTGCAGCTATTTCTGTTCCTGCACACGGATTATTTTTGTGGGAGGTTCTTTATTGATTTTACCACAGTGTACCGCGAAGTTTTATATTGAGTAACACAAATTTTTTATTGTACTGGGCAGAAACTCAGTGAAACTCCACAAAAAAAACTCTGTGAACTCTGTGTTTAAATAATTGTTCTTTAAATTTTACTCCGCAATCAATATATAATTTGTTTTCTTCCCTTTTCCAATCAGCACATATTTATCATTGATTAAATCCTGCACTGTAATTAAATATTCATCCGTTACTTTTTCTTTATTAACAGAAACTGCATTCGCTGATAATTCGCGCCTTGCCTCGCCATTTGATTTTAAAAAGTTTGTTTTACTAGCTAGCGCATCTACAATTGATAATCCGCTCAGAATCTCTTTTTTTGAAACGGCAGCCTGGGGAACTCCCTCAAAAACAGCTAAAAAATCTTTTTCTGAAAGAGACCTTAAATCTGCAGAGGTTGATTTTCCAAATAAGATAGTAGATGCAGTAATTGCTGTTTTTAATGCTGCTTTGCCATGAACTCTTTCCGTAACCTCTTCTGCAATTGTTTTTTGCAAAATGCGTAAATGAGGTTGTTCATTGTGTTCTACTTCTAATTTCTCCACTTCTTCTTTTGATAATAAAGTGTAAAAACGAATCAATTTCTTAGCATCTTCATCACTTGCATTTAGCCAAAACTGGTAAAAAGCATACGGCGATGTTTTTTCAGGATCCAGCCAAACAGTGCCTGACTCCGTTTTTCCGAATTTCCCACCATCTGATTTTGTTAATAATGGGCATGTAAAAGCAAATGCTTCGCCCCCTGAAATTCTTCTAACCAATTCAGTTCCAGTTGTGATATTTCCCCACTGATCTGAACCGCCAAATTGTAGTTTACAATTGTAGGTGTTATATAAATGAACAAAATCGTTTCCTTGAAGCAATTGGTAAGAAAATTCAGTGAAGGATAAGCCAGAGTCAATTCTCTTTTTAACAGAATCTTTCGCCATCATATAATTAATTGTAATGTGTTTTCCAACATCACGAATAAAATCAATAAATGTCGTATTTTTCATCCAATCGTAGTTGTTCACTAAGATTGCAGCGTTTTCACCGTTTTCAAAATCAAGAAAATGTTTCAATTGCTTCACTTGACCTTGGATATTGAAATTCAATGTTTCTTCGTTCAATAGATTACGCTCAGCAGATTTCCCTGAAGGATCACCTACCATTCCAGTTGCGCCACCTACTAAAGCAATTGGACGATGACCTGCTAACTGTAAATGTTTCAATAACATAATTGGTAGTAAATTACCAACATGCAAAGAATCAGACGTTGGATCAAATCCTACATAACCAGTAATCATTTCCTTGGCTAATAATTCTTCTGTTCCAGGCATAATGTCCTGAATCATTCCTCTCCACTGTAATTCTTTTATGAAATCTGTTAGCATACTGCTTTGTTTATCTTTTGCACAAAAGTAGCAGTTTCAAATTGATTTTGGGCTATATTACAGAACAACTTCTCTTTCCCAACTTTATATTTTTTTACTTACTTGAACCAATAAGTAATTATAATGAACAAAACAGTAGAAAATGAAAACGGAAACAGATTTGAGGGCTAAATTGGAATTATTTATATATTTTTTAGTCAACAACATACAAAGTAGACCAATTTAAATTCCAAATTAGATAAAATGAGAAAGGGAAAAATTAACTAATTTTTCCCTTTCTCGTTTTAAAAATATTTTTTTTATTTCCCTGGCTCTGGAGTTTCAATCTTAAATAATTCAACTTCAAAAACCAACGGCATATTCGCTTTAATAGGTCCACTTCCACCTTGTGGAGGATTTGCACCATATGCTAATTCTGCTGGGATGAAGAATTTATATTTGTCACCAACGACCATTAATTGAACACCTTCTGTCCATCCTTTTATTACTTGGTTTAATCCAAAAGAAATGGTTTCACCGCGATCAACAGAACTATCAAATACAGTTCCATCAGGTGTTGTTCCATGATAATGCACCGTAACTTTGGAAGTTGCAGTCGGATGTACCGTTTCCTTGCCTTTTGTAATAACTGAATATTGTAATCCACTTGCTGTAGTTTGTACCCCCGGTTTAGTTTTATTTTCAGCTAAGAATTTTAAACCTTCCACTTTTACATCCACAGGAACTGAAATATTCACCATCTCAATATCAAAAACTAAATCAGAATATGGAGGAATTGGACCTTGTCCTTTTGGACCATATGCTTGATAATACGGAATTATTAATTTTGCTTTTCCGCCAATACCTATTAAGCCAACACCTTCTTCAAATCCTGGAATCATACGATTTGTTTTGTAGATGAAATCCATAGGTGCATTACGATCGTAGGATGAATCAAATTGCTTTCCATCCGCACGAAGTGTTCCTTTGTAATGCAGAGAAACGTTATTTCCTTCTATTGCTTTTGCCTCTGCTCCACTGTTTTCAATAACATACACCAATCCAGAAGGACTTTGCACAGCAGTAGGGAAGTTTTTAAGAATTTCATTATACATAAAGATTTTGTATTCTGCCTCTGTCATCGCAGCAACCTTAGAATATTGTTGTGCTTTTTTAGCTTCTTCTACTTTTGTAAATTCAGCCAGTTTTTCTGCTTCCACTTTAATTTTAGTGTAATTTTCTTCAAATACTTTGGTTGCATTCCAATGTTTCGCCTCTTTGCCAATACGAATAATGGATACGGTTGTCATTACATCATCTTGTTCAATTAGATTTACAATATCCATACCATCTACCACATGACCAAAAACAGTATGTTTTCCATCTAAGTGAGGAGTTGCAACATGTGTAATAAAAAATTGACTTCCATTTGTAGCTGGGCCAGAATTTGCCATTGATAAAATTCCAGGCCCAATGTGTTTCAAGTCAGGATTTATTTCATCGTAAAACTTATGTTTTGGTCCTCCTGAACCATTACCATCTGGATCTCCACCTTGAATCATGAAACTTTTGATTACTCGATGAAATTTTAAACCATTGTAAAATGGCTTGTCATACACATTTCCTAAAGCCGTAAATTGACCTTCTGCTAAACCCACAAAATTAGCAACTGTCATGGGAGCTTTCGTGTATTCTAATTGGCAAATAATAACGCCTTTATTGGTATTGAATTCAGCATAAATTCCTGGCAATAATTTCTCCCCTTTTGAATTTTTCTGACTGAAAGAAGTAAAACAAATACTAACGAATGCAAGCGCATAGGTAAATGTTTTTAAAAAAGTTTTTTTCATAGTTTCTTATTTAATGCGGTAAAAATAGATAATATAATTTAATCGTCAATACCAACTAGTTAATCGTTAACAAATTTTGACTTTTTCGTCTAAACAAAATATGTGCCTAAAAAGAAATCATTAAGAAAAAGAAGAAAGGAATGAACTAAGGAATTGCAGATTTATGGTTCAACAGATTTAACATTCTTTTCGAGATTTTTTTGCTTTTCGCCTAAGATCATTTTTATCTCATCGAAGTATACGACTTCCTTTTGGATTAAAAGATTTGCAAGAATATCTAGTTTATCTCGATTTTCCTCTAAGATAGTCTTAGCAGATTGATGCGCTTTTTCCACTAATATGCGTACCTCATTATCAATTAATTCCGCCGTTGCTTCGCTAAAAGGTTTCTGAAAAGAACTTTCGTACATTCCTGTAGAATCATAAAAACTGATATTGCCCACTTTACTGCTAAGTCCTAATTGGGCAACCATTGAATAGGCTTGTTTAGTGACTTTCTCTAAATCATCTAAGGCACCTGAAGAAATATCATTAAAAACAATTTCCTCCGCTGTTCTTCCTCCCAATGCCGCGCAAAGTGAATCATTCATCTGAGATTTCGTTGTAATCTGCCGTTCTTCAGGAAAATACCAAGTTCCTCCTAGAGATCGACCATGCGGAATAATGGAAACTTTCAGTAAAGGATCAACACTTTTTAACATCCAACTGACAATAGCATGTCCAGCTTCATGATAGGCGATAATTTTTTTCTCGTTGGGGGTTATTATTTTACTTTTCTTTTCCAATCCTGATATAATACGTTCAATCGCATCGAAAAAATCTTTTGGGTCAACACATTTTTTCTTTTTCCTTGCAGCAATTAACGCGGCCTCATTGCACACATTTGAAATGTCAGCCCCTGAAAATCCAGGTGTTTGGGCCGCTAAACTTTCAGCATCAACTGTTTTTCCTAGTGTTAGAGGTCTTAGATGAACATTAAAAATATCCAACCGCTCTTTTTTATTAGGTAAATCAAGGTGAATGTGACGATCAAAACGACCTGGACGTAATAGAGCTGGGTCTAAAATATCACCACGATTTGTAGCCGCCAAAACAATTAAACCACTCGTAGAATCAAAACCATCCATTTCTGCCAATAATTGATTTAATGTACTGTCTCGTTCATCATTGACTTGTATCGATTGTATTTTTCCGCGCACCCGGCCAATCGTATCAATTTCATCAATAAAAATAATACTAGGCGATGATTTTTTAGCTTTAGTAAATAAATCCCTCACGCGAGAGGCACCAACACCCACAAACATTTCAATAAATTCAGGTCCAGACAAAGAGAAAAAAGGAACTCCAGCTTCACCTGCGATCGCTTTTGCGAGAAGAGTTTTCCCTGTTCCAGGAGCACCAACCAATAAAATTCCCTTCGGAATTTTCGCCCCTAATTTTGTGAAGGTTTCAGGGTGTTTTAAAAAATCTACGATTTCCATAATTTCCACCTTTGCTTCTTCATATCCCGCAACATCTTTAAATCTTATTTTTTCTCTCGTTGCACTGTTAAAAATTCGTGGATTTGCTTTTCCAAAATCAAACATCCCAGTAGCTCTTGAACTCATTCTTTTCATGATGTAAAACCATAAGAAACCTAATAATAGAATTGGAAACAACCAATTTAAAATCGTCGTAAACCAACTATTTCCTCTTGTAATATATTGAATAGTTGGCTTGTCATTTTCCTTAAAATTTAGTTCAGCCTGCTCCATTTGTCGTTCAAAAACATCTACGGAACCGATTCTAAAAAAATAATGTGGACCATTATTAGCACCGCCAAAATAATCCTGTTTTACTTTTTGATATTCTTTTCTTTTAAGGCTTTGCTTTTTTATATATACTTCAACAATTTCATTATTAACTATATCAACTTTTTCTACATCATGTTTTTGCAAAATTTCATTTTTAAATTTTTGCCACGTTATTTGTTCAGCGTCTGAATGTGAGCTCGAAAAAAAGAAAATGATAACAACGATCACCAATATTGAAAGTGAAAGCCAGCGAGAATTAAAAAAACCATCTTCTTGATCGCTGTTTATGTCATTGTAGGCAAAAGTATTTTTTTTTTGTGTCTTCATACTATTTTAGTAGGATGTGATTTTTACAAATTTTCAATGGATATATTAGTTATATTGATTTCCTCTCTCCAAAAATTCGGAGAGGTAAAAGAGGTTTCCTTTTCTTTTTAATCTTAATAACCGCATTTTTGCTGATATGATTAACTGCTTCTTGCACATCATCTGTGAATAGGAAAAGAGCTTTATCTTGCTTGGAAATTGTGCCCTTTTCTTCCATATAATCAATGTACTGCATCAAATCTTTGTGGTATTCTTTTCCCATTAGTATGACCGGCATTTTTTTTATTTTATGAACTTGAATGAGTGTCAATATTTCAAAAAACTCATCCAATGTTCCATAACCACCTGGCATAATGATGAACACATAAGAATATTTGGTTAACAATATTTTTCGAACAAAAAAGTAATTTATTTCAACCCATAGGTCGAGGTATTTATTTTTATTTTGCTCCATTAAAAGAACAATATTGCAACCGACGGATTTACCTTTCGCTTCTTTAGCGCCTCGGTTTGCAGCTTCCATTAATCCAGGACCGCCGCCTGTCATCACTGTTAGTCCTAGATGTGCTAATTCACCCCCTATTTTTTTTGATAATTCATAATAGGGATGATCTTCTTTAAATCGAGCGGAACCAAATACAGTCGCACAAGGATCAAGGAAATGAAATTTTCGAAATCCTTTAATTAGCTCATAAGAAATTTTGATTAAAAAAATAAATTCTTTAAATCTCGATTGAGGACCTTCGAAAAACAGGTTTTCATCAGTATTATCATTTTGCAAGTGATTCATCGTTGCTATTTTTAAGGTTCGAGTTTAAAAAAGAGGAGAAAATGATCCGTATTTTTTCTCCCCTTATGAACTTCTACAATACTTTTTTAAGCATTTTCTAAAAGCTTTTCTTTGGATTTCTTAGAAGCTAATTTTTTTGCTTTGGGTTTACTGATGTTATTATATCGATCAGTTACCGCATGAATAGTTTTCAATAGATTCTCACCTGAGTATGAAATATCAGACAATTCTTTCAATCCATTATTTATTGATTTGTTGATAATATTATGTAAAGAAACAATTCCTTTTAATACTCCTTTATCATCCACTACTGGCAATCTTCCGATTTGGTGTGTTCTCATCAAACGAAAAACGGTTGAAATATCGTCATTCTCAGTTACCGTATACACTTTTGATTTTTTCAAATGCCCAATTGTAATATGTTCAAGAGGTGCAAGTTGTTTCTTGGCTAATAATAAGCAAATATCACGATCGGTAATAATTCCTAATACTTTATGATTTTTGTCCACTATTGGCAAAGCGCCGCAATTAGCATCTTTCATAATCTTTGCCACATCTTTAATTTTTGTTTCAAGTCCGCAATATTTAAGGGATCTTGCTGTCATTACATCTTTTACTTTCATTCGTATTGTTTTTATAAATTAATATTATATCAAACAAAGTAAAGTAAGATTCAATTTTTTTAAAATGAAATTTCTCAAATAGTATGCTGATACCACTCATGAATATTGAACGCTTTTCAATTCATTTTCCTTTTCTGATTTTTAAACAAAAGTATATCACGCCATGATTTGGTATTTAAAATGTTTGATTTTTGACACCACGCCCTTCTCGCTATATAGACTCCCAATTTCATGTGTTTCAAATCATTTAGAGAATGACTATCTGTATTAATGACTAATGAAATACCTTTTTCCATAGCTACAGAAGCAAAATCATCATTTAAATCCATTCTTTGAGGTTGCGCATTTATCTCTAATGCGGTATGGGTATCTTTTGCCACATTTAAAATAGTTTGAAAATCTAGTTGGTATGGCTCTCTTAATCCGATTAACCTTCCTGTTGGATGGGCGATACACGAAACATAAGGATTTTCGAAAGCTCGAACAAGTCTTTGTGTATTATCCTTTTTAAAATTACTATGAATAGAAGCCGTTACCCAATCCAATTGAGAAAGAATCTCATCTGAAATATCCAAAGATCCATCTGGAAGAATGTCGACTTCAATTCCAGTTTTTACAAAACTATCGCCCCTTTTTCTATTTAACTCTTTGATGAACGAAATTTGTTTGAGGATTTGTTTTTCGTCCATTCCATTTGCGATGGAGGATGCTTTTGAGTGATCGCTCATGACGATATATTCGTATGAAAACTCTTTCCTAAGATGATTTACAATTTCATCAATGGTATTTGTTCCATCGCTCCAATTACTATGGACATGCATATCTCCTTTTATATCTTCCAGAGAAATTAGCTCAGGAATTTTACGTAAAAAAGCCGACTCAAATTCACCATTATCTTCTCTCAATTCCGCTGGAATATATTGAAAATTAAGCGTTCGATAAAGGTCTTCCTCTGTTTTTATATTTATTTTTACGCCATTTTTTATAGCCGTTAAACTGTATTCTGAAAGTTTATATCCTTTTTCTTTAGCAATTGATCTCAAATGAATCGTATGCTCTTTTGACCCTGTAAAATACTGTAGAGCGGTTGCCCATTCATCCTCGTTAACGATTCTAAAATCGATCTGTTTATCAACGCCTTTCAAAATAATACTCACTTTGGTGTCTCCTTTTGCTAGTATTTTTTGCGCAAATTCATGGGAGGAGACAAATGATATTATTTCGTCACGATGCTTTTCTTCGCAGGCAATCAGAATATCAATATCACCAATCGTTTCTTTTCGTCGTCGACAACTTCCTGCAAGGGCAATTTGCTTCACCTGAGGAAAAAGACGAATTCTCTCCACAATTTTGTCTCCAACTTCAAGTGCATTCCAGAGCAGCATTCTGTCCTCAATTGTTTTGTGCAATTTCAATCCAAGGATTAAATTATTTATTTTTTTTTGACCAAAGCCTTTGATCATTGAAATTGATCCATCTTTTAGTGCTTCGATAATTTCATTTTTAGTTGAAATATTTAATTCATCATGTAACCGTTTTAAGGTCTGAGGTCCAAAACCTCTAATTGACATAATATCTAGTAATTCATGCGGAACTATTCTTTTTAATTCTTCGTATTTTTCAATTTTTCCTGTTTTTAAAAATTCACCGATTTTTTCTTTCATACTTTCGCCAATTCCACTATGCTCTTTCAATAAATGATTTGTTTTGTATGCAGCAATGTCTTCTTGCAGTGCTTCAATAACTTTGGCTCCCTTTCCATATGCTATTGCTCGAAAACGATTTTCACCACCTAAATATTTATAGATAGAAGACATATTTCTGAAAATTTCAGCTATTTTCTTATTATTCTCTAAACTCATTTGTTATTTTATTAAAATTTAGGGAATTGAATCTGCTTTTTGACAAGATTCATCTGGGTGATCATCAGAGAATTTTTTTTCAAATCTTTCGATTATTATTTCTGTTTCTTTTTTAAAATTACGCCAATTTTCTTTCGTTATTGTCTTCAGATCTTTTAACGATTTTTTTAATTCTGTTTTTCTAAATTCAAGCTCCTCTATGTCTTGCTTGATTTCATTTTTCATTTTTTCCTTTGCGTGATTATTTTTTTCTTTTAAAAGATCAATTCTTCCGTCTACCTTATGAATAGCGATTTTTATTTTTTCGGATAACTTTTGCTTATTGACATTAAATAAATTAATAACGGTATCTAGTTCAAATTTTGACCTCTCTTTGTTTTTAAAATCATTTTCCTCATGAGAAGTTGCTTTTTTTTGATCCTCACAGGAGAACATAGACAGATTAAATAGTGTAAATAATAGAATGTTTTTTATTGAGAAAAGGCTTATTAATTTCATTTTATATACTTAATTATGAAATGCAATAGTAGGACAAAAGAGACATTATGATGAATGATATTCATCAATTTTACTTCCTTTTATAGTCAGTTAACTGAAAATTTTGGCGGTTTTTTAAATCACAATATTTTAGCCTGCAATTCTTTTTATATAATGTTCATAAACAAAAAAAAAGGATGCTTATATAAATAAACATCCTTTAGAAGTAATTTTGTATGAGTACTATCTTATCAGGGTAATTTTTATTGTTTTTTGAGTATTCGCAGAGCTTATAATCAGCTTATAAATACCATTTGACAAGTCATTTAATGAAAATGATTCTATTTGAGTTTCATTTTTTGGATGTATGACTTTCACTATTCTTCCCGTTTCATCAACAATATTTATGAGCTCTATCTGCTGATTTTTCTTGTTAATGTTAATTTCACCACTGCTCGGATTTGGATATATTTCGAAAGAAGTAGAAGTAATTTCACTCATTTCAGCGCAAGCATCAACAAGAATCGCGGATGAATCTATTGCTGAACAAGAATTACTGTTAGTAAATGAATAATATATATAATGTGACCCTAATCCAGCTAAACTCGGTGAAAAAGTATTGGCAGACACTCCAATTCCTGAGTAAGTACCTCCACTTGGTGTTGATCCAGTCAACGTTGTTGGCGCCCAGTTTATACACTGTGTTGGAAATGTATTTATCGACACTACTGGCAAAGGATTTACCGTTACAAGAACTGAAGCAGAAGTAGCAGAGCATGAACTATTCAGCACAGTTACAGAATACGTCCCAGCAGTCGAAATATTTATGGACTGTGTTGAAGCGCTGTTTGACCATGTATTGCCTGAAGAAGCAGAAGAAGTTAATGTCACGGCTCCACCTTGACAAAATGAAATCGGACCACTCGCTGTTATTGTTGGTGTTGCAGGATTTGCAACAACGGTAATATAGGCAGGTGATGTGGAAGTGTTTGTACCTGTTGCATTCGTTGCTGTTAATGAAACGGCATATACTCCGGCTGTATTATAGGTTATGGTTGGATTTGTTACTGTAGAAGTTGCCGGTGTTCCTCCAGTGAATGTCCAGGCATTTGTTGTCGGTGAATTCGTAGAAGTGTTAGTAAAACTAACGGATCCACCTGCACAAATGGTTGTTGTTCCTGCGGTGTAACTGGCAACAGGTGCTGCAGCAGTTGCCACCCCCGTTAAATTAATATTATCTAAATACAAGTTATTTCCGTAGCCAGCGATATTTCGGAAGCCAATAATTACATTGGTTTGACCTAAATAGGTGCTTAAATTTATTGTTTCAGTTCTCCATTGCGCTGTTGTTGGCGCAAATGAAGCTGTCGTTGCAGCTGCGGTAGCTAAAGTAGTATTGCTTTTTGAATAGATGGTAGTGAATGTCCCTCCACAATCGGTGGAAATAAAAACCTCTAAACCGTCGAAATTGGCGGTGCTATAGGGAGCATAGGCAACATCAAATTTCAGTTGTGCCGAAGAAAAACCTGCAAGTGTAGTTTTAGGAAGCCTCAATTCATCATTATTTCCGGAATCATCTACTGAAAAATTACTGAAAAAGACTGAATTTCCTGCAGTAGGAGTATTTCCAACAGTTGTTGATCTTGCCCATGTAACAGAAGCATTAGCGTTGACAATTGACCAGTTTGTTGATGGGAATGTGGTGGTAGTGAATCCTTCAGAAAAAGGTAATGGAAAACTACTGCCTCCGGTTATTGTAATATAATTTGTTTTCGTATTAGCATTTGAACCATTCGCGTTGGTCGCTGTTAATACAACAGTGTAACTTCCAGTAGTATTGAATTGAACTTGGATATTTTGAGAAGATGAGTTAGTACCCCCAACATAACTCCATGCTACTCCCGCTGTTCCAGGAGAAATTGACCAACTCCAAGAAGTAGGGACAAATGCTGAAGCGTCTGTAAACGTTGCTGTATATCCTGAACAAAGATTTTGAGGACCAGTAAATTCTGCAGCTGGAGGGAATGACCCAACGGTTAATAGCGCATTTTCCCATGTGCCTCTTCCAAAAGTTGCAGCTCTAATTTTTGAAGTTGGGTAATATATTTCTAAATCTCGAACAGATACCTTCGGCAATCCATCAAAGAAACTTACCCAAGACCCGGCAGAATTGTCTCTAAAATAAACGCCAACATCCGTTCCAACGTAAACAGGATCATTGGTGGATCCATTTTGAAAGACGATCGTGTTACAAGGTACATTTGGTAAACCTGTAGAAATATTCGTCCAAGTAGCCCCGCCATCAATGGTTTTAAAGACTTTATTAGCCGAATTATAGCCAGAAATGGTAATCCAAGCGATAAGTGGATTTGTATTATGAATAGAAACATTTGTAAATGCAGAAGTCGTAGGGATTGTTCCTGTAACATTGGTCCAAGCAACACCTCCATTGGTAGACTTACTAATAGCATTTACTTTAACGGAATAAATGATTTGATTGTTACTTGGTGCAATGGCAAATTCAATTATATTTCCAGATCCTGAAGGAGTTCCAGTGGAAGTCCATGAACTTCCAGAATTAGTTGTTTTGTATAAAGCAGTTCGTCCTCCTGCATATAAAGTTGTTGAACTCACAGGGTCTTGATGCCAAACACTTAACCAATCCGCACTGGAAGAACCTGTAGGAAGACCTGAATTTATGCTCGTCCAAGTACTTCCGCCATTCGAGGATCTAGCATAATCTCCATACACATATGCACCATACATGATCGAGTTACTTGTGCGATCAATCATGCAATCCATTCCATCACCTCCTTTAATTTGTGACCAATTTGACGCAGCTAATTTATTTATTCCGTTGTCTTGATGTCCTGAAATAAGAGTCCCTTCCGTACTTGCAGAAAGACTTAATCTATATTGCTGAGCGATCGCTAAATTTCCGCTTATGTCTGTCCAGCTCGAACCTGTAGTAGTCGTTTTAAATAATCCACCATCACATGCTGAAAAATAAGTGGTTGAACTTCCTGGTAGAAACACAATATCGTGCTGATCCGAATGAACATAAGGCGCACCTGACCCTGTCCATTGCGCATTAAGCGCCCAAGTAGTTCCGCCATCGGCAGATTTCCAAATATTAACTCCACCTACAAGTAAAAGATTTGCATTGGTTGGAGAAACAGCAAGGGCTAAATCGTAAAAAGCCTGACCACCAACATCTCCCCCGTTAGAATCCCAACCTAATAAATTGGGACTAGTAGGTCCTTTTGCTGTTGTGAAAGTGGTCCCGCTGTCCGTTGACTTATAAATGCCCAATAATCCTTGATCAGAAGATCTTCCTGCCAAAATATACACGTAAGCAGAATTTGCAGCACTTACACCCAATGCCATTCTTTCAACTCCTGTGCTTGGAATACCACTTGTTACTTGAGTCCAATTGACACCATTATTTGTAGATTTATAAATTACAGATCCAGAAGCGTAAACTGTGTTCGGATCTCCTGGTTTAAATTCCATATCATAAAATCGATTGGTAGATTGAACGAGTGTCCATGTAACGCCAGAATCTGTTGTTCTATATATCCCAGCGCTAGTAGCTGCTAATAATATGGAAGGTGTTGTAGGATGCATCAACAGTTTTGAAATCAACTTACCTTGTGTCACTGGCCAAGACAATCCCGTCGTATTCCAAGTTAAACCACCATCGATCGATTTCATTACTCCAATGCTATAACTGTCTCCAGCATCTCCATCTCCCGTTGCCATATACATGATTAATGTATTGGTTGGATTAATTGCAATATCAGAACAACCGATCGTAGAAAGTTGATCGGTATTCGTCGACCAAGTAGATCCACCATTTGTAGATTTCCAAAGCCCTCCATCGGGAGCTCCTACATAAATAATATTAGTGTTGGTTGGGTCAAATCGCACAAAGTTCAATCTGCCTGCGCCTCCTCCTGATGAAACACCCAATGGTCCCATAGAAGTCCAAACACCACCTGATGCTTTTGTAGTTGGAGAAGCGGGGTGCGTATCTTCCCATTCTTTAAATTGAGTGTAGGTTTGAGAAGGGATTTTCATGTCACCTGAAGGATAAACCCTTGGTTCCATGTATGCTTCCCATCTTTTGAATTGTTTGTACCCCTTTCCTTTTTCAATCGTTCTTCCATTCCAATATGCATTAAATGCAGTTTGAACATCATAGAAATTTGAAGAAGGGTCTTTCATCATTTGTACCCAATTCATTGAGTCAATCTGTGAAAAAGAAAATTGTGTAAAAAATAATATACACAGTAAAAGCAAAGGCTTCTTTGTATAGATTTTCATAAGTTTTTGTTTTAGCAATGACAAGATAGAAATAATTTCCTATCACAATCATTTAGAAAGTGAAAAAATACACTATTTATTTTGATAAACACACGATAAGTTATCAAATAAATGAAAAAAATGTTTTTTTGATAAGAAAAGACCTGAAAATACAAGCAAAGAAGAAGAATCACGAATTTCCTTTTGAAGGAAACATTTTATTTATTCTGCACCAGCGAATTATCCCAGTCTTTCCAAACTGGCTCGTAACCAGAATTACGAATAAGGTCTGCGATTTCTTCAGCACTTCGTTCATCACTAATTTCAAATTGCTCTAATGATTCGGGAGCAACTGAATATCCTCCAGGATTTGTTTTTGAACCAGCACTCATACTTGTTATACCCAATGATAAGATATTATTTCTAAAACTTTCTGATTCACGTGTTGAGAGCGAAAGTTCAACATTCTCATTGAAAATGCGATAGGCAAAAATAAGTTGTGCTAATTCTTTATCCGTCACAATAACATTCGGCTCGATACTTCCTTCCGCTGGACGCAAACGTGGAAAAGAGATAGAAAATTTTGATTGCCAATATTTATTTTCAAGAAATTCTAAATGCATGGCACAAAAAAATGATTCTGTCCTCCAGTCTTCCAATCCTAGTAAAACGCCTAATCCAATTTTGTGAATTTCAGCGTCACCAACTCTTTCTGGTGTTTCTAAACGGTATTGAAAGTTCGATTTTTTCCCTTTGGGATGGTATTGCTTGTATACTTCTTCGTGATACGTTTCTTGATAAATTAAGACAGAATATACCCCTGCATCGTGCATCGTTTTATATTCTTCGATTTCTAGTGGTTGAACTTCAATCGAAATATTGGCAAAATAAGGTTTTACTAATTCGCATGCATTTTTAAAATAATCGACATGAACGGTTCGATTTGCTTCTCCTGTTACTAAAAGAATATGATTGAATTGGTGCTCTTTAATTGCTTCTATTTCTTGTATTATTTCTTTGTCCGTAAGTGTTTTACGTAGAACTTTATTATCAAAGCTAAAACCGCAATAGGTACAGATGTTATTGCATTCATTACTAAGGTACATTGGCGCATACATCTGTATCGTTTTTCCAAATCTCTTTTTTGTCAATTCGCTACTCATTTGCGCCATTTGTTCCAAATACGGAACAGCGGCGGGAGAAATCATCGCTTTAAAATCTTCGAGCGTTTTTTTACTTGAACACAGGGCTTGTTCTACATCTTTTGCAGTTTTTGAATAGATTGAGCTTTTAGTTTCTTCCCAATCTTGCGCTTCGAAAATCGTTGTAAAGCTCATATTTATTCTCCTAAAAATGCGGTTAATGGACTTGACGCTATGGCTTGATTAAATCGATTTCCTAATTTCGCTTCATAGGCCATTCTTCCCGCTTGTACAGCTAATCTAAAAGCAAATGCCATCTCAACAGGATTACCCGCTACGGCTATTGCGGTATTAACCAACACGGCATCGGCTCCAATTTCCATTGCTTTTGCAGCATCAGAGGGAGCTCCAATTCCAGCGTCGATAATCACAGGAACTTTACTTTGCTCAATAATTATTTCTAAGAAATCGATCGTTCTTAATCCTTTATTACTGCCAATTGGAGATCCTAAAGGCATAACGGCAGCAGTTCCTGCATCTTCCAATCTTTTACACAAAACAGGATCAGCATGAATGTATGGTAAAATAATGAATCCCAACTTCGCTAATTCTTCTGTTGCCCTCAATGTTTCAATAGCATCTGGCATTAAATAACGAGGATCAGGATGAATTTCTAGTTTTAACCAATTTGTTTCCAATGCTTCGCGCGCCAATTGAGCAGCAAAAACAGCTTCTTTTGCACTTCTTGCGCCAGATGTATTTGGAAGAAGATGAATGTGTGGATGTTGTAAATGTGATAAAATTGAATCGGTGTCAGTTTCTAAGTCAACTCGTTTTAGCGCAACCGTTACTAATTCCGATCCAGAAGCGATAATAGCTTCTTCCATTTGTTGTGAAGACCCAAATTTACCGGTTCCTAGAAAAAGTCTAGAGGTAAATTCTTGTCCTGCAATATTAAGCGCTTGCATATATATTCTTGTTAAGTTGCGTAATTATTTCTGTCGGATTTTTGATATTGGTTAACATCCCAGAGAGGGCAACACCATATATTCCCGTATTTAATATAGCATTTACATCCTCTACTTTGATTCCACCAATGGCGAAAATTGGGATTTCGATCCCCTTTGACTTTAATGAATTCATGACATTTTGGTATCCTTCAATTCCTAAAATGGGACTCAATTTTTCTTTTGTTGAAGTAAAACGGAAGGGACCGAGACCTATATAATTGCATTTTTCATCTATTCTTTGAAAAACATGCTCTAATGTATTTGCCGTTCCTCCAATAATTTTAGTTGCACCTAGTATTTTTCGTGCGTTTTCAATTGAGGTATCGGTTAACCCTAAATGAACTCCACAAGCATCTATTTCTTTGGCTAATTCCACATTATCATTAATGATCAAAGTAGCGCTATATTGTTCGCAAAGGGCTTTCACTTTTAGAGCGGTTTGTAAAAAAATAGCTGCTGACGTATTTTTGAATCTTAGCTGAATCCACGTACACCCGCCATCTAAAACCGAACTTATAGCGTCAATTTGGTCCTCACTTGTTGCTCCTTGCGATATGTATTGAATTTTACTATACATTTTGTGATTCGAGTTGAATGATTTGTTGCTGAACCTCTTGTATTTTTATGAAATTTTTGATTGCATCGATTGGTTCATTCCAAATTGCTCCTAAGATTGCTGCCCCATCAAAATTCATTTCTGCCACTTTTCGGAAATTTTCATAACATATTCCTCCAAGGGCAATTCTCTTGATGTTCTTATTTTCTACTTGTTTAAATTCTTCTTTACTTGCCAAATACTCTTTTTTGGATAAACTATCGAATACAGGGCCAATAAATGAATAATCAAAGTGCTTATTAAGATGTTCATAGTCGACTTGTGTATGAATGGAAGTCGATAGTATAAAGCCATTCGCTATTAATTCCTCTACTTTCAAATCTGCTGTTCGCAACCTTTCTTTTTCTGGAAAATGAAGCCGTATTATTGGATAATTTCCTGCTAGTTGATGATGTTGATGCAATGAAATTCGCGAGAAGTATTGGGGTTTAATATCTTTTAGAATCGTCGCAATTTCAAGTCCTGTTGAATTGGGTTTACGCAAATGAAAAATCGACAAACCTGCATCAAATAAATCATTGATGAGACTCGCTTCTTTTTTAAGAGCTGTAGGACTTGAAATAACTATTAATTTCATCGTGTTTACGAATAAATTTCAGATCCTGAATTTAAAAACTCACTTGCTTTTTCTTTCATCCCTTCTTCAAATGCATCATCAGTAATTACACCATTTTTTTCTGCGTACTCTCTCACTTCTTCCGTAATTTTCATCGAGCAGAAATTTGGCCCACACATCGAACAAAAATGGGCAATTTTAGCCCCTTCAGCCGGTAACGTTTCATCGTGAAATTCTCTGGCTGTATCTGGATCCAAAGCAAGATTGAATTGATCATTCCAACGGAATTCAAAACGCGCTTTACTTAAGGCATTATCTCTCACTTGCGCACCTGGGAAACCTTTTGCTAAATCGGCAGCATGGGCAGCAATTTTATACGTGATAACACCATCTTTTACATCTTTTTTATTGGGCAGGCCTAAATGTTCTTTTGGCGTAACATAACATAACATAGCACAACCAAACCATCCGATCATTGCTGCTCCAATTCCAGAAGTAATATGGTCATATCCCGGTGCTATATCTGTAGTTAATGGTCCTAATGTATAAAAAGGAGCTTCTTGACATTCTTGTAATTGTTTGTCCATATTTGCCTTTATCAAATGCATAGGAACGTGTCCTGGGCCTTCGATCATTGTTTGAACCTCATGTTTCCAAGCAATTTTCGTTAACTCACCCAACGTTTCTAATTCCCCAAATTGAGCGGCATCATTTGCATCTGCTATACAACCTGGACGCAAACCATCTCCCAATGAAAAAGCAACATCGTACGCTTTCATAATTTCACAAATCTCTTCAAAATGCGTATACAAGAAATTTTCTTTGTGATGAGCTAGACACCATTTAGCCATGATAGAACCACCACGAGAAACAATTCCAGTAACCCGTTTAGCGGTCAAAGGAACATAACGCAATAAAACACCTGCATGAATGGTGAAATAATCTACACCTTGCTCTGCTTGCTCAATTAATGTATCTCTAAAAATTTCCCACGTTAAGTTTTCTGCTTTCCCATGCACTTTTTCTAATGCTTGATAAATTGGAACAGTACCGATTGGAACTGGGGAATTACGTAGAATCCATTCACGTGTTTCATGAATGTTTTTACCCGTAGATAAATCCATAATATTATCAGCACCCCAACGACAAGCCCAAACTGCTTTCTCCACTTCTTCTTCTATACTTGAGGAAACAGCTGAATTTCCAATATTAGCGTTTATTTTTACCAAGAAATTTCTTCCAATAATCATCGGTTCACTTTCTGGGTGATTGATGTTGTTGGGTATAATTGCTCTACCCATCGCTACCTCATCTCTAACAAATTCGGGTGTAATGTAAGAAGCAGGAATATTGGCATTGAAACTATTACCAGGATGTTGATGCCCAATAGAGTTCATTTTGTCAATCATTTGATTTTCACGAATGGCAATGTATTCCATTTCTGCGGTGATAATCCCTTTTTTAGCATAGTGCATTTGGCTCACATTATGACCTTTCTTGGCGCGTAGAGGCTTTTTTAAATGCTCAAATCGCAAATGATCTAATGATGAGTCATTCAATCTTTTTTGTCCATATTCAGAAGAAATTTCATCCAACTGTTCAATATCTCCTCGGTCTAAAATCCATTGCTGACGTAATTTCGGTAAACCTAGTTTGATGTCAATTTTAGCGTTAACATCGGTATAAGGACCACTTGTATCATACACCACAACAGGAGCGTTTTTTTCAACGGGTTTACCATTTCTTTCTGTGTCGCCCAATGAAATTTCTCTCATAGCAACTTGAATATCATGAATTTCACCCTGTACAAAAACCTTTTTAGAATTTGGAAATGGAGTTGTACTAATCGAATGTTCTGTCGGTAATTTATCTTCTTTTTTCATACCTGTTTTATTTGTTTTAAATGTCATTTCTTCAGAAGCAGCCACAATGTGTTCACACCTCTTGATATTTTCACTATTTATTTAAAGTCTATTATCTAATTTCTAAGCATCTAACATCGATATGTCTAATGTCAATCCTCCACTTCACCCTCCTTGTGTTGCTCTAATAATCAAAATGTTATCATTTTGTTTTAGGAAATAAGTTTCCCATTCTAACCTAGTAACAACAGCACCATTCACGGCAATTGCAACACCATTTTGATGTTCACCAATTTCGATATTAGCGAGAACAGCAAGTGAACTTTCTATTGCTATTTGTTTTTTAACATCGTTCAATGTTATCTCCATTTGAAGTTTCTTTTTCGTTTAACCGATAGCAACAAAGGGGAAATTGCTACTATTTGTAAAACATTACCAATCCCAACGCAGGCATTATCCTGATCTGGTTCATAAACCATCAAACTTTTTGGAATGATGTTTATTGGGTATAATCTCAGCTTTTGCTTGTTTTTAATAAACATTCAAAGGCACCCCTTTAAAGATTTTGGCTAAGATAGTAATTTTATATGAAGCAAGAAAATTTATTTTAAAAAGTGGTTTTAATAAGTTGTTACAATTATTTTTTATTAGATTTTTCAGTTAATTGATTGTGTTGCTTTATTGATTTAATACTTTTTTCAATAGGCAAACTTTCAGGCATTGACCCTCCTAATTCTTTAATTGTCTGACGAACCTTTTTCCCTAATTCAAAATGAGTTTTATTCGCTATTTCTTTACCTTTTATTTTATCTCTTTTCAATTTTTCTTCTGTTTGAGTAGCTCGAAAAAGATTGGCAGCTAATTCAGTTGACCCCATATGATCAAGAATTTGTTGACTTTTCTTTAATCCTTTTTTATAATGAACTGCTTTTGCATTCAATCCACCATATAAACCTTCATAACCATGATTTTGGAAAACAGCATAATCCAAATGGCTAAGCACTCCCGCTACTTTTGCAGTTCCTGCTAATTTTATATTGTGTTCTTTCAATTCATTTCTCAGGTACAAACGTTTTTCTTCTTCATTTCTTAAAGCTTGGAAGTTCTCCATTTGTTGTACTTCCTGTAAACGAGTTTGAATAGCGAAATAAGTTTGTCCTGTTGCAACAACTTCCTTGGATGGATCAGCGTTTTGGACGATTAGATAACAAGCGTATCTCGATAATTTAAAGCTTGAATAACCTTTTTTAGCTCCTTTTCCATGATCTATCTCCTCGAGGTATTCCTCGATATGATCGGTTAATAGTTGCCTACTATTAATACACGCTTTCTTCGCCTTATTAATCACAGGCAAAAAATGCCTAAATTCTGAATATTCTAAAATTTTCTAAAGTTTTCTTGCTCCCCAAAATTCATTTCCATTTTCATCAAATTCTTTGATTTTTTCAAAAATAGTTTGCTGAATCGATTCCTTGTAAATCCCTGATTTTATTTGATTTTTTGATGTCATTTTGAAATTAATAAATTTAACTTATTCTCTAATTTAATCAAATAGTTTCAATAAAATAGATTTATATTTATTTAATTTCAATTATTTTAGACAATAAAGATGATATTAATCTATCTATAAATGAATCCTTTAGTTCCTTTTATCCAGTCCCCACAACATTTTATTACGAATTGTATCCAAGAAATTATTGTCTTCAAACTTAATAACATTAATCATGAATTCTGCTTTCTTAACCGTCACCTCTTCACCTTGTGGAATACTTTTTGAGTTTCCATCTAAACTGATAAGGTATTTTCTTTCTCTTCCTTCAACACTTAATTTGATGGGTAAATGATCTGGCACTACCATTGGTCGCACATTTAAATTATGGGGTGCGATAGGCGTTAATAAATGTATTTGACAACCAGGCGTTACAATTGGTCCTCCGCAACTTAAATTATAAGCAGTAGATCCTGTCGGTGTAGCGACAATTAGTCCATCAGCCCAATAAGAATTCAAATAATTCCCATCCAAAGAAGCATGCACCGTAATCATGGATGCAGTATCTTTTTTATGCAAAGTCACCTCGTTTAAGACAATATTCTCGTCTCCGAAAATATTACTTTCAGTTTCTATCTTTAAAAGCGAACGTTTTTGGAAAACATAATTTTTCTGACGAACTAGCTCCATTGTTTCGTCAAGTTTATCAATAGAGATATTAGCTAAGAACCCCAATCGACCGGTGTTAATACCCAGAATTGGCACTCCTGAATCCCGGATATAGCTTACTGTTTTTATAAATGTACCATCACCTCCGATACTAAAAGCTAAGTCAATACCTGTTTTTAAATCTGCTCTTGTGGAGAAAACTTCATAATGATCGCTTATTCCAACTTTTTTAACTAATTGCTCTTTTAATTCTTTTTCAAGTATAGGATTCCACCCATAATTTTTTAATATCGATAAAAAATGAACAAAATAAGGAGCATTTTGCTTATTTATCTTTTTACCGTAAATAGCAACTTTCATGATTAGAAGTTCAAATAATTCATTAATGCATCGTAACGAAATTGTACGTCATCATCACCACTACTTTTTTGGAATGATGCCTTGATCACGTAATCATACCTTTCAAATGTTCTAATTATACTGCTCAATTCAAGCATATTTATTTTTAATGTCACCTCCAATTTTTTAGAGTCTGAGGGAGACATAATATAGGAACTTAAAATTTTCGCATTATTTCCTTCAATGATTTGTGCAATTTGAGCCATAGAATAATCGACGGCATTCACTTCCAATACAAGAATCCCTCCACTTTCTTTGATACTTCCAGTGTTTGCAATTAAAGTAATAAGATGATGAATACTTGTGCATCCTAAATATTTTTCTTGCGCATCTAAAACGGGAAGTATGCTTAATTTTCCTTCAGAAATCTTTGCAAGGACTTCATAAATATGAGCATTTTCAAAAACATAAGGACGAGGAAGATGATCGAATAATTTATCCAAAGTATCTTCCAAATCTAATTTATCCAGAATATCTGATTCTGAAATAACCCCTACAAAATTGCCGTTTTTCAAAACTGGCAAGTGAGAAACTTTAAATTCATCCATCCATCTCAAGGCCTTTTCACCTGTATCTGTGTGAGTTAATGGGGGAATCTCATCTGATATTAATTCTAATGCTTTCATTGTAGTCGCCAAATTAGTAAATTACTTTCGAAGTATGTACTTTTGATTCACAAAAAAATATAATTAAAATGACAAAGCTGAGTGTTAACATTAACAAAATAGCCACAATTCGCAATGCAAGAGGAGGCGATACTCCAAATGTTGTGCAAGTGGCGATTGATTGTGAACGTTTTGGGGCAGATGGAATAACCGTTCATCCTCGTCCAGACCAGCGTCATATTACTCAGCAGGATGTATACGATTTAGTAAAAGTAGTAAAAACCGAATTTAATATTGAAGGATATCCTGATCAACGTTTTATGGATTTAATCAACACGACTGTTCCTGCTCAAGCTACGTTAGTTCCTGACCCGCCAAATGTTTTAACTTCTAATGCTGGTTGGGATACTAAAAAGAATCAAATTCAACTAACTGATTTAGTTCAACAATTTCGTGAAATGGGGGTAAGAAGTTCGATTTTCATTGACACAAACCTTCAAAACATCGAATACGCTGCAAAAACAGGAGTGGATAGAATCGAATTATATACTGGGCCCTTCGCGGATGAGTTTCCGGAAAATCCTGAAAAGGCAATTCAAGAATATGTGAAAGCTGCGAATTATGCCACAGAATTAGGAATGGAAATAAATGCAGGCCACGATTTAAGTCTGCGAAATTTGAAGTTTTTTAAATCTAAAATCCCACAATTAGTGGAGGTTTCGATCGGTCATGCATTGATTTCAGACGCTCTGTATTTTGGTTTAGAAAATACTATTCAAATGTACAAAAAGTTGCTTTTGGATTGATGTAGATTAATTTCTGAAGAATCTTATTCATAATTACCTTGACAGAAAATGCACTGCTTTTTTACTTCAAATTATTTATTATTTGGGAGTAATAAATATTTGTAATGAACAGAATCTCAAAATCCTGTAAAAGAGTAAATTAAAATTACTTCACCTCTTTATTTATAATATGTATATCTCTCTGCTGAAAAGGAATAACAATTTTATATTCTCTAAACAAGCGATCTATTTCCATTCTTATTTCTGATTTGTAATTATTAATATCCCAACTTTGATCAGCCCAAAACAATAATTCCATTTCCATTCCGTTTTCACCAAAATTGGCAAGTCGAACGATGACTGGTTGAGATTTTTTAACTTTTGGATGACTCATCGCAGCCTGCTTCAATATACGACTAACAAGTTCGGTATCTGTGCCATAGGAAATTACCATAAAAATCTTAAAGCGAGACAATTCTGAACCATGAGACCAGTTTTCAACGTGCTCTTGCGTTAATTTATTATTGGGAATAATTAATACATTTCCTTCACGCGTTTCAATTTGCGTAGTTCGAATATTTATTCTTAAAATTTTGGCGATGATAGGTTCAGTCATTCCAGAGTTATTCATTTCCACAATATCACCAACTTTCACATTTCCTTCAAATAATAAAATGATACCTGAAAACATATCTTTAAAAACATCTTGAAGACCTAATCCAACTCCGACAAGCAATGCCGCAGAACCTGTCAAAAGAATTGCGATTTCAATTTCTAGGGCTTTTAAACAGAGAAAAAAGGAAAAGATATAGATGACATATTTTGCCAATTGAACATACACATATTCTGATCCTAAATTCTGATCATTGTTTTCTTTGAATTTCTTTGAGATGTAAAGTTTTGTCACATTCACCAAAATTTTAGCTCCAAAATAAATAGCAAGAATGGTTAAAATATGATAGAAACTAAAATTGAATTTTTTTGTAATGTTGTATTTGTAATCTAAAAAATCAGTAAAAGTGACGTGTTCATTATTGATCCTAAAAGACAAAACGGCAACATAAAAAGCAAACGCATAAACAACTTGACTTAATAATCGCAGCCAGGTAATTTTTTGACCATCAACTCTAATATTTGCATTGTTTAATAATCTTTTCAATAATTTATGAATGAACCTTCTCAACATAGAAGCACCAAAAATGATTATTGCCAGCAAGATAATATTCCAAAAACAGAAATTATAAGGGCCTAATTCAAATAACGTTTCTCTAAACATACTATTAATGTATTATTCTACCCAGTTTTTCAGATAGCATGATATCAACTTTTGTCAAAGCTATTTGTTCTGATAATAAATCAGTAAATTTTTCTTCGTCAAAATAAGGGTTATTAATATTTTTATCAATTTCCATCAATTCTTTGGAAATTTCTAGAATTCTCTTTTTTATTTTACCTGCTTTGAAGGAATAGATGGCACCCATAATTGCCACGTTTAATTTATCCAATTCCGTATTTGTTTCTATCTGATGCTTTGACAGCCATTGCGGGCTTAGTTCATGTTCTTCAGATTCAATTTCACTGACGAACATAACAATTTCTTGATCTTCATGCCGCAAGAAAAAGCTAGATTTATATAAAATATTATCCGTCAACCCATCCACCATAATTTTATGCAATCTATTGTATAATGGATGTTCAAAGAATAATTCATCTTTGTGAAGTTCATGACAAATCAACTCCACAACACTTGTTTCCACTTTTTGTTTTTCTCCTGTTTCAGTAATTTGCTCCGTTTCAATGGCAAAGGGGCCATATTTGATCATTTTTCGAATCAAGTCACGTTCATTAAAATCAAAAAGGTCAACTTCTGGTATTCTACTTCCTTGAGAATGATCAACAGGCTCAACTCCAATGGGTAAATCTCTTATTTCTGGTTCATTAAACTGCTTGGCGATTACTCCTTTTCGAAGTTTATTCAGTTCGTTCGTGACAATTTCCTCGCTCATTTCAAAGCGCTTTGCAATATCTTTTGAATACACTGAACGGGTGATTTGATCCGGAATTAATCCAACTGAATGAATGATTTCTCGAATTAATTCTGCTTTTTTAATCGGGTCTCCTTGACTATCCTTCAGCAGAATATCGGTTTTAAAGGATACGAAATCTTGCGTATGATCTTTAATATATTCTTCTAAAACACTAGAACTGACACTTTTTGAAAAAGAATCAGGATCTTCGCCCTCAGGAAATAAGACCACTTTTACATTTAATCCTTCCTCTAAAATTAAATCAATTCCTCTGAAAGACGCCTTGATTCCAGGAGCATCGCCATCATACAAAATGGTAATCGTGTGCGTATAGCGCCGAATCAATTTTATTTGATCTTTCGTCAGTGAGGTACCTGATGAAGATACAACATTTTGTATTCCAGCTTGATACATACTGATTACATCGGTATAACCTTCACAAAGAAAACAGTTATCGTACTTTACAATATCCCCTTTTGCAAAGTGAAGTCCGTACAATATTTCACTTTTATTGTAGATAATACTTTCTGGCGAATTGAAGTATTTTGCGATCTTTTTATCCGTGATCAAGGTCCTTCCACCAAATCCTAAAGTTCGTCCTGAAACACTGTGAATAGGGAACATGACTCTCCCTCTAAAAAAATCAAAATGTCGATCATCTTTTGATTTGACTAAACCAACTTTTTCTAAATATTCTAATTTATATCCCTTGGCTAAAGCAGCTTTTGTGAATTCATCACTTTTATTAGAACAATAACCTAATTGGAATTTTTGCACAATATCGGCTCTAAAGCCACGTTCTTCAAAATAAGATAAACCAATTGCTTTACCTTCTTCAGACTCGTGCATGTTCTTTGAGAAGTACTCTTTCGCAAATTCATTGATAATATGTAGACTTTCTCTTTCTGTATTTGCGGCCATTTCTTCGGCAGTCGCAGGTAAATCTTCAGGCAATTGAATGGAATATTTATCCGCTAACCATCTCAAGGCTTCGGGATACGAAAAGTGCTCCTTTTCCATCAAAAAAGTAACAACTGTACCTCCTTTCCCAGTTGAAAAACATTTAAATATTTGCTTGGCAGGAGAAACAACGAATGACGGAGATTTTTCATCAGTAAATGGACTTAATCCCTTTAAGTTTGCTCCAGCTCTTTTCAAATTCACAAATTCCCCTATCACCTCCTCAATGCGAGAAGTTTGCATAATATCTTCAATAATGTGCGGGGGAATTTTAGCCATTTAACGTATTATTTGTCCATCTGTTCCGTAATTTTCTTCTCGCAAAAAATTACCCTTATCGTCATAGTATTTCCAAATTCCAATTTGCTTATCATGCAAATATTCTCCATAATAATTCATCGTTCCAGTTGGATGTTTTACGAATGAATACCCTTCTCTTAAGCCTTTTTCAAAATAAGTAACTGACATTTCCTTTCCTGTCGGAGATAGTAAAACCCATTTTCCACTGCGCACTTTCTTGGCGTCTTGCGCTCCTCTAATTTGAATTTTTTTCTTCCCAGGATAATATTTTGTATAAATCCCATTTTTATATTCCTCTAATTGTTCAGTAGATTCTTCTTTTTCTTTTTGTTCTTTTTTAGGTTCTTCCGAACAGGATACTGCTACAAATAGCAAGCAAAAAAAAGCAATTATCTTCATATATATTGTATTTTATTTTTAATGTCATCTGGACCGCGCTAGCAGCCACCTAGTGAATCGCCATCTTGAAATTCATCTTTTTTTGGGACGTTTTTCGCTCATGGCTTAATTCATATTTTGATTTATTTTTCTCTTTGTGTTGTATATTCTACCAAGCCTATTAGTGCTGATTTCGCAGCTGATTCTGGAATATTTTCTAAACAGATTAATGCCTCATCTTTTAGTTCCATCATTCGTCTATGTGCATATTCGATTCCGCCATTTTGGATAACTAATTCGACCGCTCTTTTGACGTATTTTGTTTCTTCGTTATGATTTTTGACGATATTGATTAATTCTTTTTTCGTTGCCTTATCACAGATGTTTAAGGTATAAATAATTGGTAACGTCATTTTCCGTTCTCTAATATCTAGACCCGTTGGTTTTCCAATATTTCCGGGTGATCCGTAGTCAAAAATATCATCTTTTATTTGAAACGCTAAACCTACTAATTCACCAAAAGAGCGCATATTTTCAGCTTGATCTTCCCTATCCACTGAAACTGCAGCTGATTCGCAAACAGTTGATAATAAGGAAGCTGTCTTTTGACGGATAATATCAAAATATATTTCTTCAGTGATATCTAGCCTTCTTGCCTTTTCTATTTGCAATAATTCTCCTTCACTCATTTCTCTCACCGCGCGCGCAACAATCCCTAAGAGTCGAATATTATTTTTTTCTATTGAAAGAAGAAGAACCTTTGATAACATAAAATCGCCTACAAGAACAGCTATTTTATTTTTCCACAGAGCATTCAGGGAAAAGAAACCTCTTCTCTCGTTTGCATCATCTACAACATCATCATGAACAAGTGATGCGGTGTGCAAAAGTTCAACCAACGAAGCCGCATCATACGTTTTGTCATTTATATCGCCCAACATTTTGGCGGAGAGAAATAGAAACATAGGTCGCATTTGCTTCCCTTTTCTTTTGATAACGTAATGTGTTATTTTGTCAAGTAACGGAACTTTTGACCTCATGCTTTCACGGAAACGAACTTCAAATTCGTTCATTTCCAAATTGATTGGAGCCATTATTTCATTTACCGTCATCATACAGTACAAATATAAATAAAAAATACGTGTAATGTTTTATTTCAGTGTGCGATGTTCATCAGATATTGCCTTGTTCTTATTTGCTAATTGGCCGCAAGCAGCATCAATGTCTTTACCACGACTTCTTCGCACATGGACGATTAGATTTCTGTCTTCTAAAAATTTTGCAAATGAGTTAACTCTCTCAATGGAAGCTTGTTGAAACCCACCTTCATCAATAGGATTGTATTCAATAATGTTTATTTTGCAAGGGACACATTTAGCAAATTCGGCAAGTTCCTGAGCATCCTCTAATTTATCGTTAAAATCCTTGAAAATGATGTATTCGAAAGTAACCCGCGTGCCTGTTTTTTCATGAAAATAAATAAGTGCCTCCGACAAAGTTGCGAGATCGTTACTGTCATTTATTTCCATTATTTGACTTCTCTTTTTGTCATTTGCGGCGTGCAGAGAAAGCGCAAGATTGAATTTCACCTCATCATCTCCTAATTGCCTTATCATTTTAGCAATACCAGCAGTAGAAACAGTAATTCTTCTTGGAGACATGGCTAACCCTTCTTTTGAAGTTAAAATTTCACAAGAACGAACCACATTTTTATAATTCAATAAAGGTTCGCCCATTCCCATATACACAATGTTTGTAAGTGGCGCATTGTATCGACTTTCGGCCTGATCTCTCAGATAAACAACTTGGTCAACGATCTCACCAGCAGTTAAATTACGCATTAGTTTTAGCTTACCAGTTGCACAAAACGTACATGATAAAGAACATCCAACTTGGGAAGAAATACATGCCGTTGTTCTCGATGTAGTGGGAATTAAAACTCCTTCTACTACTTTTCCTGCTCCTACAGAAAAAGCACATTTAATTGTTTTATCCGAACTTATTTGTTGATCATCTAATGTTATTTTATCAATGAAAAAAGTCTTTTCTAGGTTTTGTCTCAACCCTAATCCCAGATTCGTCATGTCTTCAAAAGTGGTTGCATTTTTTTGCCACAGCCATTCGTAAACTTGCTTTGCGCGAAATGATTTTTCCCCCAATTTCTCTAAGATGAGAGTGAGTTCGCTAAAAGTCAGATTTCGAATATTTTGTTTTTCTTTTATCATTGATTTTTTAAATCTGGTGTAAAGGTAATGATTTGAAGTGGTATGCAAAAACCTGCCAAAAGAATCCTTAATAGCTAAAACCCATAATAAAATCAAGGAAATATATTTTGACTGTCAAATATAGTATTTTTGCACCCAATTTATCTTCCAAAAAAGATCCAATTATCATGCTCTGAAGAGATTTTTTCAACTTCTAAATACCAGTCCACTTGATCACCCTTTTCTTTTACTATTTTATTATAGCTAGTACTATTCACAATTTTACCACGATAACCGTTGAAAAAGAAAAAATCATCTAAATTTTTAATTTCATTTAATCCGTTTATATTCATTTTTATCCTAGCTAACTCTTTTCTTACATATGGATAATAAAGCGAATAGCTTGGGATTTTGTCTTCTTTGTTCTTGTAGAAATTGATTCCTAATTGTCTTGTGTCACTCAGTAACATATCTTTATTAAAAAAGAAATCTTCTTTAATTTCAATTCGACTATAATCCCAAGTTGCACATTCAGAAGTGAGGGAAACCAAATCATTACCTTCAATCAAGGTTTGAAAATTTCCTTGACTACCGTATAAATACCATTTTACATTACTTTTTAAAAGGTCGGTCACCAACATTTGAAAATCGACAGCACGAAACAATTCTGCTTCATTTTCTTTCGTTAATTGCCTCCAAAACCGAGATGAAAATTGCACCGCGCGTTCTTCGACATATAAATATGGATAATATTGATCCATATTCCGCTTCAAAGTATAATTTGGATACATTTCATATATCTTTTTATATGGATGCTCTGAAATAGGATATACAAATTGGCAATTTTTATCCCCTGAGTATTCACGTTGAATTTTTAAGATCCCATTCGTATCAAAAACGGACCAAATACCAATTCTTTGACCATCATAAAACTCACCAACTACTTTGCTTTGGCCCGTTTTATATTTTTCTACATAAAGACCATTTAATCGATTGTTTTTCGTCCCAAACTGCACGACAGAATTTTTTAAATTATAATTTTGATTTCCGGTGAAATTCAACTTTCGAACTATTTTAAATCCAACATATCTCGATGAACTGTCCTGATATTCATATTGAAAATAATCGTTTTTCGCGTTAGGAACAAAGTCCATATGATATGATCCTCCAAAAATAACTTTCCTCTTCATTACTGGAGGGTCTGAATTCTGCGCATCATATTGGTATTGGTAATCAACTATTTTTGATAATTCGAGTATGCTTTCATCATACGCATTTAACGTCCAAGATTCGAATTCATTGGGTGTATCCGTTTTGTAAAATAGCCGAAACGCGATTAATTCAGAAACCAAAGGAAGATCATACGTGAAGTTAAGTCCTTGCCTTTTTGACTTTTCGCTCAACCAAGCACAGTAATTACGTGCAACGTTCCAAGAAACCCCTGGCATAGGTTGATCCTGCAATTCTTTACTATTTAAGATTGTTTGAATGAGTTTTTCACTAATTTGCATTGACTTTGGTACTTGCGATTGATAAAATGCAGATGTTGAATCTTCTTTTACCGACAATAAGTATTCGTTAAATTCCTTTACCGTTATTAATTTAGAAATACTAAAGGATTTTACAGGAAGTTGATCGTCTTTTTTAGTCAAAACGCGCATGTCAATCACTTGTTCTGGAACAGGATAAAATTGACAATTCGCATATGGAAATACCCCTTGAAGGATTAAATAAAGAAGTAAAAGTTTCCGTTTTTTCATATGTATTTTATTGTTTTTTTAAATAAATAATCTTGCTTTAAGATACTCTTCTGAATAGATATTTTTATCCTTTGTATTCCAAAACGCCACAGAAATATTATAAAAAAAGGAAAAATAATGAAGAGAACTCCTGAAAAAACGGTATTCGTTTTTGATAAATCATTGGCATACATTATAATAAAGTCATATATACCATGCATTAGCATTGGCACCAGTAAACTAAGTACTAAATATCGTTTATGATCACCATCGAATTTTAATTTTGCTTTTGATAGAAAATAGCCCATTGCTACAGCAAATAAACCATGACCGGGAACCGCTAGAATGGCTCTAAAAAATGCAATTCGCATACCATGTTCGAAAACATACACAATATTTTCTACCAAAGCGAATCCCAGTGAAACAAAAACAGCAAAAACGATTCCATCATAATGCTCATCAAAAAATTTACTTTTCCAAATGATCCAATATAAAATAATAAACTTCGAGAATTCTTCAGGAATTGCTGCTACAATAAAAGAGTCAAAAAAAGATTTTAAAAAGGGCGTTTGGAACAAATGTCCTAGCGACATAATAGGAATGTCGATAAGTAAAGTTATAATTATTGATATAAATCCACCGAAGAAACATTTAGCCAACAAACTAATTGGCTCTTTATTTTTATCTTTTCTGAATATTAAATAGAGAAAAATTAATACGGGAGTAATAGATGCTATCAATAAAGTCATAGATTTAGTATTTGAAAAATGGAAAAATACAAATAAAAAGTGGAAAAATAAAGAAAAAATCAACTGGCTGATTTTACATCAGATTCATTGAAAAAATCAAATAATAACTACAAAAAATGTCATTTTTTCTAATAGTTCCCATACTATTTACTCTTATAAATTTCAAATATAAAAGTACTTTTATTTTTTCAAAAAATGGCTATTGTGACTGTATGCCGAGCTAAATTTGGAATTTGCGAATTAGTTAAAGAAAAAGCTTAAGATAATTTTTTGTATTTAATAAAAACGAGAGCTCCTTCTACTTAAGCCATTGAATTAAAAAAGAACTAATACTAATGAAATTTCCCATATTTTGAAGGGATTGAATAATTATTTTAAGTTAGTCGAATCATTAGTGTTTAAAACTACAAAAAACGCTATAAAATATTGATAGAATAAGAAATTATTCTTTTTACAAGTCTATTATTTATCACACTTGGAAATTATTACGCTTAAATGAGACTGAAATCTGAACTCTTTTCTAGTTGCTTTTTACATGTAGACGCTTGTAAAATTATGTTTCGACTGAGGCTAGCTAAATTGACTACATTATGTTATAATTTACTTTTTAATGTGCGGGCTATTTCATGATTAATTTTTCCATATTTAATCAATTCTTGTTCATCAAATTTCATTTTACCTTTCTCATCAATTCTCTTCTTATAATTTTTTATACTAATATATGCTTGTTCATCATCTAGATGCCAAATTTCAATTTCAGAATAACCATCTTCCTTTTCAGGAAAAATTAAATCCTCAAAGAATTTATTATCCCCAACTTTTAATGCTTCATTTAACTTATCTATGAGAGAAATATATGTTAGCTGGATTTTAAACGATTTTAGCCAACTATTTTTTTCAACACTAAAAGGTTCTTTTGATCTTTCGTAGGATGTAAATGCAGAAAAGAATAATATTGTTGCTAATTCTATTAACCAAATTAAATATAAACTGAAGCCTTTTGGTATAAAAGAGAAAACACTAAAATATCCATCTCGAGCAACTATAGGAATGATGTTTAAAAATATTGAGGGATTCTTAAACATATATATTATTTGATCCAAATTTGAGGAACTTGGAACGATTGAAGATATTGGACTTTTTGGTTGGTTAATTTCAATTAAATCACTTTGGTTTATGAATAGGTCCATCCATGTTATCCAACCAAAATAGTGACAAATAAGAGTAAATGTTAAAACTGAAATAATTGCAACCTTTGAATTTGTGCATTTACTCAATTTTATTGGGAAAATAAATCCTATAATAACTCCGAATACCGCTGCAATAATAAAATTGAAATATGGGAACGGGATATACCACATTAGATATGCATAGAGAAAAGAAAAAACAAAACCTAAGGGCAATAAAAGAATTGAAAATAAAATCAATAATGGGAAATTACTTGTGTTTTGACTTTCGTATTTTTCAGTTATGTCTATGAACGAAGAAGTACTTTCAACAACTTCATCATTCTCATTATTAGCAGAAATTTGAGATCTATTTTCGATTTTTTCACCTTCGCTTGTAGAATTTTTTAGATAATTATCATGATTTATTATTTGGATACAATCTTCAATTGAGAAGGGCAGAAAAAGTTTACCGACCTCAATTTGTTTATCATCAAACTTTATAGTTAATGAGTTTTCACTTTCTTCGGATGCCAAAATATTACATTCCTTTTTAGATAAATAATAATTCTTAATCTTATTGTTTTTTCTCTTTTTAAAAAGGCTGGTTATCCATATTAAAAATGTAATAAATAAAATCACTAGTGTCCGATAAAAATATGAATTAATCCTTTTACTCACAGAAATACTTTATTTTATTGGAACTTATTGATGAAATTGAAAAGTAAGCCCCCTACATTTTATGAACTACTAAATTTCAGTTGAAGTTGCGGATCGTATTCTG